>NZ_CP129971.1:1807500-2165000 GCF_030503855.1 Marivirga salinae | reverse complement strand
CCTGCTCTTTCTTCATGAGATTTTTAGCTTTGTCCACTTCAAGTTGCTCAATCGATTCCCTTTCTTCCTTTTTAACTAAAAACTCTTCATAGTTACCCTTATACTTAAAAATCTGTTGACGGTCAATTTCTAAAATCCCATTACACACTCTATCCAAAAAGTATCGATCGTGGGTAACCATTAGTAAGGTCATGTTTTGAGTAGCCAAATAATTCTCCAACCATTCAATAATATCAATGTCTAAATGATTGGTTGGCTCATCTAAAATCAAGACATCAGGTTTAACGATCAATTGAGCTGCTAGCGCCACCCTCTTCTTTTGTCCACCTGACATATTTTCAACTGATTGCTTTATGTCATTTATTCCTAATTGACCAAGGATTTGTTGAACTTGGCTTTCATAATCCCAAAGTTGATGTGCTTCCATTTTCTCCATTAATTCTTGAAAACGGTTTTGTTCTTTAGCATTCATATCAGGATTTTCGGCTAATCGCTCATATTCTTTAATAATATTAAGCGATTCATGATCAGAGCTAAAAATAGCTTGCATAGCATTTTGACCTGATTGAAATTGTGGATTTTGCGATAGGAATCCAACTTTTATATTATTCCGAAAGCTCAGATTGCCTGAATCAGGTGTTTCCTCCCTCATCAATATTTTTAAGAGCGTGGATTTCCCTGATCCGTTGATGCCTACTAATGCAACTTTTTCGCCTTGAGCTAAGCCAAAAGAAATGTTTTCAAATAAAACTCTTTCTCCAAAGCTTTTGGTAATATTTTCTACTGAAAGATAGTTCATACGACAAAATTAGGTCTTATATTTAACATAGTAATACATATAGAAAAGAATTTCTATAGCTTATATTTTCGACTTCAAAATTTTTAAATTCTAGATTAATAATTGGCACATTCTGAATAATTCTTTTACTTGCATAGCGCAAAACCAATTCTATGAAAGTATTTATAAATGATGTTCCGCTTTATATAATCCCCATGGACAAAGTAATTGACAGGGAGCATTATGACCTTATTATTGATGCGGAAAAGGAAAAAATCCGATATGATAATTTAATCGATGACGTACTGATTAGAAAAGGTAGTTTAGCTGATATACTGGAATTTTATAAATTTCTATCCTCTGATAAAAATAAAAAACTTGACTCTTTAACCTGTAAAGTTTTTGACTATGAAAAAGTAACAAAAGGCTTTAAGAAAGAATTTAAGATTGTTGAGGCTGCAGGTGGAATTGTAACTAAACGAGATAAATATTCTTTTTATATACAGGTTAAAAAAATGGGACCTTCCAAAAGGTAAGCTCGAGAAAAAAGAAAATGTAAAAGTAGCTGCAGTAAGAGAGGTAGAAGAAGAATGCAATGTAAAAGTAGCATTAGGCCCTCGGGTTTGTAAAACCTGGCATACCTATACAAGAAATGGTAAAAACCATCTCAAGAAAACCAGTTGGTATCATATGACTTTGGAAGAAGACAAAAAAATGAAACCTCAAACAGAAGAAGGTATTGAGAAAGTTATTTGGGTTAATAAAGTAGAAGTAAGAACAGTATTACTCAATACTTATAGGTCTATACGATATGTGATGAAAAAATTTCATGAGTATCAGGAGGGGTTGATTAAGGTTAAGTAATTTTAATTAGTCTTTTGATGAAGGTTGTTATTTAATAAAAATCTTTCTTTAGAGGTTATATAAAGATCGGAATTAAAATATGACAACAGCTAGAAACTACGAAAATTCAGGTTTGTCATATAAACTGAAATGTTAAAATTAAGGCAAAAAGATACGCCTTACTGTATTAGCTAATTTTTCGGGTGATACTCCACTTACGTTTTCTTTCGCTAGCCATTTCTTCATCCAAGGCTTCGAAACGAGAGGCGTGACTAACGAATTCTGGGAGGATATTTTTCATTTGCATAATCATTCCCAATTCATTTTCATCATTCATTAAATCATTAAGCTTTTGTAATTCCTTAATGATGTCTTTATGCCTCATTCTTTCAGTTTTGGCAATCAAAATCTTTTCGTGATGAGTTGGCAAAGTCGTTTCATTATCACTTAGAAGTTCTTCAAATAGTTTTTCTCCCTCACGAAGACCAGAAAATACAATTTTTATATCAACATCAACTTCGTAGCCTGATAATTGGATCATTTTCTTAGCCAAATCAATTATTTTAATTGATCTGCCCATATCAAAAACAAATATTTCACCACCAAAGCCCATAATCCCTGCTTCGATCACTAACTGACAAGCTTCAGGTATGGTCATGAAATAACGTGTTACATCAGGGTGAGTAACCGTTATTGGTCCACCTTTTTCAATTTGTTTTTTAAACAATGGAATAACGGAACCATTTGAGCCTAAAACATTTCCAAATCGGGTAGTGATAAACTGAGTGTTATTTTTGACTTCTTCTGATTTGGAATCATTTAAGGATTGCACATAAATTTCAGCTAACCTTTTCGATGCACCCATCACGTTGGTTGGATTCACAGCCTTATCAGTAGAAACCATTACAAATTTCTTCACATCATATTGAACAGAAAGATCAGCAAGATTTTTAGTGCCAAAAACATTAGTAGCTACTGCTTCAAATGGGTGCATTTCCATCAATGGCACATGCTTATAAGCTGCCGCATGATATACTATATTGGGTCTATACTTATCAAAAATAAATTCTAGTCTTCTCTTATTAGTCACATCCATGATTACTGGAATTACTTCAATATCTTTCTTAACATCCAAATTAGTTAATTCGATATCGATAGCATATAGAAAAGATTCTGCTTGATCTAATATAATCAGTTTTTTGGGTTTTACTTTTAGAATCTGCTTTGCAATTTCTGAACCTATCGAACCCGCTGCACCCGTAATCAAGACTGTTTTACCCTCTATATTTTCAGCAACTTTTGGGTTTTCCAATTTAATAGATTCTCTTCCTAATAGATCTTCTATTCGAACCTCTTTAATTTGGTTCATGCTTAATTCACCATTCACCCATTTATCAGGAGCAGGTACAGTTCTTACTTTTACATGAGCTTTTAAGCAATAATCAACCAATTCATTTTTTCTCTCAACAGATAAATTAGCAATTGCGATTACAATTTCATGAACGCGATACTTTTCCAAAATATCATCTAAATTATAGCCAGCATCATAGATAGGTGCACCATTAAGTACCTTACCTACTTTTTTAAGGTCGTCATCTATAAAACCAATCACCCTCAATCTAGCATTAGGGTCGGCATCGATCACATGTTTTGTAATAATCCCATATTGACCTGCACCAAAAATCATTACATTCTTTCTTAGGCGAACTGCATCACGATAGTAGGCAAAAAGATTTTTTACTAAAACACGATAAGAAAATAAAATAACTACAGCCAAAATAAAGCTGATAATTAATACTGACAATGGAATTATTACACTTCCTGTATACCAGTAATTAAGGTAACTCACTATTGCGATTAAAACAGTGCCAATAAAAGTTGTATATGAGATTCTAAGGCCATCTTCAATGGAAGTATATCGGATAATTCCAGCATAACTTTGAGTGAGAAATATTGCGATTAAATGGCAAATTAAAAACAGGACTAATCCTTCTGTGAATTTAAAAGCTATTACTTCCTCTACATTAAAGTTAAACCTTAATAAATAGGCAAATACAATTGCAGACAACAACAATGCTAGATCGATTAATAAAATAATCCATCTAGGCAGAAAGCTGATATCGTTAATTTTCTTCATCATTGAATTACAAATATAACCTATTTAATATTTTTTTATAATAATTTAATCTATTATTTAAGAAAGTCATTAATTTTTTCGACCACCATTTCCTTTTGTTCGTCCGATAAAGAGGAACTAGATGGCAGACAAAGCCCTTTTTGGAATAACTCTTCAGATACTCCTGACCGATAAGACATACAATCTTTAAAAATAGGTTGCAAGTGCATTGGCTTCCATAATGGTCTAGTTTCAATATTGAATTTTTCTAGTTCTTGTCTTAAATCTTCTGGTTTTTTCGTCAATTTTTCATTGAATAACACACAAGTTAACCATCTGTTACTAAATGAACTTGTAGGTTCTTCAAGAAACTCAAACCCGACTGAATTTAGTTCCTTTTTATAGAAATTATAATTTGCTCTTCTTTTCTCCACCCAAGAATCCAAAACTTTCATTTGTCCTCTTCCGATACCAGCCGCTATATTGCTCATTCTATAATTATAGCCAATTTCAGAATGCTGGTAATAGGGAGCTGCATCTCTAGCTTGAGTCGCCAAAAACCGTGATTTATCAATCCATTCTTTCTTTTGAGAAACTAAAGCACCTCCACCAGAAGTGGTGATTATTTTGTTCCCATTAAATGAATAAATCCCGAAATCACCAAAGGTTCCTAAGGGTTTGCCATTTAACTTTGATCCTAAAGCTTCCGCAGCATCTTCGATCAAAGGGATATCATATTTCTCAGAAATAGCCTTAACTTCTTCTATTTTTCCAGGCATTCCATAGAGATGAACAAATATGATGGCCTTGGGTTTCTTACCTTTTGCTATATAATCTTCTATAGCCTTTTCTAAAAGCTCAGGATCCATATTCCATGTTTCCTTTTCGCTATCAATTAAAACAGGCTCTGCTTGCTGATAAACAATAGGATTTACTGTAGCGGAAAACGTAAAACTAGATGCCATTACAACATCATCATTTTTAACCCCTAATAAAATCAAAGCTAAATGAATTGCAGCAGTACCAGAACTTAAGGCAGCTGCATAAGGAATATTATTATACTCCTGAATGTCTGCTTCAAAACCATTTACATTTGGCCCTAAAGGTGCTATCCAATTTTCATCAAAAGCATGATGTATAAATTTGATTTCGTCTCCGCCCATATGGGGCGCTGATAAAAATATTCTTTCGTTCATGGGGTTATATATCTCCTAATTGAGGTCTCAAAACAATTTCTTCTACTACGGTTCTATCTGATAAGGAATATGCTGACCAAACAGATTCCGCTACATCTTCAGCTTTCATAAATCTTTCATGGGGCAAATCAACGCCTTCCCAACTTGCTGTAAAAGTAGCTCCAGGTAATACTGCCGTCACTTTTACCCCTTCTTCTTTCAATTCTTCGCGCAAACATTTAGTAAAGCCTTGCATAGCGTATTTTGTTATACTGTAAGAACCTCCACTTGCATAAGCTGTAATTCCCGCTATGCTGCTCATAGAGAAAATATGTCCTTTTTTATGAGGTAGAATTGTTGGCAATAATGCTCTAGTTAAATGGTAAGCCGAAAACAGGTTAGTATTCATCATCATTTCCAGATTACCTTCAGGTTCATCTTGAATACTACCAGGAAGAAAAACTCCAGTATTATTCACTAATACATCAACCTGAGACGTAGTTTTCAAAACAAAATCTGCGAAATCAGTTACATCCTCTCTTATTGATAAATCTGCAGCTTTCACATATACTTTACTATTATATGCTTTTTCTACTTCCTCTTTTAGGACTTCTAAATCAGCTTCATTTCTAGCACAAGTAATGATATTAAATCCATTTTCAGCAAACCGAAGCACTAATGCTCTTCCGATACCTTTAGTACCTCCTGTAATAACTATTAATTTATTCATTTTTAATTTAAGATTTCGATGTTTTGAAAACACGAAACTAAACAATAATCTTGATGTTCTACAAACTTACGAAATTCATTAGCGTATTGGATTACATAATCGTTATCAATTGCTTTAAATCAGATAAATATTAAAGAATTAAAATAACTTTTATTGTAAAGAAAAATTTCATGCTAACTTTAAATTTGAAGTTTCAAGAAACATTAACAACCTTATGAAGTCTATCGGAGCCTATTTTATTTTTCTGGGAAGTATGTTTGTCAGAAGAGAGTCCTTTTCATCCTATTTCAAACTCACCATAAACGAATGTATTTCCATAGGCTGGAATTCCATTTTAATAGTAGCAATTACTTCAACATTTATGGGGGCGGTAACAACTGTCCAAACTGCCTATAATTTAGTAAGTCCATTAATTCAAAATTATGTAGTGGCTCAGGTAACAAGAGAAATGGTAGTTTTGGAACTAGCACCGACTATTACAGCTATCGTTATTGCTGGTAAAGTAGGTTCTAGTATAGCTGGAGGATTAGGTACTATGAGAATTACGGAGCAAATAGATGCTTTAGAAGTTATGGGCGTAAATGCATCCTCCTATTTGGTACTACCAAAAATTGTGGCTGCTATGATTATGTATCCTTTATTAGTAGTATTAGCTGGGTTTCTTGCTTTATACGGTGGATATATTGCCGGAACCATGACAGGAATTTTAACGGAAACAGAATATGTTTACGGAATTAGAATTGATTTTAACCCTTTTACCATTCAATTCGCACTTATTAAATCCGTTGTTTTTGCTTTTTTAATAGCATCAATTTCAGCTTATCAGGGTTTTTTCACTACTGGGGGTGCACTTGAAGTTGGTAAATCTAGTACAAGTGCTGTTACTAAAAGCTGTATTGCTGTACTTTTAGCGGATTATATTTTAGCAGAACTATTATTAAATTAAGAAATGATTGAAGTCAATAATATATCCAAATCTTTCGGAGACAATCACGTTTTACAAGATATTTCAGGGAAATTTGAAAGAGGTATCACTAACCTTATCATTGGAGCTAGCGGAACAGGAAAGAGTGTCCTACTAAAATGCATAGTTGGATTAGTAATTCCAGAAGAAGGTGAAGTACTCTACGATGGAAGATCTTTTTTGAAAGCAGATAAAGAGGAAAAATCGCAAATGAGGCGAGAAATCGGGATGCTCTTTCAGGGAGGCGCATTATTTGATTCAAAAAACATTGAAGAAAATGTGATGTTTCCTTTAGACCTTTTAACAGATATGAAAAAGGATGAAAAGCTTGACCGAGTTAATAATGTATTGAGCAGAGTTGGGCTTGAAAACATCAATAAAAAGATGCCTGCCGAAATAAGTGGTGGACAGAAAAAAAGAGTGGGGATTGCCAGAGCAATTGTGAATGACATCAATTATTTGTTCTGCGATGAACCTAATTCAGGCCTAGATCCGAGAACTTCTCTTTTGATTGATGAATTAATTCAAGAAATTACTCATGAGCTTAATGTTACAACCATTATGGTTACGCATGATATGAATTCTGTTATGGGAGTAGGAGAATACATCATGTATTTGGCTAGAGGTAAAAAAGTTTGGGAAGGAAATTCTGATAATATTTTGACCTCTGGTCAGGAAGACTTGGAGGACTTTATTTTTGCTAGCAAGTTTATGAAGAAGTTGAGGAAGACGCTGTAGGTCCCCTAGCCCCCAAAGGGGGAATTGGTGCCTTGTAATTCCTAAGGAAGGAAAATAAGTATTTTATAAGGAAATAGTGGGGTGATGAGTGTTGGATGTAGGAAGATTTAGAATAAGGCGGTTAATTGGACGCTGCCATTATGGATGGTCTTTGTATCATGGCTTTTTCTGCCGATATATTGTAGGATTAAATTCAAATCTCCTATAATTTTTCTTCTTAGCGATAGATTCCAAACGTAATTGTCACCTGCTCTTAAACCTTCAAACATTTCGAAAGCGAGCGGACTTTGATTATCCAATAATTCTGAATCAACACTTACATAACTGAATTTACCTTCTAAAATTCCATTTTTAACTTGGATCAATTTATTAGATAGCTCTACTGAATTAATTAATACCACACCGCCTGAACTTTCATCGGGACTAAATTTATTTTCATTTCTATAAGCCAAACTCACTCTTAAATTCTTACCTCCTTGCCATGTGATTTTAGGATTTACGGAAGTGGAATTAAATTGATAATCCCTTTCTTCTACTACATCAGAAAAAGAGGAGTTTGAAGATTGACGATAGGCAGCTGAAATGTTCCAATCTTGAAACGAATTTAAAGAACCCGCTAAATGAAAGGTACTTCTATCCATTCCTTCAAAACCATCTATCATTAATTGCTTTCTATTGGAATTAGACCACCCAGTCTCTAAAAAAGCTACGCCTCCCCTATTGTAATAGAAATTGGATTTCCACATGTTTCGAGAAGACAGCACTTCATCACTATCAGCAAATGAATAAGGAGACATTCTTGCTGACCAATCATCGAAAGTATTTTTATTATCTAAATTGGCATGAAAACTACCCGAAAGTTTTCCGATATATTGCATCAGGTTATCAGATTTAGCCCAAGATTTTGGCAAATCCCACCTTAATTGATATTGTAAATTATTGATAAAAGCGGTTTGGTAATTATCACCCATTGTCAAAACCTTCACGTAATTCCGGTCTCCGTATTCTGTTTCATCTTCAAAAAACTCATTAAGTTCTTGCTCTCCATTTCCATTTAAATCAGACCAAGAATGAGTTCCTAAACTGCGAGCCACTTCCATAAAGAAATAACTTCTTTGCAATACTCGTCCTGTCCCAGTTTGGAAGTTTAGATTTTGTATGATATTGCCATCCCAAAAACTTGATTGCCAATTCAAGCCGCCTTGAAAATACTTTTCGTTTTCAACTGAATCTATATTCGGTTGAATTTCTCTTTTCAACAAATTAAAAGCGAGTTGATTGTTTTTCCCATATTGAAATGAAGTCTGGAATTGAGTGTTTTGTGCTTTCTCATAGTCTTGTAAATTACCTTCAACTGGTCTTTGATCTGCTCTAAATTCATGTGATAATCTGAAATTCCATTGATTGGAATCCTGCTTTGAAATATAGAAGCTATGGCTATCATAAAATTGAAAGCTATTGAGAATTTCATCCTCAATCTTTATTTGATGTTGTTCTGTTCGAAAGGTATAGCCTGGTTGAATCTTATATTTTGCATAACTCAAATCAGCAGTTGCTTTTTTCCATTCGGTTTGGGTTTTACTATGTTCACTGTTCATCAAAAAGGTATTTACCAATAAGTTCAAATCACCCTTGTTTTGGAAGTTGACATTATGTTGAGTTCCATTTCCGAGATTTTCCTTATCTCTCAATCCTATTTCATAGCTGAAATCCTGTTTTTCATTCTGGATAGAGGTTCCTATTCTCAAAAGCTGTTCTTCACCAGCTTGGAATGCTGCCGACTGTTCCATTCCCCAATTTCTATTGAAATCCACCTCACGAAAAGGTTGGACTGGGGAAAATGCTGAATCTAAATATTCATATTTAATGAAATAGTCTATGGATAAGTCTTTACTGAAATTCAGTTCTTTTGGTGCCGAACGATAGCCAATAGCAAATGCATTTCCATTAAGCTTGGTATCATCCTGATTAAAACGATTGGTTACAAATTCAGAACCAGCATATTCGAAACTAATTTCTGAATCATCTTTTAAATTGTAGTTTAAACCAACATTAATAATTCGTTGGTTTTGCGGCAATGCCACTCTTTTTATGGGTGCATAGTTTCCTTGAGGAATACCGTCAATAGGTGCTACCCATTCGTAACTCACACCATTTTCAGAAGTATTGGCAATTCGATAATCACCATTATATTCTCCTACCATTGTGAAATTTAACTGATAATGGGCTATATCAGGATTTTCAGAACGCTTGTAGATTTGATAAGTCTGACCATTAATAACCGTATCAATTTGAGCATAGCGCTTTTTATCAGATGCATAACCCAAACTGTCGGCTGAAGATATTTCACCGTAGGCAGCATCAGCATTCAAATTTGATAATTCTTCGAAATCACTTTCCGATAAGTCATTCAGTTGATTACCTGGTTTATCAGTTTGTTGAAAATAACCAATGTTTACATCCAAATTTCCAATAGATTGTTGGTGTTGCAAAGTGGTTACATTTCGGCTGTATTGTCTATCTGAATACTCAAATTCAATTTGAATTCTGCTGTATTTTGAAATGTAAATTTTGGAATTAAAAGTAATTTCAGCTGAATTATAATCTATCACATAATCATTTTCCAGTCCTCTATCAAGGAGCTTCCCATCTAGAAATACTTTTTCAGATCCTGCCAAGAGAAAAATAAAAGGTTCATTTTGTGGGCCTTCAATTCTATAAGGGCCTAAAACTCCTTCCAATGGTTCAATGGTTTGAATTCCTGTTTTGCTTCTTGCAAAAGATGTTACCGCTTGCGTTTCGGAATCAGTGGAGTCGAAAGATAATTTAGAAGAAGATACCCCGAGGCCCTGAACTTGTCTATTGAATTTCAAAAAGTTGAGATCTTGATTTGATTGAATAAGCAAATCACCTGCCTCCAACCCCCAGTTTTCATGAATCAATTGAACATTTACTCTATCAAAATCCTGCAATCTTTGTGTATTTCCTTCAGGTTCGAAGGGCATTTGTTGATCCGTCATTCTAGCTTGAAGCTTTAAATCCTCAGAAATATTTCCAGCTATGGTTAAATCCATTACCGAATGCATCATGGCTGATTGTTGGCCTCCACCAGAAACTGAGCGCATATAGGCCCCATTGATTTGAATTCCACCCAAGCCTAAAAGCTCTTGGGTAGTTTTATTTTTTTCATCTTGAATTGGAAAAGTATTCGTGAAACGAGCAGTACTATCATACCAATTTTCCGGAACAGCGGATTTTACTAATTCAGTATTTTTAAGGATATAATTAAAGCAAATGCTAAAAACATCTCCTTCTTGAGATTCATTGATTTTAATAACATTATCGAATATCTCAAAAGCCAATTCATTATTCGCTTTGTTTTTAATCTGAATGGTAGTGGGAATTAATATTACGGAATCAGGAATTTGATAGCTAGTATAAGATGTTTCAAAGCAATTTGATTGGGCATTAAGTAGCTGCGAGCTTAAAAATAAGACCGGAATAAAAAAAACCACAATTCTTAAAACCCACTTCAAATCAATCCAACCTTTTCAATTCTATGAAAAATATAGTCCCTTTATTAACATCTGTTTCAAACCATATTTCACCTCCGGCATGTTCTATTCCTCTTTTAGCCACTGCCAATCCAATTCCAGAACCACTTGATTTTGTGGTAAAGTTAGGCAAAAATACTTTGTTATAATTGTCATCAGGAATACCTAAACCATTATCAGCTATTGAGATTCTAATTTTATTCTCTAAAAGCTCGATTTTAATTTCAATCAAAATAGCTTTCTTACCATCGCCACTTTGTATGGCATTTATCAACATATTATTGAAAGTACGCTCCATTATTTTTGGATCAGCCAGAACATAAATATCCGCATCAGGTAAATCCAATTTAATTTCTGCATTTTCGGCATGGAAAAAATCAACTACTCTTTTTAAAGTTTCACTTATGCAGACTTTCTCATTTTCTGGAATAGGCATTTTAGCAAATGAAGAGAAAGAGGTGGCGATATCACTGAGGTTTTCTATTTGTGATAATATACTATTGATTTTCTCCGAAGCTTCAGGCATTGGATTCTCAGACCTTTGAATTTTCATTTCCAAATGCTGCAAATTAAGCTTCATAGGTGTAAGCGGGTTTTTAATTTCATGTGCAACTTGTTGCGCCATTTCTCGCCAAGCAGATTCTTTTTCTGTTTTACTTAAAGCTTGCCTACTTTTCTCCAATTTCAAGAGCATTTGATTATATTCTTTTATTAATAAGCCGATTTCATCATCTACTTGCCAACTAATAGGCTTGTTTTCGGCAGATAAGTTCACTTGGGACAGCTTTTGTTTTAACAAATTCAAAGGAGTTGTCAAAATTTTGGTTGCGGCATAAGCCAAAAAGATGAAAATTATAAAAGATGCTACGAAAATATTGAACACATTATTCAATAAATCGGTCAACAGCAAATCATATTCTTTATTAGATTTAAAAAATGGGCTACCTAAAATAGCTAATAGTTCACCAGAATTATAGGACCGAATTCCTACATAAGCCGACTGATAATTTAAGTTTCCAATTTGCTCTTCCAAAGTGATCATCTTTTGACCATTTTGATAAATAGAAGCATAGGCATTTGGATTGATCTTATTAGAAAGTAAATTCTTTTCAAAAACTTGTGGCTGACTAGTTGCCGATAATTGTCCGTTTAAGTCATACAAATTAATATCCGTATTAATAATTTTAGTAATAGTGGACAGTTCATTTGTCAAAGTAGTTTTATCCACTAATCTATTTTCATATTTCATTAAAAGTGGAGTCAACTGTCCTGCAACTCTATTTGTATTCTCCTCATATTCAGTTACGATATCCTTCAAAAAAGTAGCATTTACGAAGCCGATCGTAGAAATACTAACTGATAGTAACGGAATTAAAAAAGCAAGTGAAAAATACAGTTGGATTTTAGCGCTTAGCCCAATTGACCTTGTTTTCCAATACAATTTAAAGAATTGATAGACTGAGATTATAAAAACCAATACAAAACTTATCACAAAAAAGAAGGATATATTAGAGAACAAGCGATACCAAAAAACATCCTCTTTGCTAAAAATTAATTTCTCATTATTATTGATTACCACACTGAAATTAATGTTCTGTTCCTCCTGAATTTTGAGTAAGGTTTCGTCTTCGGTAATTTTATTGTTGACCACATTAGGGAAATTGAGATTACCTACACTATAAGAAAGTGTGTCATTATTATATAGAGCGTAATCGTATGGAATGTCAATTAGAGAAGATACATAGCGATTTTTGACCAATAATTCAGGAAAAACATTATCAGGTCGGATTTTCTTAGGTTTAAATTCTAATACAATTTTTGCGAAAACAAAATCGTAATGCTTTATTTCATATACGTATATATATTTTCGTAGTAACTGATTTCCTTCATTATAGCTTACCAAATATAAATTGATGTCACCTCTTTTGTTTCTCTCATTCATTTGCTGAATGGGATAGGAGGATGACATTGGCAATGCATAACTTGGGTAAATAGGATTTCCTTCCGCATCAAAAATCCGAACTGATTTCTCGTACTTCTCGAAATAATCATTGAGATAATACTGCTCAATTTTATCAACTATCGTTTTATAAGGAGTCAATGGCATCAAAAACTGCCTTTTGATATAAGCATCCTTTTTTAAACTTTGATCAAGCTGCACTAACATATATTCTGCTAACACATCATTACCATTCATTATTCTATCCGCCAAAACACTTCTTTGACTGGCTTCCTTTTGCTTTTCCAATTGATAAACAGAGGAAGCACTAACAGCAGAAATAGCAATAATTAAGATAAAGAGATATATAAAACTTAAAAACTTGAGCGATTCGAGAGTCCCTCCTAAATTAGTTGAGTAGACGACAATATTCACTACTAAGACAATTCCTGCCATCGCAAATATTACTATACCAAAACTGAACGCTGTTAATAAAAATAAGCCGAAAGCTAATATTTGAAAAGAAATAAACACCATAAAACTGGTGTTAGACTTATTGTTAAGATGATGTACTAACCTAAAAACCTCAAAAACTAAATAGCCAAAAAGCAATACTACTGCATAGGATAACAATTCCAAAAAATCAAACTCAATAGATTGCGTGCTGTCTAGCCCCCAATTGGAATGAATATAAATCAGATAAATAAAATAATAGATGCCTAAAGTAGCTAAGTAAGTTCCTAAATTGAACAAGATATAAGTCCATTTAGAAAGTGATATACCTTCACTAGAATAAATGTTCTTCAACTTCCGAATAGAGAAAAATCCTATTAAAAAGAAGAGAATACAATTGATAATTAAATTTCCTAGAGAAGGATTAAAATCAGAAGATGCAAAATGTTTAGGATCAAATAAGTCTAAATCAGTGGAATGAAAGGGGAAATCAAAAATTTCCATCAGTCCCCAAATTGAAGCCGAACCGAAAATGAAAATAGCAATTTTGAACCAAAATCCTTTTCTTGAAGAAGCAAATTGCCATAAAAAGTATAATAGAAGTATGACCAGTAATGATTCTAAGGTGATGATCAGATAATGAAAATTAGGTAAGTAATTTTCAAAATCCTCTGCAAAAGAAACGTAAAAAACAGGATTTCCTTCCAAATCATTTACAGCATAAGATTCACCCTGAGCCGATTGGTGCAGTTGAATTCCGGATGATGGCAAAATATTAGTATTAAATGAAGATTGGATATATTCATTATCAACATCATAATATTCATATAGTGGTATTACGCTCACTAATATGATATCAGAATTTTTAGATTTACTATTTAATTCTAAAAATTGTCCCGCATTATCTTTTACAAATTGCCACCCTTCATTTCTGTATTTCTTTAATACAGGAGTATAGTGCTCATCAGACCAATAAACTAACGCATAATTCTTAAAAATATAAAAGGGATAGGTGTTATTGAGCTGATTGAGTGATTGAAAATCCAAGTTTTTACTTTCAGCAAAATACTCTACTAAAGCTTGTCGATCTTTCTCTACAGCCTTAAATTCAGTATTCAATTTCTTTTGCGTAGCGGCAATAAAGCTTTCCTTATCCAATTCTTGTGAATGGTAATACCACCGCAATCCCGAGATTGAAATCACTAAAAAAATCAATATGCCAAGAAGTAAAGGTTTCCTCACGGTTCTCATTAAAATTTAAAGCATCAATATAGCAATAATCGTACTGTAGTTTAAAAGAATGGATTTGATTTAATCTTTTTTCTGCTTTAGAGAAAAACAATCAACACCCCTTTAATCCTCTCAAGGGGATAGTTCACACGGATATAATATTTTAAAAAAACATATGTAATTCCGTGCGACTCCTCCCTAGAGGAGGGGGGCGAAGGGGGGGTGTTTTCTAACCGATTTAATAAATCAGATAATACTGTCAATTAATTAAAGCCTGAAACAAATTAGGATAAGTATAAAAACTATTATTCTACAAAATTCCCAATCGATATTTTTAACTTTGCGTTCTATGAAAAAATTAAGGATCGTTTATATGGGTACGCCTGATTTTGCAGTACCTTCTTTGCAAATATTGGTAGAAAATAATTATGATATTGCTGCCGTAATCACCGCTCCAGACAAACCCAAAGGAAGAGGACAAAAATTATCCCAATCGCCCGTAAAGGAATATGCACTATCTGCTGGACTTACTGTCTTGCAGCCTACAAATCTAAAAGATCCTGAATTTCAGAAAGAATTGAAAGCATTGAATGCCAATTTACAGATTGTGGTGGCTTTTAGAATGCTGCCAGAAGCGGTTTGGTCTATGCCCGAAATAGGCACTTTCAATTTACATGCTTCCCTCCTTCCGCAATATAGAGGCGCTGCCCCTATTCATTGGGCAGTAATGAATGGCGAAAAAGAAACAGGATTAACTACCTTTTTCCTTAAACATGAAATTGATACGGGAAGCATCATTTTACAAGAAAAAGAACCTATCTCTCCTACCGATACAACTGGTGAAGTCTACAGTAGGTTAATGAAAAAAGGTGCAGGCTTAGTTTTAAAAACAGTAAAAGCTATAGAAAATGAAGACTATGAACTCACTGCTCAAAATGAAAATCAAACTTTGAAACATGCGCCTAAGCTATTCAAAGAAAATACTGAGTTACAATGGGATGAACCAGCAGAGAAACTCTACAACTATGTAAGGGGATTAAATCCATTCCCTACTGCTTGGGCTGTTTTGAATGATAAAAAATATAAAATTCATCAAAGCTCAATTGTTGATGCTAGTTCAGAAGGTGAAATAGGAAAGATCATTTCAGACCATAAAAGCTATCTTCATATTCAATGTAATCCAGGCATTTTAGGGTTGGAAGTGATTCAACCTGAAGGCAAAAAAAGAATGGGGATAGCTGATTTTTTTAGGGGAAATGATATTTAAATAAATAGAATATTAAATGATATCGGAAAATAATAGGATAGAGTTTAAAGAGAAGCTAACAGATGAGTTGGAAAGAGAAGTAGTGGCTTTTCTAAACAGCAGGGAAGGTGGCTATATTTACTTAGGGATATCAGCTAGTGGTCAAGTAAAAGGAATCAGAAATAGTGATGAGGTGCAATTAAAAATTAAGGATCGACTTAAAAATAATATACAACCTTCCTGTTTGGGGTTATTTGATATTGTATCAGAAGATTTAGAAGGTCAGGAAATTATAAAAATTATTATTGCAGCAGGATTAGAGAAGCCTTACTTTCTACGTAAATTCGGCATGTCTCCTAAAGGTTCTTTTATGAGGGTGGGTAGTGCAACTGAACCACTGAATCAACGTCAGATTGAAGATTTTTTCTCTAAAAGGATTAGAAATTCGATAAGCAAAATTAAATCCAATAAGCAAGAACTCTCTTTTGAACAATTGAAAATCTATTATGAAGAGAGGGGTCTAAAGCTGAATAAGAATTACGCGCAAAACTTAGAACTTTTAACTGAAGATGGTCAATTTAATTATGTAGCTTATCTATTGTCCGATGTTAATGGTAATTCAATTAAACTGGCTATTTATAACGGTATTGATAGGGTTGATTTAGTTGAAAATAATGAATACGGTTACTGTTCCCTAATTAAAGCAACAAAACAAGTATTAGATAAATTAGCAGTTGAAAATAAAATCAGCACTAAAATCACTTCAAAGGAGCGCGAAAATAGACCTGTATGGGATTCTATAGCAATTCGTGAAGCTGTGATAAATGCTATAATTCATAATGACTACACAAATGAAGTCCCACCTAAATTTGAAATATTTGATGATAGAATTGAAATAACATCTAATGGTGGTCTTCCTGCGGGTATTAATAAAAAGGAATTTTTTGAAGGTATATCAATACCTCGAAATAAGGAGTTAATGAGGATATTTAAGGATTTAGATATGGTAGAACAACTTGGTTCAGGTATACCTAGGATACTTCGCATCTATCCAAAAAATATCTTTAACATTAGCGAGAACTATATAAGGATGTCTTTCCCTAAGGAAATTAGTGACAGTAAACCTAATAATGATGGTGGTGTAATAGGTGGTGCAATAGGTGGTGCAATAGGTGGTGTAGTTGAGGAACTTACTGCTAGACAATTAGAAGTTCTCAAAGCAATACATGAAAATAATAGAATCACATACAAGGCATTAAGTGAATCTTTTGGAATTGCAGAATCTGCAGTTAGTAAACATATAGATACTTTGAAAGAAAAAGGAGTATTAAAAAGAGAAGGTGGCACTAGGGGTTTTTGGAGGTTAATTAATCCAGACAATAATTAATCGACACTATCCCATAACCCTACCCGCCATCAAATCAGCCGTAATTTGAGAAGTATCTTCATCACCCAACATATCTTTCAGAAGCTTATAATCTTTCAAAATGGATTCTCTATTTTCTCCTTTAGGTAAAATTTTCTGGAATTCCTTTTTAAGGTTTTCTGGATTGAATTCATCTTGAATTAATTCTCTAACTGCTTCCTTATTCAGAATTAAATTCACTAAAGATATGAACTCTACTTTTACTACTCTTTTGGCAATAGCAAAGGAGATTTTACCGGTTTTATATACCACTACTTGAGGCACTTCAAAAAGTGCCGTTTCTAAAGTAGCGGTGCCGGAAGTAACTAAAGCAGCTTTAGAATGAGAAAGTAAATCATAGGTTTGATCAAAAATCAGATCTACATTATCAATCTCTTGCCATCCGTCATAAAGCTCTATTTCTAAGTTAGAAACTCCAGCAATTACAAATTGCTCATCAGGAAAATCTAATGCAACACCTTTTAGATTCTCCATCATTGCCTGGACTTCCTGTTTACGGCTGCCAGGTAATACCGCTATTACATTCTGCTCTTTATATTGAAAATCTGTATTGGGCTTATAAGCTCTTATAGCATCCAATAAAGGATTGCCTACATAATCCACCTCAAAATCGAATTTCTTATAGAATTCTTTTTCAAAAGGTAAAATTACATACATATAATCTACAAACTTCTTGATTTTGTAGGCTCTTTTCTGGTTCCAAGCCCAGATTTTCGGAGAGATATAAAAATGTACTGGAATATTATGCTGAGAGGCAAATTTCGCAATTCTTAGATTGAAGCCAGCATAATCAATCAAAATCAATGCATCGGGACGAAACGAAAGTATATCTTCTTTACAGAAATTAATTTTTTGTTTGATTGCTTTTAGGTGAACTAAAACTTCCCAAAAACCCATATATGCCATTTCCTTATAATGCACTACGAGCTCGCCACCAGCATTCTGCATTTCCTCGCCTCCCCAACATCTGATTTCGGCTTGAGAGTCCTTACTTTTTAAAGCTTTGATTAAATTACCGCCATGCAGATCGCCTGAACGTTCACCTGCAATTATATAATATTTCATGTGTATATTGTTTGTTTAAATTGCCACATGGAATCTTTGATTAAAAATTCATCTTCGGTTGGTGTAAAATTCGAAGCTGAATTTTTAATGTCGATTTCATTTTTCTAGGATTTGCAGTTCAAAGCTAAGATAATTTAATATTGAAATCATTAAGGTTTTCCTAAATAGCCCATTTCATAAGCCATTTTTATCATATGGGATACATTTTTAGCTTCAAACTTCTGCAGTAATAGCTTTCGATATGACATTACACTATTTGTAGCTAAATTCATTTTTTCGGAAATTTCACCAGAAGTATCGCCTTCACTTAAGAATTTTAACATTCTTCTTTCTGTGGCTGAAAGCTTAATACCCTGTTCAGGCTCATGTCGCATTTTCAAGGCAACCTTCTCCATTACATCCTGAGAAAAATAGGTTTTACCCTCTAATAATCTATGTATAGCCAAAACAATTTCCTGTTCACCTATATTTTTCAACACATAACCATCTACTCCAATATCTAATGCACTTTGAATATAACCTTCTCTATCGAACATAGTGAGGATAAGTACCTTGACTTTGGGATATTTTTTCTTTAGAATTTGAGTAGTTTCAATACCGTCCAATTCGGGCATATTCAAATCCATAATAATCACGTGTGCTGGATTGATTGCCATCATATCCAAAACCTCTTTACCATTTTCGGCAGTACCCAACATCTCAAAATCTGAATGTTTTGCAAGTATTGATGCCATTCCATTCGCTAAAATTTCATGATCATCAGCAATTATCAATTTAATTGGGTTTGGTTTATCAGTCATATCTCAAAGTATTTAAGTTGGTAAACAACTATGAAAAAAATACATATATGCAATATAAAGGTAGCGTATGACCTAGCAAACTATTTTAATAGCCTAATTAAATTAAAACAAATTTAAATCACAAAACACAATCTTTACAAAATAGCCAAAAACATCCAAATTAGACTGTTGTAGCACCTACTCTGGTTATATCATTATTTATGTTATCGGACTCAACTAGTCCATCACGCATTCTAATAATTCTGTGAGCATATTGGGCGATATCATCTTCGTGAGTTACCATGACAATTGTATTTCCCTGATCATGCAATAATTGAAAAAGCTCCATGATTTCATGAGAGGTTTTAGAATCCAAGTTTCCTGTTGGTTCATCGGCCAAAATAATACTTGGGTTATTTACTAAAGCCCTAGCAATAGCAACTCTTTGTCTCTGACCACCTGAAAGTTCATTGGGTTTATGATAAGCTCTTTCACCTAAGCCAACACTTTGCAATACTTCTAAGGCTCGTTCTTCTCTTTGCGACTTACTAAAACCTGCATAAACTAAAGGTAAGGCCACATTTTCAAGTGAAGATTGTCTCGGTAAAAGATTAAAAGTTTGAAATACAAATCCAATTTCTTTGTTTCGGATTTCTGCAAGATCATTTTCTGAGGTTTCGCTCACATTCTGTCCTGCTAATTCATATTTACCTCTTGTGGGAGTATCCAAACACCCAATTATGTTCATCAAGGTCGATTTACCAGAACCAGATGGACCCATAAAAGCTACGTATTCACCCTTATCAATATTTATAGTTACTGATTTTAAGGCTTCCACCGTTTCAGTACCCATTTTGTAGATTTTGGCTATATCTTGTGTTTGAATTACAGAATTTCCCATTAGTTATAAAATATTGGATTGATAGTTTTATTGAAATTTAAGATGTTGAATAATGTAGTGCAACTATATTTTGATAAACGGAAATTACCAAGGCCTTTCGTCCATTTCTTTAGCGATTTCCTGATAATCCTGTGAAAACTCTTCCCATTCTTCAGCACTTAATAAGTTTCCTAATTCTTCATAAGCATCTGTTGCATAAGATAGCAAATTCAGTCTTAGTGCTTGCAGGGCATAAGCTTTCAAAAGCTCAATACTATTTGGATTTAAACGACTGGCTTCCACCAAAATTTCATAAGCTTTATCTAAGTCATTTTGTGCATTCAAATGCTGACTTGCAAAAATAACTCCCGCTTCAAAAAACGCATTTCCTCTACCTAATTCTAGTGCCATTTCAGTTGCCTTATCCTCACTATCATTTCTAATTTCAAGAAATGATTTCCATAAGAATTTATAATTATATGGATAGGTGGAAAGTGTTGATTGTTCAACTAAATCTGCAAGTTGTTGATCATCAGAAAGTGCTGCTAAAGCTGCAATCAAATTATTTTGATAGATATTCAATCCCTTCTCTTGAGCTGGAATACTAAGATTTGTCAGTTTAGATTTTGCTGCACTGTAATTCGCTTTGATAATATCATCTTCTGCTTCTTTCAGACTTAATAAAGTCAAGAATGGAGAGCCCTTTATATTATTTCTAATCGAATCTATTTCATCTGATTGTAAAGATGAATTTGTTCTCAGCCATAAATAAAGAAAACTATCGGGCAGTTTTTGTGTATTTCCTTGTAAGAATTGATACAAAGGATCTTGATCAAGATAGCCTACTGCGATAGATTCAGATTCTACTTGGTTATTATAAACCTGAGCAGCTTCATACAATCTTTCATCCAAAATTAAAGCGATTGCTTGGTAAGTTTTAGCCTTGCTCATTTTTAAATCAGCTGCCTTTTTAAAATGTTCCGAAGCCATTGTATACGCTTTTTGATCTAATAACCATAAACCATGCAGCAAATAATAAAAGCCAGCATCTGAAATATCCGCATTTTCAAGAGAATAAATATAGCTATAAGCTTCATTAATTTTTGCGGAATAATTTAAACGAGAAGCTGCTGCATATTTTAAAGACTTGGCAAAATCCTCGTTTTGAGATAATCTGGTTAAGCCTAATATTGTATCTGCCTCAAATTCTTGATTATTAAGCGTTTTATTAAGCGTATAATTAAAAATGAAGGAGAAATCATTATATGTCAATGTCTCAGGAATTTTTTCAGCATCAAGACTAACACTATCGATAAATTCTCTTTTTCGGTTCGCTAAAGCTAAATAGTTAGCTTGAAAAGCAACTGACTTATTATTCAATGCAGCCTGTTCAGGCAAATCTTCATCTATTGAATTTTTAGCAAATAGTCCCAAGCGGTTTACGGAAGCAATTTCAGAAACTTGGTTGGAAATTGATGATCTTTCAGCTGCATCAAAATAAATAAATGCTGAATCTGTTTTGTTCAATCTTTCAAAAACCAAACCTTTCATATTCAGTATATACCCATTATTAGGAAATTCTTTTTGAGCATCCTCCAAGGTAAACAAGGCTTCAAAAATCAAACTAGCATTTAATTGAGCTTGGGCTCTATTAATGTAAGCTTGAATGCTAGGTCTTTTAAAATTAGCTTGGTTAAAATAAGATGAAGCTTCCGCCCAATTCTTATTTTCATATTCTATCTGCCCAATTTTGAAATTATGCTTATGGGAGGTTGCGGCATATTGTCTAGCAATTTTATAAGTGGTCTCAGCATTCTCCTCTTCTCCTATGTATTCATAATAATCTGCTAAACTGTTATAATATCCTGAAATTGCTTGATAATAAGGCAAATAAGACACTCGAAGAACTAAAACCACAACTATTCCAAAACCAACAAAGCGGACTAAATTATAAGGAATATTAACAGGTCGGAAAACTACAGGGTAGATACTATGTCCAGAATTTAGAAGCCCTACAAAATTGTAGAGCACATAAAAGAAAAATAGAATTCCAAAACCTAAATGAGAGAAGATGATCATATCTTCAAATGTGTCCATTAAAGGATCGTTTCCATTCTTGAATATCCAAGCTAATACTGAAAAAGTCAAAATTCCTAGCACCAGGTAAACGTAGCCACCTAATGGTCGGAAACTTAATTGATTACCAACTAGTTCGCTTCTTTTTCTATATCCCCAAATACCTAAAATTGCTGATATAGCCAATAAGACAAACTCATTTATATAGACTATATTCCAATCAATAATATTATCATTTTTGGCATATGTTAAACCTACATAAACCAGATATAGCATGCTTAAAATAATGAAATGAATTAAGTTAGAACTCCCATCGCTATTTTTCTTTGAGGCTAAAATATATAGGATGTGAAGGATGATTTCATAAGCAACATTAAAAATGAAGATAATCGATAAAATGATAGGCACTATAATTCCATGGTGAGCCATAAATACAATAGGAGCTTCAACCGATGAACCTAAAATCACCAAAACAATTAGGGCGATCAATATCAATGCAAAAGCCAACCATCTTTGGAACAAACCAGCATTTTCTTTGAAAGCATGAAAATAATATCCTACCGCTAAAATTAAGCCTGTAAAAATAAAAGTGAAAACCTGATTATCAACCCCTAATATTTCAAGATATGGCAGTTTGAGGGTAATGAGCCATATGACAAAAACTGATTGAAAAATAATAAACCACCAACGGCTCAAATAGGTAGAGGCAGTCATTAAAATTGAAAAACAACAAAAAATGATGGCTATCAAAAGATAGGTTCCGCTGAGTTCAAAACCAGGTTCTAAAGCTAAAAAGCCCTGAAAGATTACATAATTCCTTGCAGGAACAGGTAATTCAAACACGAAATCTTGAACATTTTGAAGAGATAACTCAATACTTTGGGTTTTTCTGACCACGTCTATAGGAGCAGACAGATCATTGCTATTGTTTTGATTATAAAAACTATAGGCAACTGACAACAGAAAAATAAAAAGGAGCACCTGGTAAATGCCCCTGTACCTCAACTTCCAATCCTTCCAGAAATTTAATTTAGCCATAGCTTTATTCTATTACTTTTGGTACTCTGAAAAATTCATTGTCCTTCTTAGGTGCATTTTTCAGTCCTTTTTCTCGAGGCAAATGTTCTTTCACCTTGTCTTCTCTCAATTGATTAATCTCGAATGACATAGCCTGAAGTGGCTCTACATTTTCAGTATCCAATTCTTGCAATTTCTCAACGAAGGAAAGCATATTATTCATATCTTTCAACATCTTTTCTTCCGATTTCTCATCAAACTCTAAGCGAGCTAGATGAGCAATTTTTTCCAATGTCTCTTTATTGATACTCATTTAATGGTATTTATTTAACTCATCCGTAATCACCTTAAATACTTTTTCCTTTAACGCGGGAACATCTTCCATATTGAGCCCTTCAGTTGAAATAGGTTGGTGAAAAATCATTCTCATTTTTTTTCGATTGATCAACGGAATCTTTTCATCGGGCAAAATTATCCAATTATCCGGAAGTGTCACAGGCACAAGTGGAATTTGTTTGGTAATTGCAGCACGGAAAGCTCCATCTTTAAAGCGAGTCATCTTAGGAATACTCTTGGACATAATCCCACCTTCAGGAAACATCACCAATGATCGCTCATCTCCCATTTTTAATAATGCCAATTGCAAAGAATTATAGCTATCTTTTATGCTTTTTCGATTTACTGTAACGTGCAATTTCTTGAACATAAAACCAAATAATGGGATTTTCGCTAAAGAACTTTTACCAACATAAACTACAGAGTTGGGTGAAAAGCCGAAGCTTACGATATCCAATAAAGAAAAATGATTGGCGCAATAGACATACTGATTTTTAGAATTTAAATTTTCTAATCCGCTTATTTCGGTTTTAATCCCAACGAAGAATAAAGCGATAGTTGCCCATATTTTATTGATGTAAAAACAATGTTTATGCCAAGCAGGCACCCAAATTATGATTAAGAAAAATGGAAACACCAGTATGAAAAGGCCAATAAAAACAATTGCACACCAAACTGTATATATTTTCTTTAAAAAAAGTTGCATTCTCTAGATTCTAAAAAACGAAATAACAAATGAATTAAATAGAGCCTATTAGGCAATTACACGAGAATCATTTGTATCTACTTGAAAATCAGAATCAAATGACAATCCCTTGTGTAATTTTATTTTAGATTTCATATAAAAAAAAGAAATTTCCATGTAAAGGGATGTTGGAGGCTGAAGTGGTAAAAATCATGGTATCTGTGTTTTACTTTCCGAAAGTGGTGAATTTTAATTATTAAAGGCAGTAAAACTAAATGTTTTTGAGATAAAAGAAAACATTGAAGCCATTCTTAAAGACAAAGGTTAAGTTCACTAACGCTTTTAAACAAAAAAACCGAAGAAGATTAACTCCTTCGGTTCTTAAACTTTAACCTTAAACAATTAAGATTTTTATAGCTGTAATCAATACGATTTATTGATAAATTAAATCAAATCGATCCAACTTCATGACTTTGTCCCATGCTGCTACGAAATCTTTCACAAACATTTCTTTAGAGTCCGATTGAGCATAAACTTCTGCTAAAGCTCTTAACTCTGAATGTGAACCAAACACTAAGTCTGCTCTAGTTCCTATATATTTTTGTTCACCTGAACTTCTATCTTTCCCAATGAATTGCTCTTTTGTATCATCGGTTGGCTCCCAAACTGTGCTCATATCCATAAGATATACAAAGAAATCATTGGTCAATTGATCTTTTTTATCAGTTAATATCCCATGATTAGAGCCATCATAATTAGCACCTAAAGCTCTCATTCCACCTACCAAAACAGTCATTTCAGGAGGAGTTAAAGTCAATAATTGAGCTTTATCCACTAATAATTCCTCAGTAGAAACAGAATATCTGGTTTTCAAGTAATTTCTGAATCCATCTGCCATTGGCTCTAGTAAATTCATGGATGTTATATCCACTTGTTCTTGCTTGGCATCCATACGGCCTGGAGTGAATGGTACTTTCACATTGTAACCAGCATTAGCAGCTGCTTTTTCCACACCAGCAGCACCAGCTAATACAATCAAATCAGCCATAAACACTTTTCTAGCACCTGAAGTTTTATGGAATTCATTTTGAATACCTTCCAAAGTGCTCAATACTTTTTGTAATTGCTCAGGATTGTTCACTTCCCAATCTTTCATTGGAGCTAATTGGATATGAGCACCATTTGCTCCTCCTCTTCTGTCAGAATCTCTATAAGTAGATGCTGAAGCCCATGCAGTTGAAACTACTTCACTAATGCTTAAATCTGAATTCAGTATTTGAGTTTTCAATTTTGCAATATCATTTGCATTGATCAATGGATGATCTACAGCAGGAATTGGGTCTTGCCAAATGAAATCTTCTTCTGGAGTTTCAGGCCCCAAATAAGTGGTATTTGGTCCCATATCTCTATGCGTTAGTTTGAACCATGCTTTTGCAAATGCTTCATTAAATAGCTCAGGATTCTCTAAGAATTTACGAGAGATTTTGGCAAAACCTGAATCGAATCTTAAGGACAAATCTGTTGTAAACATGGTAGGCTTAAGCTTCTTAGTAGAATCAAAAGCATCTGGAACCATCACTTTAGGATCTTTAGCCACCCACTGATGAGCACCAGCTGGGCTTTTAGTTAATTCCCATTCGTGCTCAAATAAACTTGTGAAATAACCATGACTCCATTTTGCAGGAGTTGTTGTCCAAGTAACTTCCAAACCAGAAGTAATGGCATCTTTACCTTTACCTGATTTGTAAGAGCTTTTCCATCCAAAACCTTGTTCTTCCATGCCAGCACCTGCAGGTGCATCACCAACATTTGAAGCATCACCAGCACCATGTGCTTTTCCTAATGTATGTCCACCAGCAATTAAAGCAACTGTTTCTTCATCATTCATTCCCATTCTTCCAAATGTTTGTCTGATGTCATAAGCTGCTAATACAGGATCAGGATTTCCATTTGGTCCTTCAGGATTCACGTAAATCAAACCCATTTGGACTGCTGCCAGGGGATCTTCTAATTCTCTATCGCCAGAATAACGCTCTTCATCGCTTAACCATTCTTTTTCTGAACCCCAATAAACATCCAATTCTGGTTCATACACATCTTCTCTACCACCAGCAAAACCAATAGTTTGGAATCCCATGTCTTCCAAAGCTACGTTTCCAGTTAAAATCATTAAATCAGCCCAAGAAATTTTGTTGCCGTATTTTTGCTTGATTGGCCATAACAATCTTCTGGCTTTATCTAAATTGGCGTTATCTGGCCAGCTACTAATAGGGTCAAATCTTTGCTGACCTGAGCGTGATCCACCTCTACCGTCACCAGTTCTGTAAGTACCCGCACTATGCCAAGCCATACGAATCATGAAAGGTCCGTAATGTCCATAATCAGCAGGCCACCATTCTTTTGAATCTTTCAACATCGCAGCAATGTCTTTTTTCAAAGCAACATAATCTACACTTCTGAATTCTTTCTTATAATCAAAATTCTTATTTAAAGGATTAGATAATTCAGAATTTTGTCTCAAAATGCTTAAATCTAATCTATTTGGCCACCATTCGCTTAGCTGGCTTGCCTTCATTGTGGACCTGCTTTTTTTAGTCGCTCCGGAATAGCCGTCTGCTTCTGCTGTTTTTTCGCTATCATTTTGACATCCTGTAAACATGAATCCAAAAATGAAAGCCAATAATATTGTAGTCAGTCTTTTCATATCGTAATAAGTTAAAAATGTGAATTTCTGATGTAAAACTAGAGAATTATATGTTGCTACATACTATAAGTTTTATTGATTTTTTTAATTGCATTATTGATAATATCTATAGATAAATATGACTTGAATTTAAAAATGAGTAGATGAATTAAGCTTAGATAATCAAAGTAGATTTTTCAATTTGAGAAGACAGTAGGAAATTAGCAAACTAAAAAAGGCATCCACTAGCCTGCGGATGCCTTTTAAATAAGTTAGTAATCAAATATTACTTCAATTCGAATCTGTCTAAGTTCATTACTTTATCCCAAGCCTTAATGAAATCTTTAACAAATTTCTCTTTTGCATCATTTTGAGCATATACTTCAGATATTGCTCTCAGTTGAGAATTAGAACCAAATACTAAATCCACTCTAGTACCTGTCCATTTCTTTTCTCCAGATTTTCTATCTTTTCCTTCGAAGACATCATCCTCTTTTGCAGGGGCCCATTCTGTATTGATATCCGTAATATTAACAAAGAAATCATTAGTCAATTTCCCAGGACTGCTAGTTAAAACTCCATGCTTTGAATTATTGTAATTGGCATCCAATGCTCTCAAACCTCCAACCAAAACAGTCATTTCAGGAGCACTTAACTCTAATAATTGTGCTTTGTCAATCAACATTTCCTCATCAGGAACTGTAAAAGCTGCTCTTCTATAATTTCTAAAACCATCTGCTTCTGGCTTCAACCATTCAAAAGATTCAGCATCTGTCAATTCCTGGGTAGTATCTGCACGACCAGGAGTGAAAGGAACTTCCACATTATGACCAGCATCTTTTGCTGCTTTTTCCACTGCTGCACAACCCCCCAATACGATTAAATC
This sequence comes from Marivirga salinae, assembly GCF_030503855.1. Taxonomy (NCBI): domain Bacteria; kingdom Pseudomonadati; phylum Bacteroidota; class Cytophagia; order Cytophagales; family Marivirgaceae; genus Marivirga; species Marivirga salinarum. The sequence continues at coordinate 2,137,401 of NZ_CP129971.1, read as the reverse complement.
AGCTAAAGAAACCTTTTTATTTCCAGACTGAGCACTATTGAATTTATTCTGAATATCAGTTAGTGTATTCAATACTTTAGATAACTGAGCAGGCTGATTTACCTCCCAGTCTTTTTGAGGAGACAAAGCTATTCTTGCGCCATTTGCCCCACCTTTTTTATCTGAACCTCTAAAAGTTGAAGCAGATGACCAAGCCGTATAAACCAATTCAGAAACAGAAAGACCAGTTTCTAAAATCTGCGCCTTTAGCTCTTTTACATCCTGATTGTTGATTGTTTCATAATCAACTGCTGGAATTGGATCTTGCCAGTCTAAATCTTCCTCTGGAACTTCTGGACCTAGATATCTCACCTTAGGCCCCATATCTCTGTGAGTTAATTTAAACCAAGCCCTTGCAAATGCATCTGCAAATTCTTCAGGATTCTTATGGAAATGTTCGCATATTTTGCGGTATTCAGGATCTACCTTCATGGCCATATCAGCGGTAGACATCATAATACCCACTTTCATCGAAGCATCTTCTGCGTCAGGAGCTTTATCTTTATCTGCTAAATTTTTGGGGGTCCATTGATGTGCACCAGCTGGACTTTTAGATAATTCCCAATCATAGCCAAATAAAACATCAAAATAGCTCATATCCCATTTTGTAGGAGTTGGAGTCCATGCACCTTCTAAACCACTTGTGATGGTATCTCTACCTTTTCCACTTTTATGACTACTAATCCACCCTAAGCCCATTTGCTCCATTGGAGCTGCTTCTGGTTCTGGTCCTACTAAAGCTGCATCACCAGCACCGTGAGTTTTACCAAATGTATGACCACCAGCAGTTAAGGCCGCTGTTTCATAATCATTCATCGCCATACGCTTGAAAGTCTCTCGAATATCATGAGCTGATTTCTGCGGGTCAGGATTACCATTCTGGTCCTTCGGGATTTACATAAATCAATCCCATTTGAACTGCAGCTAAAGGATTTTCTAAATCTCTTTCACCAGTGTAGCGATCGTTGCCTAACCAGGTATCTTCTGCTCCCCAATAAATATCTTCTTCAGGCTGGAAAATATCTTCACGTCCACCGCCAAAACCGAAAGTTTTGAACCCCATTGATTCAAGAGCAACATTTCCAGTTAAAATAAATAAGTCAGCCCAAGAAACGCTATTTCCATATTTTTGCTTGATAGGCCAAAGTAGTCTTCTGGCTTTATCTAAATTACCATTATCTGGCCAACTATTGACAGGGGCAAATCGTTGATTACCTGTTCCTGCACCACCACGACCGTCACCAGTTCTGTAAGTACCAGCACTATGCCATGCCATCCTAATCATGAATGGACCATAATGACCATAGTCAGCAGGCCACCAGTCTTGGGAAGTAGTTAATACTTCTTCAATATCTTTTTTGAGCTCAAGTAAATTTACTTTTTTAAAAGCTTCAGCATAATCAAAATCTTCTCCTAATGGGTTGGATTTCGAAGAATGTTGATGTAAAATCCCTAAGTTCAATTGGTTTGGCCACCAATCTTTATTCATAGAGCCATTACCACCGATTTTGGTATTACCGCCATGCATAACAGGGCACTTTCCCACATCTCCGAGATTATTCATATGTTCCATAGTTAAAAAAATTATGTTTGATTTGAGATAGTAATTTACAAATATTAATTGATAATTTTTATTTATATTTTCTATAATTATATAGACATAAACTATAAATTAGGTTTTACTATTTCCTCTTAAGATAAATAATATTAGCTGTATTCAAAAGAATAAAATCATCATAAAGCAATAGTAAGTTTTAATGATGATTTTAGTCATAGTAAATGATTAGCGAGAAAAAAATTAATTAATTCTTCTACAATCAAACCAACAAAATTAAATTTTAATTGCTTAGAACTTTCAAAGTAAATGGTATGAGTGCCATAATCATGGCATGTTCGTAATAGGCCTTTCTATCAATTTCGCCATTGGTCAAAATCCCAACAGCACCATCTTTTTGTTTTGAATTAGTGCGACCAAAATAAATATCATCTGCTTCTCCAAGTTCAATTCCTGACCGAACTAACTTAGCTATGGCTTCTGGCAAATAAAATACTGCAGTTTGCGCCTGATTTGAAATAGATTTTGAAAGCACCACTACCCAAGCAAAGGCTTGCATACCAAATTCATCATCATGAACTCCTCCTTCAATTCCAACCCAAAAATCAGCTTCTGGATATTTAATTTTTGCGTTATTTGCTCGATTTTGAGCGCCTTCTTGAGTTTCCTTATGCGTCATAGGTTGATCATTGACATCAGAAGGGACGGACACGCCTTCAAATTCGAAAGAATGCTCAGGGAACTTTCTTTGGAAACTTGCTTTGGTTGCATCTATTTTAACCGGGTTTTTGGAGGCTATGATTACTTTTATTGGCATAGGCATATTCAAATATTATTTAATTGCAATTAATCGAATTATATTAGCTTTCCCATTATGAAAATTACCTTCAGATAAATTTGTTTCCAAACTTTCCAATTTCACTATTTTCAAATCTTTAAAATCTGCTTTTAAGAGATCTTCTGTATAAAGCATCTCTATATTTTTTGGGCCGCCTGAATCATTGCCCAATTGTTTGGGATTAAAGGCTTCCAAAATAAGCTTCCCTCCTGGCTTCAGCCATTTTATTGCTTTCTGATGAGCAATTTTTCTTAATTCAACTGGGAAATGAGCATAAATGAGCGCTACTACATCCGCTGAATTTTCTTTGAATTCTTTTTCATGAATATCGGCCACTTCATAATGTGGATTTACTCCTTCCTGTTTGGCCAAAGCAAAAGCTTTTTCTTTGGCGGAGGCACTATAATCAAAAGCGTTAACTTGCCAACCTAATTTGGCTGCAAAAACAGCATTTCTACCTTCTCCATCACAGGGTAAAATAATTTTACCTACTGGTAAATTTTCTAATTCTTTGCGAAAGAATTCATTGGGTTCTGTACCATAAATGAATTCATTTTTCGCATATCTTTCATTCCAAAATTCTTTCATTTATTAGATTTCAATGCCTGAATTTTAAAATCCAGACTTCATTTTTAAATTAATTTTGAGGTAAAAAAAGTTTAGTCCCAGCCAATATTTGAACATCATCTATATGACCTGATGCCAAGCTATTTTCATTTACAAAATGTAAATGTGCTCTGCTGCCTTTATGGGTATAAAGTCCTTCTTCTTGGCTATTAGCCCAAACCCCCACTATTTTCGCATTAGACTTTTCAAGCTTAAATTTTCTTTTGGCTTTTTGATGAGCTTGAGGTCCGTGCATCCCCGCCCCTTCTTTAAACATGATATGATAATCCAAATCTTCGACCTGAGCTTCCATATAAAAAGGAAAAGACTTTTCAAGATCTAAACCCTTTTCAGTTGCTTTTTCTCGAATATAACTTTCAATGTTTTTGAGCCCTTTTATTGATTCTTCAACTTCAACAGCACTATATACATCAGCACTGCCGTAAGCTAGAAAAACTGCCTTCACTACAGAATCTTTTCTGTAAACTGCATGATCATTTTCAATAGTACCCGTATAAACCACACCATTAAAAATGGTGATTTCGCCTTTCAAATTTTCAATTGGACCTAATGCCATTAATCCTTTTTTATTTTTAAGGCTATCTAAATCAGCTTTAGCAGAAAAATCTTGCTCTTGCATCATAATATCTCTACCTCCAGCATATTTCAGCCAATAGGATTCTTTATCTTCTGATTGTGAACAGGAGATTAAATGGGCTACTATAAGTATTATGAATATTCTTTTCATTTTAGATTAGTGGTTAGGTTATATACTAATTTTAATTAAACTCGAAACACTAAAATTAAAAAAAGCCGGCATTAACCGGCTTTTTTTTACATTCTATTTTTTCGGAATATAGCAATTTCCATTGGAGCAGTTTCCTCCACCACAACCTTGATTGAGCAAAGCCAAAAAGGTAAAAAGTGCCCCTATGCTTCCTGCGAATATTTCTGACTCTGTGATACCTACAAAAACTAGATATAGTCCTATAGCCAACCTAAGCCAGCGCATGAAAGTCCAGGGAGTATGTAAAATAGTTTTAATCATGCTATTTTTCTATTGAGTGAAGTCCAGGCTCCACCATTATACACTTTTTCATAGCCTTTAGCCTTCAAAAGACCTTTGGCACGACCACTCCTCATACCTGAAGCACAACAAGTGATAATGGGCTTATCTTTATTTTTCAATTTTGATAAATTAGAGGAGATACTATCCACAGGAATATTAATCGCATGTTTGATATGCCCTCCCTGAAATTCTCCTTTTGTTCTCACATCTAAAATGATAGCACCCTCATCTGCTAATGCTTTCAAGTCAACTGCTGGACCTAAGCCGAATAATTTTCTAAGGAAACTCATAGGGCCATTGCATAATTTTCAGCTGCAAACCAAGAACCACCATTATGGCATTCTATTCCTTTAGATTGCAAAATTTGTTGTGCCATTCCACTTCTGTTACCTGAAGCGCAACACAAAATAATTTCGCCATCGATTTTGCTAATTTCATCTACTCTTCTTTCGATTTCATTCAATGGAATATTCAATGCACCTTCTGCATGTCCCATTCCGAATTCTCCTTCTGACCTTACGTCAATTATTGTTTTATTTGAATTTTTCATTTGTATCTTCTTTTTTGAATTACAATGCTAAGTAACGGACTTTCAGTGGATAGGATAGTAACAGATGTTACAAACTAGTTGGAATATAAAAAATTTGAATTTATGGTGCCTTTTGACATACAACGCTATGGCTATGATGAGTGGGGCTTAGAAACTACTAAGCTTGCCATCTGCACACTGCCACAGCAATTATTAAAATTACAAATTGTGGCTGACTTTCCATGTACCTCCAAACTTTCCTGACTGATGAAACCCCATTCATTCATAGGTAGTGTTATAGCTTAATTTTTTATTTCTTTTTCTATTGCCTTCTAATATTCTCTCCCTAAGCTTTAGGGATGATCTTTCGATTGTAATGTGCAAAAATAAACCAACAATTATTGCAGCAACTATACATATCCCAAACGTTAAATTTGGATTAAGATCTAATTCACGATTTATAATTACATTTCTTATTATATGAAATATTAATTTGTGAGTTAGATAGATAGAGTATGATAGTGTTGCGATAAGGAAGGTAATCTTAGATTTTATTTTATAAAGAATACAAGCTGGACTCAAAGCAGCTATTACAATAAAGCCATATGCGATCGAAATTAATGGAAAACCATAAACTGCATTATTAAATGAAATTAGATTTTCATTGATTTGAAATGACAATAAAAACAGAATGATTCCCAAGACAAGAAAGTAGTTCCCTTTATTTCTTAAGAATTGCTTAGTTTTTGGTTTGAATGTAAAAATGGCAGCAATGCTTATTCCAACCAGCAATCCATCCATTCGGCTATAACTTGGATAATAAATTTTTTCAAAAAAACTTCGAGCCATTTCTCTTCCCTTATTGATATCTATAAGCGGTTGAACATACTCATTCCAATTATAAACCCTAAGTAGTAATCCTAAAAATACAAGTCCTATTATTAAATATCCCGCTCTGGCTTGAAGTCTCATTGCAAAAAGGCTCAAAATTACAATAGGAAGTAAAAGGTAAAATTGTTCTTCAATACAGAGCGACCAAGCATGAGAGAATGAGCTTGAATTTTCGACCTCAAGTCCTATGTTTTGTGTGAACGTTAAATATTTCCAAAGTGGTGCCATACCAGACCCTTCTCTCATATCTGGAAGTAAATAATACAAAAGCAATACCGCTAAGTAGGCTGGAATAATTCTGAAAAATCTTTTTATATAGAAATTTCTAAATGATATGTCATTGTTTTTTTTGTACTCTTTTAGTAACTGAGATCCAATTAAAAATCCACTTAAAACGAAAAATAAATCTACACCTGACCAACCTATATTTTTAATGGGCTCTAGCCATTCTGGGGCTGGGTAATAGTGAAATATCATTACAATTATAATTGCTATTGCTCTAAGATGATCAAGCCCGTGCAATCTTGCATTATTTGAATCAAAGATCTTTTTCACTTTAAGTTAGTATGTTATGGAAATATTTATTGAAAGATTAGCTATAACAATTGAATAAAGTTCACCTCAAGATACACTTATTCACTAATATCACGAAATAAATATACCTGATACAGGTATTCCGTTTATGTTTTTAATAAAATATATATTTTCTATGGAAATTATGAGTTCAATAGTTTTTAAAAAGCAACAAATCAAAGCTTTTGAAGCTATAGATTGCAACATGCTGCTTACTTTTATTTAGTTCCTTCAAGCTTCTTTTGCAATTCAATATTAATTTCTTGACTAATAATGTCAATTAATTCTCCATTCTCATAGTCATACTTTTTAATGACAGTAGGTTCAGAATACTCATCAAATTTTCCGTCTTTGTTATGGTCAATTCCAAATTTTATGATTAAATCTTTACTGTTTTCTACAAAATCAACTTCTGAAACGTCTGCATTCTCAAGCTCTATCTCTTTCAGATCTTTAGTTTTCAAGGAATAGATGAATAGCGTTTTATGGTCAAGTTGATTAATAACCCCATCTTTGTAAGTGTCTTTTGAAGATGCTTTAAAGAATATTAAAATTTCATCAGAAAAATATGCTGTCTGAATACTCTCGAAATTAACCCTGTCCTCAAAGAGTTTATCAATATTGTGATTTTGGTAATCGTAAATAAGAAGGTTGTTAAAGTCACCATAATACTTCTGAGAATATTTCTTACCTAAACTGTAATCATTACTTAACTCCATTAAATACTCTTCTTCTATGAATTCTTCACGATTGAGGGTTTTATGAGAAACTGGAATCATATAAATCAAATTCAGGGAGTCAACCAACTTAGGAGTTTCATAAGAAATCAACTGCTTTCTTTTGTTTTGCTTCTGTAATTCTACAATTTTCTCATCTGATAATATCCCGTCATCATGCCTGTTGTATCTATAGCTCCTACCTATTTCATCTATTGCAAAAACTGTTAGTAATATTAGGCTAATGATTGCGATTAAAAGTAATAAAGTACCCAAAACAGCAAGTATCTTATGATTATAATTTTTAATCTTTTGTATATTCATTGTCTTTCATTTGCTAAATAAAGTAACTGTTACATATAATTATTAAACCTTAAAAGTAAACAATCATTTAAAATAATGTACCTACTAGTATAATTCTCCTATTTTAACAAAGTCAATAGCAGTTTAAGAGACCAAAATTTCATCATGATTTGAAAATTGTATTTTTTCTCCACAATTCAATTATTAATCTCTAAAAAACCATTTTTATCCCCAATCTCATTTAATGAAAGTGAATTTTACCGTATATTTGCAAAATACAAAAAGCACTTTTCGATGATTCAAAGAATTCAAACCATATTTTTATTAATTGTAGGTCTTGCTATGCTGGTATTTTTATTTGCGCCATTATGGCAAAAAGTGGATACTAACTCTGGAGCATCTTACACTTTAACCGCTTTTTACCTCGAAACCGTTACATCTCCCGAAGAAGGTGTAAAGAATGAATTTAGTCCTTATGTAATTCCAGGCATTTTGGGACTTTTGTCTGTCTGTGTTTCTTTTATAGCTATTGGAATGTACAAAAAGAGAATGCGCCAAATTGTGTTTGCCACAATTAACTCCCTTTTAATCGGTACTGCATTAGGTCTTTCAGCATATTGGGCAACCCAAGCCGAAGGGAATTTCTTACCAGGCATTCAAGGTTCTTATAGTTATGGCTTATTTTTACCTGCTATCTCCCTGGTATTCAATTCACTTGCAGTGCGATTTATCAGGAAAGATGAAAGATTAGTTCGTTCTATGGACAGACTGAGGTAGTTTCATTATTTCCAAGTCAGGTATTCTTACATAAAGGCAATAATTAGATTAATGATGAGTCATTAAAAAATTAAGTTAAAATTAATTTTTTCAATCTTACAATTCAAGAATTTCACATATTTATGAAATTCTTGAATTGCTAAGTCAAAAGTTCATAAATCCCGTTTAGGGTTGAAGAAACTTATTTATTACATTTGACCTCAATATCATTACGATCTATGAAGAAAACCAAAAAGCCTATACTATTCAATATCATACTGTTACTCCTCCTCTCTTCATGGGCTAAGGCACAAAAAACTCAATCTTTTGATAGTACTTACACTATAAATAATACAAAATATTTAGCGAAATACGATTTTTACCTTAGCGGTACAGACACTATTTACAACGGTAATTTTGAACTATCTCAACAATTTGAAAATCAAGAAGATACATACGAGTATCTAACTGTAGAGGGCGAGTTTAAAGAAAATAGAGCAGATGAATCGTGGAAATTAACGGAAGGAGCTTTTGAACCAACCGGAGATGGGTATTATAAAGATTACACTTATTCCTATGATGTAAATGGTCATGAATTTATGGCTGTTGGAAATTTTATAGTTGGTAAAAAAACAGGAGCTTGGAAGCTTTATGATTGGAAAATTCGTGATTCAAAAATAACAGACACTACTTTAACAGCAACCATAAATTTTGAAGACGATAGAGCCAAAGGTAAATTCCAATTAAATATTGAAAATAATATTTTAGAAGGGGAATTGGGAGATAAAGAACTGACTCAAGGAGTTTGGTCATTCTATAAGTTAGATGACAATACTGATCAAAAACTAGTGAAAGAATGGGTATTTGAAGATAATATCCTGACAGCTATGCGCCTTTATAGAGATGAGGAAGTACAGGAAATCAAAATCAATGATCCTGACAGCATTAATTTATCTGAAGAAAGCATTTCACTGGATGCAGAATTTTTGCAAATTATTGAACTTAAAGCCAGAATTTATGATGAAGAACTACTAGTGAAATATAAAGAGGAAGACAATATCAGTAATTTGTTTTTTACTTTATTGGATAATTTGGATTTGGTTGACAACACCTTCTCCCCTATTATTAAAAGCAATATAAAACCCTCCATCTCTAGTAAGTTAAATGCATCCACAATAAATGAAAAGGAGAAGGATCTGCTCAAACAAATAAAAAGCAAACTCGAAAAGAATCTTAAAAAAACCGAATCCATTTTAAGCAATCCTCAAATTAATATAGCAAGTGTATCAACTAATAAAGTGGCTGAATTCGAAAACGTATTAGAAGACATAAACAACTATTTTTTAAAGCCTACACAGGAAATTCTTTCTTTATATGAAGATGGGCAACTCAAGTTTTTCAATAGAGACCAATTGCTTCAATACAAAATTGATCTTAGTAATAAATCCTCTATAAATAGTGTTTTCAAATCTGATTCTCTATCCAGTAAATATGAAATTCAATCTGATTTAAGTTTTTCAACTAATCAAAGTAATCTATCCAAGCTTTCTAGCTTTATGAATGCTTTGGAAGAAGAATTGAAACTTATAGAAGAAAACCTCCAAGAATATTTACAGGAAATTCAGGAAGAAGAGAAATTAATGGAGTTAGAGAAAGCAATGTTGGTTAAATATGAAAAGACTAAATATTTGGCGGACTCATTAATTACGGGCGAACATGATAATTTTGCAGGTATAGATGTAGCGCAAGCTATAATTGATTTTGCTGATGAAGAACTAGCGGCCTACTCTAACCTTCCAACAATTGAGGATAAAATGGGGGCTATTGAGCCACTAATCAATTGCTTTAGCCAAACTGAAGAGTTGATTTATACCATAAATAAAGCTCCAGAAAGTATCTATAAAATAAACGAAGCTTATACAAAGGAAGTGTTTAACCCTTATACATATACTAATATGGAGGAAAAATCAAAACCTCCTATTTACAAAGCTTTCAATAAATTACTACTACCTGGCATATTTCAAAACATGCAAAATTTAACTTGTGATAATATGAGAGCTTATCAATTTAATTTTAAAATATTATATGATGAGATGATTGAAGTGCTAAATGAAAGCAACACGAACAGGATGGAAAGAAAGGTGAAAAGGGCAAAAACTCCCAAAAAAGCATCTGAAATATTAGAAATGGATTTAAGCTTTTAATGGGATGAGAAAAATTTTACTAATCATATTTTTAGGCTCTTGCTTCAATATTTCAGCTCAGGAACTAGAGTCAGAATTTGAGGAGCTTGGCACCAATATGTGGCTCAGCTCCTATAATAAATTCAGGATAGGTGAAAAATTGTATTGGGCGGCAGAAATGCACTACAGAAGAATTGGGAATTCAGAGAACCCTTTTGTGGATAGAATGGCCCAAATTTACAATCGTCATGGTCTAAACTATGTTGTATCTCCCAATTTTAACTTTACTGTTGGAGGTGTATTTAGATTAAATTTCACACCAGAACAAAATAATCCAGAATACGATCCTCTTTATATTGAACCCAGGATTTGGCACCAATACCTTTTCGTATTGCCCTTTCCTAGATTTATGCTTTATAACCGAATCAGGATTGAGCATCGATGGAAAAGAGGAGCAGCAGTTACTAATGATGAATTCAAATTTGGCAACCGTTGGAGGTATAATTTCTATATGAAAATTCCTATCAATGGAGATAAATTAAAACCAGGCACTTTTTACGTTTCTCCAAGTATGGAATTGATTATGCAAAGTGGAAAAAATATAGTAGGAAGCTTTGTAGAGGATTTAAGATTGTATGGAAATATTGGGTACATAGCGAGCCCAAGAGTAAGTAGTTCATTCGGATTAATGTACACAACAGGACAAAATTTGAATGACCCCACTCTTTACAAAAGAAGAATTATTTTAAGATTAAGCACCTATATTTCTTTGGATTTCAGAAAAGAAGAGCAAAAAATACCAACCATTAAACTTTCAGACTAAGCCCCATGAAAAAAGTTAAAAACATATCATTTTACCTAGCTCCCATCATTATTATAGGCTGCTTAATTGCTATTTTTTTAGTCAGTAAAAGGAAAAATCACTTTAAAGAAGAGGCACAAAGCCAAGCCGAAAAAATAGAAACCTTTCAGCAACAAAGTGCCTTATATCGCCAAAAATCAAAAGCTGATGAATTTTTCATAGCTGGGAATTATGATGATGCAATGGATATTTATCTGAAAATTGAAGATTCTATAGATGATAGAAGCTTTATGGTAAGTAGAAAAGCAACCATAGCAAGATTCAACTCTTTGCGTTCTGAATTGGATAGTACCCAAACCATGAGTAGTTCTCAAATTGCAAGTATGGAACTAAAAATGGATAAAAAAATAGGTGAGGTGAAAAATGAATATGAGGAAAAAATTGAAAATTTAAAAGAAAGATTTGATCAAGAAGTTTCCTCACTAAATAATACCATCGCTCAAAAAGAGAAAGAAATTCAAAACAAAGCCGAATTAGGAAGACTAACTTTCTATAATGCCAATGGAACCAAAATAGCTTATTTTGGAGAGGTGAAATTCGGTAAAGCCAATGGTGAAGGAGTGGGGCATTACAGCTCCAATAGTGTATATGACGGTGATTGGAAAAACAATATGAAGCACGGTAAAGGAACCTATAAATGGGTTGACGGCCATAAATATGTGGGTGAATACCAGAATGACAAAAGAGAAGGAACCGGAACGTATTATTGGAATACAGGTGAAAAATACGTGGGTCAGTGGAAAAATGATAAAAGAAATGGACAAGGCACCTTATTCGATAAAGACGGAAATGTTAAATTGGAAGGTGATTGGAATAATGATGAGTTGGTGCAGTAATATCTATTTACTTACCAAGCCATTCTTTTACTTTTTCCATCTTTACTTTTCCATACAGCTGAAATAGCATAGAAAAAGGAAGCTCCCTATTGTTAGCAAAATCATTTTCATAGGATTGCAGAGGCACAAAACTGTAATTAAATCTCCCTCCTATAGTGTAATTTTCATTTAGGTCATATTCCAAACCGAAAACTGTAGCATAATCCATTGCACTTACTCGTCCGCTCAGACTTTCTTTTTGTTCCTGCCCATTAATAGAATATTTGTAATTTCCTCCTAAAAAAATGGAAGGCTGAATCCCTAAATTTAGAGTAAATTTTTCATCCAGAAGGATTCCAAACATAATGGCGAAATCAAAATAATAAAGATTAATATTATTTTGGTTCACACTATCCCAATTCCACGATCCTTTTTGTGAAAACATTGCTTCCATCTGAACAAATAGCTTTTCAGTAGCTCCAAATTTCTTATAGCCACCTAGTTGAAGTCCTGGCTTAATACTACCACTTCCCTGTCCGTTAATAGTTGAAAATACAGCACCCGCTTTAAGCCCATAATCCTGAGCCTTCAATTTTGTAGGCTTATAAACTAACCAAATGGTCACTAAGGATGTAAAAATTATAATTTGCTTTATTTTCATACTTAAAATATCATCACCTAAGCTAAATTGAAGGGATCAATCCTCTCAAAATCAGTGCAAATCTAAAAATTATTGTTGAGCAAATACCTTTTTCAAAATATCATTTATTCTTGCTGAAGGATTTTCTCTAATCTCTTTTTCCTTTAACGCAATTTTTTGGAACATCCCGTCCAAAGCTCGTTCTGTCACAAATGAGGCTAAATCTTTTTCATTGATTGGGCTTAGGTTCAAGGCATTAATTATATCCTTACGCTCAACATCATTGTAAGTCTTCACAAAAGTAGAGTATAATTGCTCACTGCTTTTATTATAGACAATAGGATCATCCAATACATTTTTAATATCCGGTTTGAAAGCATTCACTAACTGATTAAAAGTTTTATCTCGTAAATAAGAAGTGGCTGCATTATCCGACCCTCTTAAAATATTAAACCCATCTTGAACAGTCATAGAAGTAATGGCATTAACAAAAATAGGCTTGGCTTTCACGACTGCTTTTTCTGCAGCGCGGTTTAAACTGACAATCATTTCATCCTCTATTTCTTTAATGAATTCATCATAAACCTTTCTTCCAGCCGATGTAGATTTTAATTGTGAAATAGCGGATTGTAATTCAGAAGGTAATAATATTTTAACTGCTTCATCTCTTAAATAGCCATTGGTAGCAGCTAATTGATCTACACCTGCTTTCGTTCCTACTTCCAAGGCTGATTTCAATCCTTGTATTACTTCTCTTTCAGTCAATTGACCCGTTTGGGTTGGGTCATAATCTTTTGCTACCTGTTTTAATACATCACATGAATTAATGGTGATTATACAAAAAATGGCAAGGAAAATTAGAGCTATTCGGTTCATAATATGATATTTTTTCAGTTTATGCAATCTACGCATAATTTTTCTGCCAAGCTGACAGCAAAAGAAGATAATATTACAACTGGAATAGGAATTGATGATTGGCAAGAGGTAATTAAACAGAGCCTATTTGGTAAAATATCGGATAACTTCACAACTATCTGGAAGTCAATACCAATTGGCAAATAATCGTGATATAAATTATTAGATTTCAAATAAAAAAGTAAACAAAATGCAAGAGAAAGGTAGTATTTCGATCCATTCGGAAAATATTTTCCCAATAATTAAGAAATTTTTATACTCTGACCATGAAGTGTTCCTTCGTGAGTTGGTTTCCAATGCAGTTGATGCCACTCAAAAAATCAAAAGCCTTGGTACGCTAGGTGAATATGATGGCGATTTGGGTGATTTAAGTATCGAGATTAAAATAGATAAAAAGAATAAGACTTTGCATGTCATCGATAAAGGTATCGGGATGACAGGCGAAGAAATTAAAAAATATATTAACCAAATTGCCTTTTCTGGTGCCACCGAATTTGTGGAAAAATATAAAGAAAAAGGTGAAGGTTCAGGAATCATCGGCCATTTCGGTTTAGGTTTCTACTCTGCTTTCATGGTAGCAGATAAAGTGGAAATAAAGTCTTTATCAAGAGAGAAAGATGCTACTCCTGCTCACTGGATTTGTGATGGAAGCACAGAATTCGAATTAAAAGACGGTGACAAAAAAGAAAGAGGTTCTGAAGTCATTTTGCACATCAATGAAGATTCAGTAGAATTTTTAGAAGAGCATAGGGTCAATGAAATTTTGACCAAATATTGCAAATTCTTGCCTGTTCCTATCATTTTCGGAGAAACCGAAGAAACCATTAAAGAAGGAGAAGGCGATGATGCAAAAGAGAAAAAGGTTAATGTTCCAAAGGTAATCAATAACACTACTCCTCTTTGGACTAAAGCCCCAGCTGATTTAACTGATGAAGAGTATAAAGACTTCTATAAAGAACTATATCCATTTAGTGAAGAACCATTGTTCTGGATTCATTTGAATGTTGATTATCCGTTCAATTTGACAGGGATTTTATATTTCCCAAAAATCAAGAATGATTTTGATATTCAGAAAAACAAAATTCAGCTTTACTCTCGCCAGGTATTCATTACCGATGAGGTAAAAGATGTAGTGCCTGAATTCTTGATGCTAATGCATGGGGTTATTGATTCTCCAGATATTCCATTGAACGTATCGAGAAGTTACTTGCAATCTGACAGTAATGTGAAGAAAATCAACAATCATATTACAAAGAAAGTGGCAGATAAACTGGCTGAGCTTTATAAAAATGACAGAAAATCATTTGAAGAGAAATGGGATAGCGTTGGCCTTTTCGTGAAATACGGTATGATGAGTGATGACAAATTCTATGACAAGGCTCAAAAATTCTGTCTTTTGAAAAGTATAGAGCAATATAAGCACTTTACTTTAGATGAATACAAAGAAAGTATAGCTGGAAATCAGACGGATAAGGACGGAAATGTGACCATTTTATACGCCACTAATCCTGGTAAGCAAGATGCTTATATCACTTCTGCTCAGAAAAAAGGCTATGATGTCGTTTTATTGGATAGCCCAATAGATAGCCATTTCATCAATCAATTAGAGCAGAAATTGGAGAAAACCAATATGAAGCGAGTGGATGCTGATATAGTGGACAAATTGATTGATAAGGACGAAAAAGCGGAAAGCGTATTATCTGATGATGAAAAAGAAAAGCTGAAAAAGGTTTTTGAAGAGGCTATCAATAATTCATCTATGACGGTGGCTGTGGAAGCTTTATCACCTGATGAATTGCCAGTTTCCTTGACTATGCCTGAATTTATGCGCAGAATGAAGGATATGCAACAAACAGGTGGCGGAATGCCTTTCATGGGCGGAATGCCAGATCAGTATAATTTGACCATAAATGCGAATCATAAAATGGCTTCTAAAATATTGAAGGCTGAGAGTGAAGAAGCTCAAAAAAATATCGCCAAGCAGAATTATGATTTAGCCTTGCTTTCTCAAAACATGCTTAATGGTAAAGATTTAACTAACTTTATCAGCAGAAGCGTGGAGATGATGGAGAAATAATTACGAATTAGGAATTTGATAATTACGAATTTTGAATCTTAATTCGTAATTCGTAATTGAAAAATTAATAATTATTATAGACAGCCCGGAATTTTCAATAACTTCGGGCTGTTTTCGTTTTGGATAATATGAAGAAATTCTTACTAATATCGACCCTAATTTTTGTCTTGCCATTTGCAATATTGGCTCAGGAAGAAGAAAATCCTCAGGATACTATCCCTACTCCTTCCGATACTATCAAAAAGACCTTTCAATTTTTAGATGGTGCACCTGTAACTATCGACTTGAATGAAGAGGAAGAGGAAGAAGAGGAAGAGGATGAAAAAAAGAAGGAAAAGAAAAAACGTAACTTTTACTACGATAAAAAAGTACGGAAAAATTATACATTATCAGGCTATGGAAATAATGTAACCCGTGAGTTATTTAATTATCTTAAAAAAGAATATGTGGAGCCAGATCCTTATGTTAGGGATTTTTATTGGTACGATTTTAAAAGAAAAGAAATCAGAAGTACCAAAAACGCAGATCCTAAATTCGCAGGAATTCTCCATGGTCCTTATGAAAAACTAAAAGATGATCAGGTGATTGAAAAGGGAATGTTCTGGAACGGATTAAAGCATGGAAGATGGATGCGCTATGATAATAACGGAATCCTTTTGGACAAACTCACCTATTTTAAAGGCTGGCCCATAGATTCTAAAATCACATATTATGATGAAGAGAAAAGAGAGCATGTAAAGGAAGTGATACCGATTGAACATGGTGAAAAAGAAGGTACTTATCTTTATTTCCATAAAAACGGACAAGTGGCTGTGCAGGGAGAATATCGATTTGATCAAAAAGTAGGTCTATGGGCTGAATATTATGATCAAAGAAGGAGAAGAAAGAAAACGATTCAATATGGAAGGGATCCATTCAATAAAGAATTTGAGCCCTATATCAATCAAGAATGGAATGCAAAAGGTGATTTAGTATATGATCGTGAGAACTGGAATCGTAAATTTGCCTCCAAATGATTAAAAATTTACTTCTAATTGGGATTGGCGGTGGATTGGGAAGTATAGCGCGTTATATTACTACTAATTTATCTCAAAAATACTTATCTAATTTCCTTCCTTATGGAACGCTTATATCCAATATCTTAGGCTCATTATTGATAGGCATATTTTTAGCGTATTTAATTGAAAATCCCTCCCAAAACTTCAAATTATTATTGGTAACAGGTTTTTGTGGTGGCTTTACTACTTTTTCAACTTTCTCTTTTGAGAATTTTAGCTATCTACAAAACGGTCAAATGGGATTGTTTTTGTTGTACGGATTTGGAAGTATAGCTATTGGATTATTGGCTGTTTTTGTGGGCTTTAGTCTGGCTAAATTAATTTGATAGTAAACTCAAATAAATCTTTTCCAAAGTTTAAAACTTTGGAAAAGATTTCAATAACTATTAATTACCTCCAGCACTCTTTTCTTCTACTTCCTTCTGCTCAGGAATAAGTTTATTTAAGCGCTCTAGTTCAGCTTTAGCCTCTTCATTTTCAGGATTTAAGGACACAATCTTTTCATATCCTTTAATAGCTTCAGTATAATTCTCCATTTCAACCAATAACTCTGCATAACTATCATGAACTCTCCAATTACCTGGATAATAATAGGTGTTAAATTGAAACACTAATAGTGCTTCCTTTTTCTTATCAGCAGCAGAAAGTACATGCCCCAAGGTATTTAACTCAGCATAACGACCTACTTTGTAATAAGCAGTTCTGTAGATATTATTAATGTCTTTATAGACCTCATCCATGCTCATGGTATCAAAAACTTGCAACATATAAGTAGCACCACGATAATTAGGAGCTGATGGATAACCCAAAGCAATTTGGGCAACATCAGTTAACAAATCAGTGTTGGGCGACTCTACAATTCTTGCATATTCTTTTCCATCTTCTTTAAATATAAAGGTAGGCACTCGATGAATATTTAAACCCTCCTCTTCACCATTAGGGCCTTGTTTGTAATCATCACCGGAACCGTAAAGGGCAGTGAATTTCAGTTGATCTCTACTCAATCCCAACTCATCCCATAGCTTTAAAAACTGAGGAACCCATTCCTGGCTATCCCCACACCAAGTTCCTAAATAAATTTCTACTGAATCATCATTCAAGTTTTTGACCCAATCATAATCTGCTTTTTCGAGTGTAAAAGCATCGTAGCTTTCATTATACCAACTAGAATAGGTAGTATCTTCTTTCAAATAATCAACTGGGAATTCTCCCCAGATATGCTTATCTCCTTCATCAGTATTGTAGAATTGGATTTCTTGAGCTTTTAGAGCGCTGATAGTAATGATAACGGTAATGGCAAAGGTTAATAGTCTTTTCATTATTTCTTAAAATTTATGATTGGAATAATTTAAAATACTAAAGTAAACATAATGAATTATTTTGACTTTAGAATATTGTTAAATATATACATAAGGTGAATTATTGTAAGTTGTTTAGAAAATTTTCTAAATACATTTATAATTCGTGATTCAAAATATTCAATAGATCTATTATTTATCCATTAAGTGATGTCCAGCACTAAATCGGAATTCAAGTTATTCGCTAAAGTTTTTGCTTGCTCGACAGCCTTAACCTTCTTTGAGTATACAAATGAAAGCACAGGTTTAGGGGCATTCGAATACATCAATACTTTGAAAATGGTTACTTTTCTTGAAAGAGTCGGACTTATTCCATTCGGTATATTAGTACTTGTAGAAGTACTTGAAATTACTCTTACTACTGAGATATTTGGAAATGCGGTCCATTTGCCAAAAACATAACCACTAATTGAAGTATATTCCTTTACTCTTTTTCCGCTAAAATCAATAAGGGTTCCGCTATATGATGACACAATTACAAACCCAACGATTAGAACCCCAATCCCTAAAGCTAAACTTTTTTCTATAGAACTTCCATTTTTAAAAAGCACTGGACTCATTAAGGCAAATAAACCTGCAATTATCAACAATATCCCTAGAAGATGTGGTCCTGATGTCAGATTTCGTCCTTTGTAATTAAAATTGTTCATAGCAAGTCACTTTTAGTACTTAAAATTCAACTTATTAAATCGAAATTATGAGGTAAGAAGCATGAATTCATATTTTACACTAAAATATTTTATCGAAAGATACCCCATTGAATTTACAAATGCCCTGTTTATCACTAACGAACCAAAGGTTTCCTTCGCTATCTTCAAAAATGGAACACACCATGGAAGTAAATTTCAATTCTAGTTTGGTGTCAATTTCACTCTCTTTTGATTGGAGGTCGCTATGAGCAAATTCTACCATTGACAGGTTAGCAGTAGAATTTTGATTTGAACAAGACAAGCAGGAATGTTAGAGACAGCGTTAAATTGTAGTGTATTATTCTATTCGGTTTCATTTTGGAGGGTTGCGGTAGTTTATTTTAGATTGTTAATCAGTTGAGTGAAGTGCGGATAATAAATTCTTCCCCAGCTAGGATTTTTTTCAAATTGAAAAATCTCTTTAGTTTTAGAATCGTAAACAACAGGAATTGAAAATCCAGCCCATTTTTTTCCTGACTTTAATTTTTTACAGTAGTCCTTGGCTTTATCCGAAATATTATTTGAAATCAAAATAGATATTACTCCTAAGCCAGATTGAAATCCCCTGGGCCAACCTTTATAGTTCTGCTTGGAAAATTTAAACGATTCATACAAATGTTTCTCCATTAAACTTTCATCTATTTCTTTATCCCCAAAGTGAGTTACAACAATGAAGGTATTCAATTGTGTCGCGATCCAACTCCATTTAAACTTCTTCTCATAACCAATCACACTAATATTACCTAGTATATTCTCTTCCGAATGATAAATAGAGGATTCAATGAGTATCGCTTTAATTGATTCAATATTCATTCTGATTTATATTAATGCGAAGTTAAATTGCGTTTGCTACACTTCACTGATAAAATACTAAAGTAGCGAAGCCAAACCACAATTATTGAAAGGTAAAAGAAGAAAACCATCCTGATTGCTTGACCTATATCCAAATGGAACAGTTGTTTAGCTTTGTGGCGATTCACCTCTTTACTAGAAGCACTAAGCAAATACTTTTTTAGCAAATGTTAGCTGTGTTTTAATAGCTTAACATTAGTCTTAAGATTATAAAAGGAAGTATCGAAATGAAAAAATTTAAGAGAGCAATACCATAACTAAATTTCTGTACTATCGATAACCCAATAATAAAAAAACTGAACGTAAGTATCCATATAGCATAATGAAATAATATATTAATATTATCAGTTGAAGGTTCTTGACCGATAATTAATAGTGTCAATTGATAAATGACAATTAAACAAGCAGGTATATAAGATAAGGCATTTACATTGGCTATCTCCTTTCTACTAGCTTCACCGTTCCAAATATTTCCTACAATCTTAATCATCCATGGTTGAATCAATCCCATAAAGAGAAATACTAAACCAATTGTGAATGGAGTAAGAAAAAGGTATACTAATATTTTTGTTGTCAGGGAAGAATCAGCACCTAAGACTTGAAAAATGTCTTGTCCAACATTGAGTGCCAAAGAAATGCCTAATACGACAAATGGAAGTTTGTAGACTGACTTAGAAGGTCTTTCTTTGAAAAACAATCTGAATGTTTCTTTTGGTTTTGTCCAAATTGATAAATAGGGATTTTGCATAGAAATTTATTTTAAAAATAACGATTAGTACATGTAATGTAAGCGATTAGGAAAATCGAACCTTTAGGTTATGCATAAAGTTCGAAACGAGTCTAAAACCTTTTTTTACTACTATTTCGCCTATTTTTTATATGCATTGTAAACGGTTAGTGCTTTTATTCATCTTTGTTTTTGTCAATCAAATTTGCCATATTCTTATTAAATGAAGGTAAGTTATTACCTAAAACTGAAAAGAACTCTATATCGGTATTTTCAACAACTATCAATGCTTTTTGTAGAATTTCTGCACCTTCATTTGTCAATTTAATTACTTTGGCTCTTGTGTCAGTTGGGTGCTCTTGTCTATGGATAAATTTCTTTTCTTCCAAGGTTCTCAAAACCTTGGAAACCATCATTCTGTCCGCATTTCCTTGATTTGCAATATCCACTTGTGTTACAAAATCATTTTCTCTTGAAAGCCAACCCAATGATGCCAAAAGCACAAATTGTGTATGTGTCAAATTCAAAGGGTCTAAAATTTTCTTTTGTTTGCGTTGCCATAATAAAGTTAGATTTGCCAATAAATAACCTGGACTTTCATTAGGGCTTTTAAACTTAAATTCTATTTTTTCAGGCATAAGTGTTTTCTAACATTTGGTTTGAAATTAAATCGAAGTCGTGTTTGTTAACTTCAAAGAAACCAGAGCGGAATGGATAGCCCCATTTTTGTTTGTTTTTTATAAATTCTAAGCTGTCAATTAATGGTAATATAGAAATATCTTTACTTTCAAAAAAAGTTATGTTTCTTCTGAAAGGACAAAAGTCTTTGGTCATTTGAAAAGAATAAACTTCGTCATCTTCAACCTCCCCAATTGCAGTGAATTCTTGGCATTTTTCGGGTTTTCCAAAACTTTGTTTTCCCGAATAATAGATAACAAAGTCTCCCTTTTCCATTCTACGCAATGGTGATGCTTTTCCGTGGCAGGCTTGAGCGATTCCTTCGGCTATTCCTGTTTTTACGTGGTCCTTTGATGCAACAATTATCCAATATTTGTTTTCTCTACTTCCCATTTTTCAACTATTTGTTTGTTCCAAAAATGTGAGCTTGTAGCCGTCCAAATCTTTTATGTGCAAAGCTTTTCCAAAAGGTGTTTGCATAATGTCGCCCAAAATTGTGACTCCATTTTGTTGTAGACGAATTTTTAAATCTTCAATTTTTTCGTCAATGGCAAACCAAACCGAAACTCCGTTCCCAAGTTCTTGATTTTCAATACTTCCAATGGGTGTTCTTATGGCAAAGCTGGCTTCTCCTTTGTTAAATTTGAAAATTGTTGCTTCTGGATTATTCATTTCAGAAAGTTCAAACCCTAATTTTTGAGTGTAAAACTCTGTGGATGCTTTTAAGTCTCTCACTTGTAAAGATGCAAATTCTAATCGTCTCATTGTAAATATATTTTTGTTGTCGTAAATATAATATACGCGACAACTAAATACAACTTTTTTTTTTGAATTAACTTATTTTGAATTCGATTAGTCTGTTAGTGAAATGTTGATTTTGCGCGTTGTCTTACATTACCGCTAAGGGTCTCGTGTATGAGCAGTAGCAGTTTAGAATAAATAGTGTAAATTTATAGAACAAACGGTTGGCTGGAATTCTTATGGCTTTTCATAACACATAATGTTGTAGACAGTGATTTTTTTCATTTTCCAAGTTTTAATATTCTTATTGCTCCTTGAATTACCAAACCAAAAACGATTGTCCCGATTATCAAGTCAGGCTTATTAGAGTTTAACCAATTTACCAAAACTCCAGCTGTTATTACTCCCAGATTGATAACCACATCATTTGAAGTGAAAATCATACTTGCTTTCATATGAGCTTCGTCCTTACTCTTTGAATTTTGCAGCAAATACAAACAAATTCCATTTGCGATAAGTGCGAAAATCGAGACAACTATCATTGTCGAAAAGTCAGGTAGTTTTTCTGCTCCAAAAAACCTTCTTAATACTTCTACAAATCCGATAATCGCAAGCGTTATTTGAAAATAACCAGCAAGCTTGGCTATCCGCTTTTTTCTTGACAAAGTTCCGCCAACCGCAAACAGACTGATCCCATAAACAAACGAGTCTGCGAGCATATCCAAACTGTCAGCAACTAATCCCATTGATTTTGAAATTAGTCCAGATGTCATTTCAATAAGGAAAAAGGAAAAATTGATTCCAAGTACTATCCAAAGTAGTTTTCTCTGGTTTGTATTTTCTTTAAATTCTGTTTGATTGGTTTGTTCTGTTGAAATTTTCTTTCCGCCTAAATTCAATTCGAGAACGAATTTTTCGATTTGGTCAATTTCTCCTCTGTGAAAAACAGTCAATTTTCGATTAGGAATGTCAAAGTCCAAATTCGCAACACTCGAAATTCCTTCCAGTTTCATTCGGATTAGGTTTTCTTCCGAAGGACAGTCCATTTTGGTAATCTCAAATATAGTTTTGTTCATTTACTGTTTTTTTACAGTACCCCTATTGGCTACAACATTAAGAATATAGGGCTTTGGGCTCTTCAAGGCTCCAAGCCACCAAATCCGCACAAATTTTCTTAAATGTAATCATTTTGAAATTTAGCACTATTTGCCTAATGACCTATATTTAGTGTTGGCAAAGTTTATATCATTCACCTATTCCAAAAATATTATTCTCAGTATCTATTAAAATCACTTCATTTAAGAACATTTTATTTCCTGCTAGTCCCATCATTAACCAATTGGGAAAGAAATCATATGGAGACATACTATTTGAAGAGTACACATAAGGTTTCTCTTCAATTAATTTTCCTACCGTGATATCAGTGTTTAACTTTCTTCTATAAAAATCATAAGATTTTCCCCAGCTAGTTATGCAACATAACGTATCTATCGATCCAGCGCTTTCTAAATTTTGCAGTTTTTGATTATCTACGATGAGTGGAAACATGCTAGAGCCTGTATCGTATGTCAGCTGCACATTCTCACCATCAACTTCTGCAGGGAATAAGATTGGGAATTGATTTACACTAGCGCCTTTAATTTCATTAAATTTATATTCTAGCTCTTTGAGGTTATGATTTGTAATGGCTAATTTATTTTTCTTGAAATCGAGTAGTAATTTCCTCCCAAAAATGGCATCATAACCAATCGTACCTAGCACCGTAAATGAACTATCTATTTCGGCACTCCCGAGCTCGGATAAGACCAACAAATTGTCTGCTTGGAGACTAACGGATCCTATTGATAAGGTTGAAGACTCTAACCAATAATTACCAGACTGACTTTTTTTGAACTCAAAAGAAGGATACTTTAATTTTAAGGCATTTAAAGTTTTACCATAGAGTTTACTTTGAGACGTCCCAGTATCAAACTGCATATAGAAAGAATCATCAATACCATTTAGCTTTACCTTTACGAAAAAGGAACTTATATCCGTTTTTAAATCTCCATATGATCCTGAAACCCACTTTATATTAGAATAGCTCACGGTTTTAGGTTCTTTAAAATTCTTAAATGTACTTACAGTGTTTTTGGTTCTCCAATAATAGTTAAAGACCTTCCAGCTGGTAAATAAAAGGCCAAGAATGATGACTGCTGCCAGTGATAAATTTTTAAGTTTTTTGTTCATTTCTTTAATTAGATTACAATAGTATTCTGGTAAAGAACGTGAGCAGTTACTTTATGAAAAAAACTAAGTGACAGATTTGAAGCTTTTGGGATGAGTTTGAAGGTTGTGAAATCAGCTTGACTTTTAAGGTTGATTTTGCAGATACTTTTTTATCCCTAAAAAGTATTTTGGTGATACAGGAACCTCTTCTTCCAATTTAGTTATCTTGATGTAACCTTTACGGGTATTTCCATATATCTGATTTATCTGTAAAGGATTTACTAAGTATGACCTATGGACTTGTTCTGCTGATAGAATTTTATTTTTTATATCAACAAATTTTGATCGGATTATTTCTTTTTTAGGCAATTCATTTTTTATGTAGTAAATGTCCACATAATTTGATTGTGCTCTTGCCATAAGAAAATCTTTTTCCAGGAATTCTACTACTTCATTTTGGTTATACCCTTCTATCGAAATTGTCTTTTCCTTTTTATCAATGTCTGGTTGTACAATAATTTTACTAAACCTTAATCGAAGATAGACCCAAAATGGAATAAAAATAGGGACAAAGGGTAAACCGAAGTTTGTGAACCATTGCAGCATATGATTCAGTTTAATATTAAGGTCATTGACAACTAAAACATTATAGAAATAGGCAGTACTTGAAATCAATAAAAATCCCAAAACCAAGATTACTAGCTCTTGATAAATATGCCATTTTCCAAGTGTGAATCTATACCAAAACTCTTCTAAAACATGAATCAATAATATTGGTAGGATGATACAAATACCATAACCAACCAGCTTGATGTTTTTATACTCTATTTGATTCGTGTAAATATCAAATGGTTGAAGAAAAATTAGAACGACTACAATCGTTGTTGCCAATATTAGGCTTAATAAGAACGTGTGATACCAGTCAGAAGTATAGCCGATTGACCTATGTAAATTCATTTAAAACAGATTTCTATAATTCAAGTAAAATAATAAATGTCAGATTTTCTGATATCTGCAGTTTTTATTTTTACTCTTTAATGCGTGGGTGTTATGCCCAACGACTGGGCTAAAAAACTGTGGCGGATTTAAACCACTTCATTAGCTGTCACAAATAAAGGTAATAAAAAGCGAGAAATTTTTAATTACCTGTACATCGCCATTGTTTTTAGCCTCGTGTTGTGTGTAGCCTTTTCAATTAGTTAATCTCTATTCTATTCAGGGTCTGATATTTAGTCTTTCAGTCAATCTAAGTGCAGTTTATAAACATCTAAAAAGTATTACAATCAACAGTTGAATATATAGTTGTATCATTAAGTGAAGATTTGAATTCTAAGCCGATCATTTGATGCAGTCCGCCATTAGAATAATCTTCATTATATCTAAATATTAATGAAGATTCTTGTTGAGGTTCAATAAATAATCCTATTTCTCTTGTAGTATCTTTACTGTATGTAAATTCTGAAATAGATTTATTTCCATTATCCTGTCTTATTTCAGATATTAATGGAGGTGAATGATTATTTTTTAAAGTTAAGTTCAGAGTTACTTTGATAGGTTTCCAAACTTCAATATCAATTTTATTTATTTCTCCCCTTTGTATTTCTCCTGTTTGGTTATGAACATTGTAAGGGTAATTAATATAGTTACTGCTTATAAAGTAACGTTCATTTTCAGGGTCTTCTATTAAATAGTTGAATTCAAACTCAAAATAACCATTCAAATCAGATTCTATCTCTAAAATTTCTTCAGAACAAATACCATCCCCACCAAAACTCCACCCTCCTCCACAGTAATATGTTTTTTTCAAAACTATTTTATAGTTTGAGACTTTTTCATTGTTGTAAATATCTTTAACACTTCCTGTAATCGTGGTTGGTGTACCTAGATTTATATCCTCATTAGTATTACAAGAGAATATTACTATTGTCAGAAGAAAAACACATATAATTTTTTTCATAATTCTGAAAATATTTTAGGTTACACACAACGCCACTTTATAAATTCGTGGCTGATTAAAAGTAATAAAATTTCAATTAACTACCGAGGCAATCCGCAGGATTGACGGGCTCTCTATGAAGAACTGAAGTATCAATAACCTACTAATAGCCATGATTTATACAGAATGTTAGGTTTTGTCATTTTTTCAAGTAGTTTAATTCAACAGAATCAGGACCATAGAAATTAAGTTGAAATGGCCCATTAAATACTCTCCATCTTCCAAAGCCTTGAAGGATTGGTTGTCTGAAATGTGTTGAATCGGTGTAGTAAAGAAGAGTTACTTCATTTTCATAGTCGTTATCAATCTTTCTAAGAATTGATTTACCTCTGAATATTACAGTTGTATCAGAAAAGGGTGCAAGTGAATCAAGTTCAGTGAGTGCACCTCTACCAAACAACCTAATATGCTTAATAATTTCAGATGAGTTGTTTTTAAAAGTCACATCCAATTGGTTGTTTTGGAATTTAAGTTCATTAGTTCCCAGGTAAACTATCGCTACTGCCAAAATCGCACTTAATACTCTTACTGAGGATTTCTCTGTTCCTCTAGATAAGCCATGATATTTGAAGTGTAGAATAACCGATCCAATGAGAGATATTATAATCAAGGGCCAAAGCACAAAAAGGTTTGCGTAGCCGATGTACCAGATGATTACAGTTGGTTGATTGTAATTAGTTATAAGAGCAAAAACTATTGGAATAGCAATAGTAAGGAAGGATACTAATAAAGCCCCATGAAATACTTTGGTGATATTTTTCTCTAATTTCTGGCTCATAAATAAAACCTAACGCGAAGCTAAAATGCGTTTGCTACACTTCGCTGATGAAATACTAAAGTAGCGAAGCCAAACCATAACCACAATAATTGAAAGAGAAAAGAAGTAAACCAAGCTGAATGCTTGCCATAAATCTAAATGAAATCATCAGTTTGGCTTTGTGGAGTTTTACCGCTTCACTTTGCTAGATGCAGTAAGCAAATGCATTTTTAGTGAATGTTAGAGCCTGTTTTTATTTGGTTCAGAACTTTCTGAAAATAATTGTTTAGACTATTTATCTGGAATCTATTGAGAAGATAAATAAATAAGAAAATTAGTCCTGTTGCTACTAATCCAATTGCAGATAATAACAAGTCTCCTAAATAAATAGAATATGCCAACCAAGCCGCAAAGAACAACGATAAGAAAATATAATATTGAGTTAGGCTAATTTCTGGTTTTACTATATAGTCTATGATTGTTTCGGATTTATTTGACTCATTCAGTTGTCCAATAATTTGTCCAGTACCTCTAAATGGGTTTAGCATATTTGCATTCCGAGTAACCTTAAAAGTATCTTCTACCATTTCTACATTATTGAAATTTATGTTGAAATCTTTGATGAATCCAAAAGAGTCCTTTCTGAGGTTTTTCTTTAACTCAATTAATTGTGTTTTAAAACTTTCTTTATCTATGTCTATTATCGACTGCATTTTAGTTGGGACTAATTGTCTCTAACGTTCTGTGTATGGTGCGTATCCCGAAGGGTATGCATCATACACCTTGTTGTGTGGTCGTTTTATAATTTTCATCAAAAATGGTTCGTATTTTCCTTTGAATTATACCTATTGTAAACGGCATGAAGAAGAATAATACAAATGTGTTACCTGAACTATTTGTGCCAGATATTTTTAATTCAATCATTTTAGATAAGGTATAGAACCCTATTAACAGATTAATCAATATGAATATTTGTCCAATATTAAAAGGGAGTGAAACTATCATCAGTGCTTGCATTATTGATTCTGATGCTCCGGAATACATTGCTACTATATTTACAAGTCCAGCAATTAGGCAACCTATTATAATAATCTTAGCTATCTTAAATCTGGTGTTTAATCCTTTTAAGTTTTCTTTTTCGTCCAGTTGGTCGTTTATCTTATTAGAAACATAATAAGGCCAATATGTTAAAATGAACATCTGAGGATAAACGTAAAAAAATCCAGCAAACATGAATAGGTTATTATTAAAAATCCCAGAACCAGTCATTCCAAACATTAGAATTACAATAAAGAGAAAAGGTGAGAATAATATTAGAAATGTTTGAAGTCCACCTGTTTTTAATAATCTATCCATTTTGTTTTATTTTATGCCACACAACGCCACTGTATAAATTCGTGGCTGATTAAAAGTATAAAAATTTGCGTTAACTACCGAGGCAATCCTGCGGATTGCCAGGCTTTCTACAATGAGCCGAAGCTACAATAACCTACTAACAGCCATGATTTATACAGGATGTTGTACACTGGCTTTCTATTCCTCGATGTACTCAATAATTATACTGGGATTTACAGATTCCGATTTTGCTTTTTGTTTGAAAACCTCAAGCTTTTTATTGTATCTGATTGTCAAGGTGTCAAAGCTTTTCCATTCAAAGTTCACATCTTTTGGTTTTAAAAATCCAGAGCTTGCAACAAAGATTGATTCATGTTCATCACTTTCATCGTATTCGCATGTAGTGGCATAAACATGGATTGAACTATTGAGAGTTGCATTTCCAGTCATTTCGGTCATTTTCACTTTCCGTAATCCTTCGTAATCACATTCCACTTTTAACTCCGTTTCTATTGGTTCGTCAAATACCTCGAAATTTGCCATAAAAGCAAAAAATCCGATTACAGCAATAATTGCAAGTAATAAAATTCCAACTAGTATCTTTCTTATCAATGCTGATCCGTGTTTACGCTTGTGTACAACGGGCGCGTGTAAAAATCCGTGCGCCACATTTAATTAAGGAAATGAAGATAGCAATTTTTATTTTGTTGCCAATGGCTTCATTTTGTTGCCTGCAATAGTTTGACTTAACATTTTACACTGATTGCCAAAAATTGCGGGAATTTACTAATATGATTGCCTGAAACTGCTGAAGCGCATGGTTTTTACATAGTGTTGGCATCAGTCTATTCTTCCACTGAGTCACAGTCATAGACTATTCGTCTTTTTTCTGAAAGGATTGTTTTAGGCAAATATGAGTAGCTGTCTTCAGGATTTGCATCATAAATTAATAATTTGCCTATTTGACGACTTTTATCTTTTATGAGTAGAATGCATTTTTCTAACCCCATTTTTTTCTCTTTAAAGCTAAACAGGTAGATAGAGTCATTATAAAAAATTTCTTCAATTTGAAATTTCTCATGTAGTTCGTTTCCTATACTAATAGTTATTGCGGTTAAGTCGTTATTTAATGAGAATTGAGGGTTGGATGCTCCGCAAAAATCGTAGGAGACTGTGTCTTTGTTTTCTATTCCAAATCTTTCCCATGATAAAGGCAAAGATGTTCTTAAAGAGTCTAAAGTTGCAGAATCGGCTTTATTTAATGATTCCTTGGAATAGATTTCATTCTGTTCTTGCTCGCTTGGTTCAATTCCCGATTCTTCTTCCTTTTTCTCTATATTTACAGGTTCAACTTTCTGAGCATGTTTAGTTGCTTTCCCTTTGGAGTTCTCTGTCGCAGAATTTTTGTTATTGCAAGAAGTAATAATCAGTAGAAATATAATCAAATTTCTCAGTGTCATTTTATTGCAATTATTTTATTGATGCCAACGCCACTGTATAAATTCGTGGCTGATTAAAAGTATAAAAATTTGCGTTAACTACCGAGGCAATCCGCAGGATTGGCTTATTAAATTAATTCTTACCCAATAAATCAATCCTGCAGATTGACGGGCTATCTACAAAGAGCCGAAGTCACAATAACCTACTTACAGCCATGATTTATACAGAATGTTGTGCCCAGTTTTCTTTTATATTCTTGGTTTTTAAAATCCATATTAACATTCCCAAACAAAGAAGTCCAAAGCAAATGATTGCAATTGCTGCTATTGAATGGTTTTTTTGATAGTCAGAATGATTTACAATTATCTGTCCGTTAGATTCTATTTGATAAACATTATTTGTTGGGCTTTTATCAGAGGAGTCGTAGTAAAATATTGTTATTTGTTTCCCTTGGTTTAACTGTTTCTGTAATTCATAATAGGACTGCTTAGGGTTAAAGGTTCCAAACAACTTGTCATGTTCTTTTAATTTAATTCCAAAATAATCTTGGTCAGTGTAGGTAAATGGTACAGCTCCTACCTTTTTATTATCAGTTACAATTTGAGTTAATTCAATAGTCCCTGTCAATTTGTGTGTGTCGTCTAGATTTCTCGTCTGGTTATCAATTAGCATCTTGAGACCCAGAATTGACATCACCAGTCCAAGTCCACTAAGACTTATTAATGCAAGAATGTTTTTTAATATGGTTTTATTCATTTTTTAATTGGGTACAACGCCAAGCTAAAATGCGTTTGCCACACTTAGCTGACGAAGCACTAAAGTAGCAAAGCCAAATCATAACTACAATTTAGGAGTTGTATAAAGCAAGGATCACTTTGTCTGCCAACTATCTTAATAAAATTAAATGTTTGGCTTTGTGGCGATTTACTTAATTACTTTGCTAAAAGCAGTGAGCAAATGCATTTTTAGGTATTGTTATGCACTTTTATAATCTCCTTAATACTGTTTTTATATGCTTTTTAGTGTCATAAACATAGAAGTCTAAAATCAATTCTTTTTTATTCAGAGTATGTACTAAATAGTATCTGTCACCGATGTTGGATAAATTGTTGTGTGTAAAAAAAAGAAGTCCATTAAATGAAATTAATCTGTATTGATAACTTCGGTCATTAAATGATGAGTAATATGAACTATCGCGAAATGAAACAGTGTCTATTTGTATTCCTTCCGATTCGAAAGTCCATATGAAATTTAGTCCTTTTAAATTGGTATTGTGAGGAACAGAGGTTTGAGGTTTTTCTTTAGATAATTTGTTACCACTTAAAAGAAGGTTTGATGAATCTATTTGAAGTATTGTTGAATCACTGAGAATAATTGTATCTGAGCGCTTTGCCCAAGTCCCACTTTCAGTACCTTCTATATGGTGCAGACTATAAGAATTATTTGTATTTAACTCAACTTTAATTAGACCATTAGGTGAGTACCATTGACCTGTCCAGTCGTCTGGGGTTTGATAAGCTGTTATTAAGCAGGCTAATGCTATGGTGATAAAGTACTTCATTTTATTTAGCCCCGTTAATTTTATGAGAATCAGCCGATAAGCGTTCATATCCAATTTTATCGATTGCTGTGGCAATTTTTGTAGAATCTTGAAGTTTATTGACGATTATTACATATTCATCTGAATCTGTGTCAACAAATGAAAGCTCAAATCCTTCTCTATTTATTGAATTATTGTAATCAATAAAAACGTTTTTATCGGAAACAGCTTTGTCTTCTCCATATTTTGATGGATCGGGTAAGTCTGCTGTTACTCGGAAATTACTTTTTAGTGCTGATTCAATTCTCCACTTTAAATCAGTGATTTCCTGTTTCCAATCAAGAGCCATAATCAAGTGTATAGAATTGTTGTCAAAATGTTCCATTACATAATTTAATGTATTGTAATAGTTTTTATCTCCATTATAGTTTTTTAAGGATTCTATGAAATTAATCAACTCTTCTCTATTTGTATTAGATGAGCATAGCCTTACTATTTCTTTATATCCTTCCTTTTGACTTTCTATATCAACAGTCATAAATTTTTCTTTTGGCAGATTATTTATTTTAGTTTTTGGATTCAAGTTGTTACTTTTTGATGACTTGCTCAGCTTATTTCTTGCCTCTTTTAGCATCAAAAATCCAATCGTGCCAAATATTAAGACTATTAAATATTTCCACCATCCTTTTTCTAATAAAGACATAAACGCTAACAAGCCTTTTTGCTTTGTAGAACCATTTTCGATTTGACCATCATTGACGAAATGATCAGTTATGTAAGTGAATCCATTAAATAGAAGTATAACGGATATTAATAATTGCATCGAACCAAAAATTATTAATTCTGAAATTGAAGTCTCTTTCTTCTTACTCATTTGAAGGGTAGTTTATTTTCAATACTTATATGAGAGCTAGTTGGTAATTGTGCATAACGTTAAGTATAAGCGTAGTGCGGGTTTCGCAGCAATTCATTGTCCACCTACCGCAAAGTTTATTGGAGACATAATGCTCAATTTTAGCCGTTCAGACCGCATTACGCTTATATAGTGTTAGCTCTCGTTTTCATTTTCATTTTTTAACTCTGCTTCAATTAATGGTTCGTGCCATTTCCATAATTCATCAAGAGTCTTAAAGTTTTGTGGAATTGGATTTGAACTTCTAAAAGCTTCTGCAGGGGTTAAAGGTTCATAGTGACTAAAATAGCTCTCACTTGTTCTTCGAGGATTATAAGCCAATGAAGAGCCGAAATAATTGTCAGTAACATCATAATGATGAGAATGTATAAATCCATTCCAACGATTCCTTAATTCTTCTTCTGAGGTTATATCAATGATTTCAAATTGTTCCATTGATCGATCATCAGGAGTTCCCCATGCATTATTCAATAAAGATACAGCTTCTATGTCAGAAACTGGAGCACCATATCCAAAAATGGTAGCACGAACAGTCCCTCTCTCTTTGCTCAACCAATACTTCATCCGTTCCCATTCAATATTGATGAATTCGTCATTTGTATAATTTTTTTGTTCTACCGGATATAAGAGTTTAGTAGGTTCGAATTCACCTCCATCTTGTCTTGCTTGGTAACCAACGGGGCCGCATCTTTTATCTTCTTTGCTGTAGCCAATGGCAACGTTTCCATGTAAAAATGAAAGGTGGGGCAAGTCATCAGTAAACTTTCTATTCCTTACCCATGCTTGATATAAAAAAGGATCCCAGTTAAAAGTAGCTATCAAGTCTTTCCCTCTCAATGACAAAACCATGTAATCATAAATTGTCGGTTCATCAGGCAATTCCATGTTTCCAAAGTAATCTTGAATCCGCTGTTCAACTGCTCTTAGTATTTCAGAGTCGGGATTTTCCGAATGAAGATTAGTATACAATTTTTCAAAATTATCGGCTCGAAGATTATCAGGTACTTTTTCAATTATTTCATGAAGTCCAACCAAGTCAACGAAATTATCCATTGATGGAAGTCTTTTACCATTTCTTTCAGCATTTCGATAGGTCGAAGCAATACTTGCTCCTGCTCCTAAGATAACCACATGTCCTCCTCCACCATAGACTTGATTAATTCCTTCTTCTTTTGTCATTCCTGGCATATTGATGATTTTCTGAATGAGAGCTAACAATTGAATATAGTCACCCCCCGGTGATTATATATACCTTATGTCAGGCAATCTACTGAATTAATAGTTAATAAAAAACCCATTTTAACCACTTAAACTCAATCAATTGGCATTATCCGTAGAATTACACGTATAATAAACGTTTAATTCTACACTTAAAATAAATTAATAGGGAAGAAATAGATTAATACTAAAGAAATCCTTTCAATGCAGATAGAATCATAATTGACGGTTTTTGACCCTGACCAATGATTAAAACACCATCACCTCAGAATATACAACTTCCCATAGCCTTCGGTAAAGGCTCTATCTCCTGCGGTAGCTCGTTGTTCCATAAAGGCTCCGTCTTTCCGGACTAGAACTCTGTAGAGGTAAACTCCATTGGCTAATCTATCTCCGAATTCATCCTTGCCATCCCATGCATAATCGGTGATATTATTTCCTATGTGGATGGGACCAATTTCATCTTGCAAAATTTCTCTTACTACTCTACCCGTAACAGTCAAGATTTGAATTTTAATTTCCTGTGGTAAATCAGTTCCGGTTAGAGTAAATACAAAGCGAGTACTGGTAGAAAAGGGATTAGGATAAGGATAAAAATTAGTGATGGTGGAAGCATTGATCACTTCAAACCTCACTTTATAAGGCTCCTCTCCGGCTGTGTTTTCACTCGCATCTGTTGCTTGCACCCTCAGTTGATAGTTTCCGTCTTCTAAGGCATTCGGCTGGTAGTTTACCGTGAATGGACTCTCATCCGTGGCGGGTAACCACTCAATATTCGAATTGGAGAAATTTATTCTTTCACTCACACATTCCTCACAATCTCTTCGCAATTGAATTTCTATTCCTGTGGTATCGGTTTTATTAATTAAAGTATTTTCATCCTTCAATTTTATTTGGATATATGGTCGAGGAGATACTATATCGCCATCTAAAATGGAAATTCCATCGAAAGTCACCTCCACAAAAGGAGGCAATGAATCCTTCTTAACTTCAAAAAGCTTTTGATAAGAAATCACATTATTGGTCAATTTCTTTTCATTATAATTTGAATATGGATTGAGGTTTAATGTTAAATCATTCTCTCCCACCTTGCCTCTGGTATCCACTTCGATTGAAAAAGTGGTATCAGAATCCGCTGGCAAAGGAGTTAAGGTATAATTTTCATTATGGAAAACCCTGTCATTTCTATTGAATACTTGGCGTATATAAGGAATTGGCTCGTCAAAATTATTAGGTGTAACATTAACCACTCGAAATGATTTATTGAATTTCTCTCCTTCCGCCAATTCTGTACTTGCCTTTCCGGCAGTTTCAGCAGGAAGCAAAACTGCATCCGGTACTTCTCTGAAATTTACTTTCCAAGTGGCAAGTTTTGCAGGACTTAAATTATCAGGGTCGCTAACAGTTAACCTCAATCGTAATTGTGGATATTGATTTACATCAATTGCCGAAATATCCAGTGGAAGTACGGCATCAGAGAACAATAAAGTTTGATTATTAAGGCTATCAATTCCAAAGACATCCAGTCTTATATCATCTGAAGCCTCCACATCAGCAAATTCAGCATCCAACTGAATCCATTCTTTAACCGGTCCAATCGTTTTTGAAATAATAGAACCTGATTCAAATCGAGCTTCCACTACCTTATCTAGCGAAATGGTCTGCTCGCTTTTAGGAGTTTGAGTAGCGGTAACTTCTATTCCATTTGCCGCGCCCAATCCTTTTCTGCCCAATAATATATAAGGATCTCCATTTTGAAGATTGTCTATGACACTAGCTGAGGCACCAAGATCAAGTAATTCTGCTCTGTTATTGGCTCTTAAAATATTCCAAGCCACGCTGTCATAAGAAGTCATAAGTACAATATCACCATCTGGCAATTCATCAAAATATTTCTTGAAATAGGTCTCAGGTTGTGATAATTGGTTATTTCTAATTTGGTTGATGACTTGTGGTCTAATACCGCATAAAAGTGGATCCAAAACATCAAATCCACCATTTGAAAGAATATAATAAGGTACTCCAGAAGATTTGTCAAAGGCTACTAAATTCAAAGTATTGATCTTACAAGGTCCTGTTTGATTACCTGATGTGGCATATTGATTTCCATTTATTCTAATGCTGATATCGTCAATTCCACTATTTCCTGGGGCTTCAACTGTTAGATTAAAAGTATTTTCCTCAAAACTCCAAGTCTCCCCGATTGTAATTCCTTCTATGCTATTTAATAAAAATTGGTCATCAGAATTCTGCTGCCATCCTTGTTGGGCGGAACTACTGTAGGTGAAATTTGAAATGGTCCATTCATCAAGTTCTCCATCTCTCGGGTTAGTGAATTTTGTCCTCCAGAAATACGCTTGATTTTCATTGGGTAGTAAATTAGTTTCCCACTTTGCAATTACCTTGGCTCTAATGTTTTGTGTTTTTAAATAAGGGCTATTGAATTTTATTGATGTATCCAATTCAAATAAAAAGTCTCTTTCGTCAGAAAGTAAATCTACAGATTGGGCAGTCAAGCTAATGATTTGTTGATCACTCAATCCTTCATCATAAGGATATAAATTTAGCGTAGTGCCTAATGTGAGGAAATAATTAATAGTGGCAATATTATTTTCATCTTTGATCTCGGGTATTTTTCCTGCCGGATCGATAATTACCTCAAATATATTTTGTCCAAAACTTTCAGGCAGGTCATTATAAATATTAACCCTTACGGTATCCTGATATTTTATTGCGGCTACTTTCTGAGTATCCTGCACGATCATTTCATTGTTTGGTAAAGTTCTTTTAACCAAAATCTCAATTGAATCTGCATTAGTGATCCCATAATTTCGAATGATAACATCCACCCCGAATTCAGGAGTTAAAGCATCTATTGGTTGCCCGTCCACGGAAACTACTTCCAAATCCTCATCAGAAATTGCATAATCAGTTTTGCCTGCAGGAAAAAGTTTGTAAGCAGGATCACATAATAAATTCATTTGTTGAGCCTGAGACATGTACAAAGGAGCAGGATTAGTTCCAAAATTAGCTAAATAGTCATTTATGGTTTTTTGATGAACCAATCCTAGAGGTTGATCTATCATGACCGAATCGCCATATGCATTGGCATAAAATAAATCGCTATATCTTTTTAATTCATTTGGAAACCCTAAATAAACATGTGCTAAAACACCAGTAGAACCTTTTTCTGGAGTATTCACCCAATCTTCTCCAAATGGAGTTTCGTTTTTTTGCAAGCGATAAAAAGAACCCGCATTACAACCATTAATTAAAATAAATGGATATTTCCCTTTATTATTATAACCTAAATTTTCATCTGAAACACGACCAATATCAATATCCGCAGTGTTGGGGCCGGAATGACCAAAAAAAGTAATCAAATTCAAGCCTTGATTTACTTGATCTGCAACGTTGATAAATTCCACTACCTGTGTGGTTTCTTTAGTTAAATTTGAATAATCTCCACCTATGTAAGGGCTTTCTGCATATCTGGCAAAATCATTTATATAGCCTAAAAACCTGTTAACTTCAGAAAAGGAAACCCCACCACTTAAGTTCAAGAAATGTTTTCTTCTCAAGTCATCAAAAGGCTTAGCTTCCATTTCCTTAATCTTATCCAAATAATCAGCTACATTTTGACTGTTATGAGCATTAATCCTTCCAAAGGAAATAGCGGCTCTATTATTCTCCTCCAAATCAAATCCAAAAAGAATATCAGAACCTGGTGAGCCGGCTGTTGGAACAAATTCATTATAAAGATCTTGATTAGGAAGATCATTTCTTCTGTAAAAGTTATGATGCCAATTCACTCCTTTGCCAATGATAAAAACCATTTCTGCTTTGGTATTTGCCACCAAATATTGAGTGAATCTATATACCGCTAAAGGAGAGATTTCCCCATAATTGAATTGGTTGTAAATTCTATTGATATCCACCACCAACGTATCGTACCCACCTCCAGCTTCAGAATTACGGTAAGCTGCATAAGCTTTCACGGGATTAGTATAATCCCCGCTAGGATTGCTTAGCTCTGGATGGCTAAGAATAACATAATCAGGATTGAAATTGCTGAAATCTCTAAAATTTACCTTTTCTATACTGGGAGTAAGAAAGTTTTGATTTTGTAAATACAATTCTACTCCATTTACAGTGTTTTGAACTACAGTATTGATTTCAGAACCTATTCTGTTGGTGCGCAATAAAACCGGCTCATTAAAATTGTCAGTTCTATATAATCTTGCCGTACTATTTGTATTCAAAAACTGTACATATGAAGAACCATTAGGATTTGGGTTTAAGGTTAATTTCCCGCCTGCTTCATTATTCAAATCAGGCTCCATTTGAAAATTAACTTTAATGTAAGAAACCGAAATCCTATCAACACCTTCAGCTTGTGGCACAAGCCTTAGGACTAAATCGCCACTATTAGCAATATCTGTCCATTCTAAATCACCCGAAAAAATCTCATATTCATATTCCTTGAAATTCACAGTACCAAGCGATCTTAAGGAATTTTCATTTGGCCCAACCAAAACTTCAGTCTGATGCTGGCGCATATTTCTTCCTTGAATCAAGATTTCCAATGTAGGTGGAAGTTCAGAACGAGCCGCTTTATCCAAATCTGTAATTGAAAAATTGCTTGGATTAGTAAATGCAGAACCAGTCCATCCTTCCCCCAAATCAAAAGCAGAATTATACACTTCATTTTGTGGGCTATATCGCTGCCCCCTATCTGCATTAGCTGTAAATAGCCTTAAAATTTCTTTCTCAACTGAATTTTCAGCAGCTAAATTATTGGTGTTGTTGATAATATTCTGCTCCTGAATTCTTTTTCCGTTGGTACCATCATTTTTCCAAGTCAAAAAATAAGCAGACTCATCCGTGAAGAGATTAAAATATTGATGTGGTTGATGATCCGGATTTTTATATAAAGGTGTATCGGAAGTTCCGTCATTTCTTTTAGCCAGAAACTGGATAACATCGCCTTCATCTAGTCTACCATCGTTCTGACCAATCACTCTGATCGCTATTTCTTGTCCTCTGTGAAATATCTGTAATGATCTGGCATCAATACTGGAAATCGGCACACCAGCTTCAATTAGATCATTATAATCTAATTCATAAGCAGCCGTAGATTCAAGACTGATTTTATAATAGGATTGATTGAAATTAATCCATGATTGCGGATCCTGTGAAAAAACATAGTGAACAGATAGAATAATAGTTAATATGGTTGTGAAAATTTTATTCTTTAGCATCCCAATTAAAAATCAAAGTAAAAACATGAGAATAGAGTGATTCAGAATAATCGCCTAAGTCAGTGAAAGCATAATCAATTTGCAGGATTTTATATCGAAAACCAGCACCAATACTTGCCTGACCATTCCATCTTTCAGTTCCATTAAAATTCTTGATCTTTTGAAGGTTATTACCGCCAAATCTGAGAAAGGCCATTTTATCATAAGCCAATTCTACTCCTCCACGTGGATCAATGGAGAATTTCTCTTCACTAATATATGTATTCCGCGGGCCATCAAAGGTAGCATCGAAATTTACCTCCCCCATTATGGAGAATTTGTAGGGTAATTCCTGAGTATAAGCCGTTCCAAACACTAATCGCGGAACAGCCATTTCAGTCGTATTTTCGGGGATTTTATTATTGGTTTGCGTATAAATATCTTCTATCAAAGTTACATTATGATACCAAGTGGTAAAAGTTCCCGTGACATCACGAGCCACTAAAGCCACATCCAAATTCTTCCATTTGTAAGCTGCACCCAAATCAAAGCCAAAACCCCATGCTTTGGCAAATTCACCTACCGTTCGATGAATCACTTTTGCATTTGCACCGAAAGATAAGCCTTCTAAAAACTTTAAATCACGAGCGTAAGAAAATTGAAAGGCATAATCAGCAGCGGAGAAAAATCTGATATTATCATAATTCAAGGCTCCATTGGCATCATAGATAAATCGAGTATCCGGGATATCATCTACACCAAACCTGATCATGGAAAAACCCATTTTACTATCTTCATCAATTGAAGTAGCAAAGCCCACATAATCATAGGCAGCAATGCCGGCAAAATATTCTGCATGCATCAGATCCAATGAGTGGTCAGTTTCCAGACTTGAGAGTTTCGCAGGATTCCAATATCCGGCAGAAGCCCCTTCAACAGAAGCTACAGAAGCACCGCCCAAAGCAAAAGCCCTTGCCCCTACTCCGATTGCCAAAAATTCATTGGCATATTTAGGCTTGGAAACTTGTGCACTTATCTCGATGGATAGCGCTAGAAAAAGAAAAAGGAATAGTATTTTCCTCATGAATTCTGGGTATTTCTATAATTTATAAAATTAACAATTATCCGTTGAAAAAAATCTCATAACCGTCATTTTTAAAGTTTAAGATGATTTGCTAACCTACATTGATTCAACATTTAAATGGATCAACAACAAAACAGCTAATTAAATTGAGAAATGCACTATTAAAGTCTCAAAATTGTAATAAAGCAAAAAATATTCGTTAAATACGCATGTTGATAATAAAATAGAACCAAGATGAAGAAACTTTTAACTATTCTCCTTTTAATCCCTATTATCTATTCTTGCAATAAAATTTTTGGCTACAAATATAATTCAGCAACAATCTCAAGCAGCCCAGTTAATCTTGAATTTGTCAATTCAGAATATGATGATTACAATTCCACTTCTCCAATTTTAGGAGAGACTTTTCCTTTGTGTTTTTCTTCTAATAGAAATTCCGCTGGTGGGGAGTATGATATAATTTATAAACTCATAAAGTTTCACTTTTCCAAATCGTCTGGTGAATTCCAAATTGAAGAAGAAACAAATACCAATATGAGTGTATATATAAGAAACTTTGATTTGCATCATGCTTTAAGAAAAATTAACAGCACTTCAGATGAATTTGGCCCTTATCTTACTAGGAGGTTTACCTATAGCGATAGCAGAATTTTATTATATGCCAATAATGAATCGGGGAATTTTGACATAAAATTTACTCATAATTTAAACAATCAGGAATATGACACTATAGCTTCTATTTCCTATTTAAATTCTTCTTTTGATGATTATTATCCGGCATTAAATAAAGATAGCAGTCAAATTTACTGGTGTAGCAATAGAAATGGTCAATTTGATATTCTCAATGTTGAGCTTGATAATTCTCTAGATCTGCTAGATAGACTCTATGATGATTCGGAGAAAACAATACGCTCAATAGATGTACTAAATTCTACCTCTGATGATAAATGTCCTTTCATTATGGAAGATTTCATGGTTTTTGCATCAGACAGAGCAGGTGGTTTTGGTGGATTTGACCTGTATTATTCTGAAAAAATAAATGGAGAATGGACAGCACCTGAAAATTTCGGGGCTGAAATCAATTCGGAGTATGATGAATATCGCCCTATCATCAGACCTCAAGAACAAGGATATACCAATGATTTGATGATTTTTTCATCAAACCGACCTGGCGGACTTGGTGGTTTTGATCTTTATTATGTTGGGATAGAAAAAATCAAATTTTAAGACAAATTCTGATAAATACTCTCCAAGATCCTTTTAAACTCTTGAAAATCTTTATCTGAAAGATTTTCCCAAGCTTTCATCCTGATTTTTTGTACCTCGGGAAGACATTCTTCCACCATAGATTTACCTTCAGGTGTTAAAGCTATTATAAAGCTTCTTCTATCAGCTGGATGCGGCTTACGCTCTATCAATTCCTTGGCTTTCAATAAATCAATAATACGGGTCATGGTGGGGTGATCTTTGAAAGTATTACTCGCCAATTCCCTCTGATTTACTTCGCCTTTATCGTACAATTGCTTTAAAACTGCCCATTGGTCAATCGTGATCGTCCAGCCTAATTCCCTGAATCTTTGCTTAGCATATTGCTTTACCCTCCGTGCTGTTTTATCCAATAAAAATGAATATCGACTATATTTCTCAGCTTCTTGCATTATTAATTATTAGTATAGCAACAAAATTAATGCAAATTTCTGGATTTAACTTGATTTTGAATTTGATGTTTCAGATTAAAGATTTGAACTAATCCACTAAAAATACAACTAAACAACATTTGTACATTAGGTAATAACATTTTCATCATTTATTAAGAATAAATATTCTTACAAATTGAATAGCTGCAATTAAATTTTGGCGTTTTGTCTCAGGATTGTGAGGGCTAATCAAATTGCATTAGATAATTTTTTTCTACTATATAACAAGAATTGTCCGCAGGCGTCTTTGACGCATAAAGGGTCTCGCAAAGTTTTCACAAAGGGAAATATATCTTCTATTTTTTGAAGTCTAGTTCTCAGCCATTGGCTGACCAACCTTTGGTTGGAAAGACTGATAGAACTTGAAGTATGAAGTCTCCTAAATTCTAGCTGATTATTTTTTTAATTACCCAAATAACAAGGGCAATTAGCACTACTACTAGTATAACTCCGACCCATATGCCAGCTTCAAAAATATCTCCAATAATTTCGCAACTACTTAAAGTGAATGATAGAATAAGAAATAAGACAATTTGATAAGGTTGTATTTTTTTCATTGTTAAAGAGTTTGGTTCTACCAAATTGAATCTATTCAATTTTAAAAAGTATGAAAATAAAATAGTCTTTTATCGCTACAATTATTATTCACTGATTTAAAGCATGTTATCTTCACTAATCAAATACGAGATTCTAATTTTTTAGTTATTGCAACATAATTTTAGAATCACAAATATGAATAGATTGAGCATGGTTAATGCCTTGAAACTTTCAATTTGTACAGGAAGTAAAGACCTACTATATTTAACTGCTTTTTTAAGTACAATTTCACTTGACAATAGACTAAAAGCTCTGGATAAATTAAAAATAAAATTATGACCCAGCCCACTAAAATTAATGAACGCATTGGTTCTCTTGATTTTCTTAGGGGGGTAGCCATTCTTGGGATACTGTTTATTAATATTGAATCCTTTGCTTATCCTAATCCATGGAGCTCATGGCAATATGGATATGACAGCTCTATTGATCACAACACACGTTTTTGGGTCTATTTTTTAACACAAGGAAAGTTCTACACCATGTTTGCCTTACTTTTTGGTGTTGGTTTTGTCATTTTTATGGAACGAATCCAAGAAAAAGTTAAAGGTTTAAAGGCCTTGGATTTATATGCCAGAAGACTTTTATGGCTGTTTGTTTTTGGAGTCTTGCATGCCTATTTGATCTGGGATGGGGATATTTTATATCATTATGCAATTTGTGGTTTTTTGTTATTCCCCTTCAGGGCTGTTCAATCGAAATATCTCATCCTGATAGTAGCTTTTCTCTCCTCTCTCCTATTCATAAAATCATATGAAAACATTGAAAATAGAAAAGATACATTTGCGAGTTATCAAAAAGCATTGAAAGTGCCCGAAAACCAACGAACAGAAGATGAAACAAAACGCATAAATTCATGGGAAAAACGCTACTCAATAAAATCATCCAATACCACAGAAGTTATTGAAAATCCGAAACCAACCTATTGGGAGGGAGTAAA
Organism: Marivirga salinae; assembly: GCF_030503855.1. Lineage (NCBI taxonomy): Bacteria > Pseudomonadati > Bacteroidota > Cytophagia > Cytophagales > Marivirgaceae > Marivirga > Marivirga salinarum. The sequence continues at coordinate 2,094,969 of NZ_CP129971.1, read as the reverse complement.
AAGCAGCTATACCAAATTAAAAGTTCATAAAGGAGCATTTTACCATCAATCTCTCATCCTTTCAACACTTATCGTAATGTCAATCGGGATGTTGTTATACAGGACGGGGATTTTTTCTGATTATAGATCCTGGAACTACTATTGGATCATCACCATAAGTTTAGTAATAGTTGGTTTACTGATTAATTATCTGCGCTATTTTTATTGGACTTACAAAGACCATGAGCCTGTTTTACAAGTTTGGAAAGCCCTTCTCTTCACTTTTCCAAAAGAGCTTTTAGGGATTGCTTATGTTTTATTATTTAATGGAATCTATCAAGTATTTCTAAAAAACATCAATATAAAAGTGCTTTCAAAAATTGGGAGGACGGCTTTATCCAACTATATATTTCAAAGTATTATCCTGGGGTTGATTTTCTATGGATATGGATTTGGGTTATTTAATCAATTATTTCGATTTGAACTTTTGGGATTCGTAGTAATCATTTGGATCATTCAAATTTTACTAAGCATGCTATGGTTAAGATACCACAAACAAGGGCCATTAGAATTTATATGGAGGAAACTTACTTACAAATCATTCAACAACTAAGGCAAGAATTCTAAGCGTCTCATAGCATGAAACTTTAAGAATATTCAATATGACAAACCACAACAAAAGCACCGTAAGCAAATCTAAAACGCTGATTGTTTTTATTGCTACCATTCTTTTAGGATATATCCTTTTCATTATCCCTGATGTATTCTTTGGGGTAACAAAAATAAATGGGGGTAAGATTGGAATAAACTTATTACTCATCGCCCTTTTTCAATTTATAGGTGTTACCGCCCTGCTCTATTTTTCACTCAAAATCTTGAAGAAAAACTTTAGTGACATAGGGCTTAAGTTTGTAAATCTTAAAAAAGAATATCTTTCTGGGTTTAGGTTTCGGTGCCTTATGGACTATTCTTCAGTTTGTTATACTTATTCCCAACACAGGCGGGGCATCCAGAGCAGATATTAGCCATATGTTGACTATGTATGATGGCAGTTTAGTTGGATTACTTTCCTTTATAGCTTTAGGCGTAATTGGTGGTGGCATAACCGAAGAACTTTTCAACAGAGGCTATTTCATCAATGTTTTAAAAGATACCTTTAAAAACCCCAAAACTGGTTTATGGTTTTCCGCAATTTTATCCATCTTGCTGTTTTCGTTAGGACATATGCCATCGAGTGCATTGGATTGGTTTGATATTTTAGTGCCTACCATCATGTACACTTTATTATTTATCTCAACAAAAAGACTCACTGCTACCATTATAGCTCATGGAATTTATAATATGGCAGCTATTATATTGACTTATTATATCTACTTTAAATAGTATTTTAAATTTAAAAAAATGAAAGCCCAAAATAGCAAATATATAATTCTGCTTTGTTTATGTCTCTTTGTGAATATTTCTGCTTTTTCACAAAAGAAATCAATTTCTATAACAATAGATGATGTTCCTAATACCAGAAAATATCAAAAAGAGAATTTCGAGCCAACACTATTGAATGTCTTGGATTCCTTAAAAATCCCCTTTACCATTTTCATAAATGAAGCTAAGATTTTCAATAATGAATTTAAGAAGGAGAATAAGGAGTTGCTGGAATTGTGGATTCAAAACCAAAATTCTATAGTTGGCAACCATTCCTATAGTCACGTCAGGTATTCAGCAGTTGGTTACGATAAATTCGTTCAGGATATAGAAGAAGGTGAAAAACTAACCAAAGAATACGCTTCCAATTACAACAAAGAGGTAAAATATTTCCGATTTCCATTCAATGATATGGGGGCAGATTCAAGCCAACATGTAGAAATTAGAGCATATTTAAAATCGAAGGATTATGTAATTGCACCCTTTACGGTAGAAAGTTCTGACTGGATGTTTAATTATGTATATCTACATTATCTAAATAATGGAAAAATAGACAAAGCCGCAGCAATAGGTGAACAATATGTAGAAAAGACCTTAGAGCTGTTGTCCTTTTATGAATCCATGGCAAATAGCATCTACAAACGTCCAGTAAAGCATATTTACCTCTGCCATGACAATGCTATCAATACTGACTATATAGGAGAAATAATCACTCGAGTAGAAAAGGAGAATTATGAAATTGTCAGTTTTGAAGAATCCTTAACTGACACTATCTATGCCCAAGAAGATATCTACTATAAAAAATGGGGAATAAGTTGGTTGTACAGATGGATGGAAACACAGGACGAGCGGATTAAGTGGATGAAACAAGAACCGAATTTATCTGAAATAAATCAATTGTACAAAGAGATTGTTGAGAACAATTAAGGATCTTCTCAAAAGAACTAATCACTATAAAATACAATTATAAAATCCTTTACTTAAATTCCAAAGTCCCCACCTGATATTCCACTATCATTTCTTGAAAAATAAGGGTAAATCGGGCTTGTTCCTTATTAGCTGAAGCTGTTACAAATTCCTGATTAGCTAAAGACAAATCCGCCAAGTTGGCAATACCGGCATTATAGCGTTCTTCTTGTACTTTATAGGCTTCCTCTGCTGCTTCAAAGGCAGAATTGCTCACTTCAAAACGTTTAATAGCAGCATTATAATTCAGATATGCATTTTGCACATCTTGAAAAATCAAGCGTTCAGTATTTTCATAATCAAGTTCGGTATTATATAATTGCACCTTTGCTCTTGCCACATTTGCTTTGTTAATGTAATTATTAAAAAGAGGAATGCTTAAATTCAATCCAACTACATTTGTGGGGTATAAATCCAATAATTGCTCTTTATAATTCAAGGTGTTAAGTGAGCTATATTGAGTTCCGTATTCATAAAATGCCCTAAGACTTGGTAAATAACCAGACTTTAAACTTTCTATATTTTGATCAGCTGATTGAGTTCTAAATCTCAGTTGTTTTAAGTCAGCTCTATTTTCTATCGCCAGATTAAATAATTCTGCCAATTCCAATTTCTGATTTTGAGGTAATTCCATCAATTCATCTGAAGAGACTTTATACATTTCCAACGGATTAAGCTGTAAAATCTGAGTGAGTTGAGCCTTATCCAGCAAGAGTGTATTCTCCGCCTCTATAAGCTCCAATTCCAGTTGTTTTACAGCTGCATTTTGTGTGAAGAAATCAGCTTGTGGTCTTAAGCCTGTATTGGCAAATCCTTCAATTCGATCTAACTGATTCTTTTGGTTTTCAACATTCTTTTTGGCTATTTCCAATAACTGCTGGTCCAACAATATTTGAAGATATTGCTGTGCAACCAAGAAAATAACATTCTGTCTTTCTCTTTCTATTCCTTCTGACTGAGCTTTAAATTCCAAATTAGAAATACGCATTTGATTCTGTCTATTAAACCCCTCAAATACGGATAAACTTGCAGAAAGTCCTCCTGATAATCTGTCGGCTTGCACATTACTGATTTCAAAACCATCTTCCACCAATTGAAATTGCTGTCCAACTTGCCTAGTTGCCCTCACATTTAAGGAAACATTAGGCAAATAGGCCATTTTAGCTTGGGTTTGATCCATTGACAAACTCATCAATTGATTTTCTGCTTGTCTTAGGCTGACATTTCTATCTAATCCTATGGCAATTGCCTCTTGTAAGCTTATTACTTTTTCTTGCTGATTTTGGGAGAAACCAGAATAAGATAAAAGGGAAAACAGAAAGGCAAATAGTATATTTTTATGAAACATGTAATTCATTTTTAAGCGAAATATCTTTAAGTATGGCTCCATCTTCTAATTCAATTATTCTTGAACCATATTGTGCGTTTTCTTCTGAATGGGTCACTTGAATGATGGTGGTTCCTTGTCGGTTGAGCTCCTGAAAAAGCTCCATGATTTCTTTTGATTGGGTTGAATGAAGATTTCCTGTAGGTTCATCTGCCAATAAAATAGAAGGTTTCCCAATAATAGCTCTGGCTACCCCAACTAATTGCTGTTGCCCACCGGAAAGCTGAGCTGGAAACAAATCCTTTTTAGCCACTATCCCGAATTTATCTAGCATTTCCGCTACAAGGCTTTTTCTTTCTGAAGATTTCACTCCTCTATACAGCAATGGGGTTTCAATATTTTCATAAACCGTCAGTTCGTCTATTAAGTGATAAGCTTGAAAAACGAATCCGAAATGTTCTTTGTGCAAAGCTGATTTTCTTTTCTCACTAAGCGATTCAATTTTTTCATCAAAGAGATGGTACCCCCCCGCTGAATGATCATCCAATAAACCGATGATATTCAACAAAGAAGACTTCCCTGCTCCGCTTGGCCCCATTATGGTCACAAACTCACCTTTTTCAATCTGGAGATTTAATCCCTTTAAGATAAACTGCCTTTGAAACTTATTGCTTATGTATTTGTCTAAATCTGTTAATGTGATCATATCTTAGTTTTTCATGTGGTTTTCCAATTAATGTGCCATTCCAAAAATATGGCTTTAAAGACTTATAAAGACATCTTTTCTGTATGTAGTTGTTCAAAAACGAGAGAATACGTCCGAAATCGGACGGTGTTTTGTTGATTGTCAATTAAAGTTTTCCTTGAAGTTTTAGGCATTCATTTAAAATTTTCTTCTCCTTTCTTTTTTCTATTATATGGCAAGATTTCCTATTTTCAAGCCACAGCTTTACATCTCCAAAACAACACCCCTATAATCCCCTCAAGGGGATAGTTCTCACCGATTTATTTTTGCAGGAAATAATAAAATTCATCACTATTTATTTCTTTTTTTCTATTAAAATATATTATAAAATAACTTTTTCAAATTATAATATCGAATGTAATTCCGTGAGAACTCCCCCCTTGAGGGGGGCGAAGGGGGGTGTCGAAATCGGTGTTAATAAACTTCAGTTCAAAAACCGCAAATACTACAGACTTTGGAAAAGTTGATAGCCAAATCATTCATCCTTTAAAGTTTCTGCGGGATTTAAGCGGATTGCCTTAATGGTTTGAAAGCTGATCGTGATCCATGCTATTATTAGTGCAATCAGTCCTGCACCTGCAAAATACCACCATTCGGGTTCAATACTATAGGCAAAGCCTTGTAGCCAGTTTTGAGTAGCCCAGAAACTTATAGGCAAGGCTATTACATTAGCAATAAATACCATTTTAGTGAAATCGGCAGAAAGTAATTTCATGATCTGCAAACCTCCTGCCCCTAATATTTTTCTGATTCCGATCTCTTTCTGTCTGCGTTCGGCCGTAAAAGCAGCCAATCCGAATAAACCTAAACAAGAGATAATAATAGCAATTCCGGCAAAGTAGCGGGAAAGCAAAGACACTTTTTGTTCTGCTTGATATTGAGCCTGATAATTAGCATCCAGAAACTCGTAATTCAAGGTAAATCCTGGGTTAAAATCTTTATAAAGTGCCTGAATTCCTGCGAGCGTTTCCTCCGTACTATTGGCTTGAATTTTAGCAAAAATGCTCAGCATAAAACTGATATCGAAATGAAAAAGCATGGGAGAAACCTCCTCGTGAAGGGAAGAAAAATGGAAATCTTTTACGACACCAATGATTTCTTTTTCCTTGCCCCACATGGTAACTGTTTTGCCGATTGGATCTTCCAAACCCATTACCTTAATAGCCGCTTCATTAAATATAATCTTATTTTCCTCCGCTCCATATTTTTCAGAGAAGCTCCTCCCCTCTTTCATTTCAATGCCTAAAGTCTCAATTAAGCCATAATATGCCCTGGCTTGTTCAAATAAAATATTGCTATCGGGATCTTTTCCTTGCCAGGTAACTCCTGTAGTGGAAGCACCACTTTTCACAATTGAGTGTGTTGTTGCTGAAGCATTCACCACTCCAGGAACGGCTTTTAAGCGCTCAATAAAAAGCTCTAAACGATTGGCTACTTCCCCTTCTATTGGGATTTTGATAACTTGTTGTCTTTCGTACCCAAGGTTTTTGTCCTGTACATATTCAATTTGTTTATAAACCACCCAAACGGACACTAAAAGCACAATTGAAATAACAAATTGAAAAACTACCAAGCCTTTCCTGGTCCATAATTCACCTGTTGAGGTAGTCAGTTTGCCTTTTAAAATGCTAACCGGCTTAAAACCGGAAAGATAAAGTGCTGGATAGCTGCCTGCCAACAGTCCTGTAAAAAGCGTAATGCTTGCTGTGGCTATCAATAAATTAGGAGTTAGTTGAAGACTCAGATTCTTATCTGTAATCGCATTAAACTGTGGCAAGAGTAACAATACTAGTAAATAAGCCACTAGTAAAGAAAGAATGGTCATCGCAACGGACTCGCCAAGGTGTTGAATAATTAATTGTTTTCTATTAGCTCCTAAAGTCTTTTTTACGCCTATTTCCTTTAATCTTCCGGCTGCTCGGGCAGTGCTTAAATTCATAAAATTGATACAGGCAATCGATAAAACAAATAATGCTATGATCCCAAATAAACGTACATAAGTAATTCGCCCACCTGCTTCCTGTCCATTTTCAAATTTTCCATGTAAATACCTACTTGAATACTGCTTCACAAAGGGTTCGACATTACTCCATTCTACTTTGTTTTTTATCAGTGGAGCTAATTTCTCATTCAGTTGTGATACATCTGTTCCTTCAGCCAATTGCACATAAGTAAGCGCTATATAATTGCCCCAATGGTTACGCTCCTGTCCCATCAAATCATCAATAAATACTGAAAAAGGAAGTACAAACTCGAAGGATTCTGTGCTGTTATCAGGTAAATCATGAATTACAGCCGAAACCTGTGCTTGTCCCTTGAATTTCAGTATCTGCCATTCAAGGCTTTTACCTATCACCTCGGTAGTTCCGAAAATCCTGTTAGCTAAAGATTCTGTTAAAACTATGCCTTTTTATCAGCCAATGCTGTTTCAGCATTACCCTTTAAAAACGTAAAAGAGAATAACTGAAAATATCCTTCGCCAGAAAATTTTCCTCTAGCCTTCATTTTATCATCACCAGTGGTTAAAGAAAAGCTATCCCCAAACTCATTAGTATCTGTATCTTCTACTGCTGTGAGCACTTCCGGAACTTCCTCTTCCAACACATCCGCTAAAAGTGCTGGAACTGGTGGTGCAGTACGGGTTTCTCCCTTTTCATCATGATGTAAATAAACTTGATAAAGCTGATCATCATTTTCATGAAATTTATCTATAGAAAGCTCATCATTTACCCACAGGAAAATAAGCAGAGCGCAAGCCATACCGGTTGAAAGCCCTAAAAGGTTGATGAAAAAAGTACTTTTAAATCGCTTGAAATTGCGGTAGATAATGAGAAGGTTATGTTTAAACATGCTCTGTTTGTTTAAATTGAAAAATAGTCTTGCAGTTCTTATTCAATTGGAGTGCCATACTGTAAAAAATAGCCTCAGATTGATTACAAAAAGGTTTTTGTTATTTATATGTTCGTAATTGTTGTGGGTTTGTCCGTCAGCGGTCGGTTGATTTGATAGAAGAAGCTAGTTACTTTCTTTTTTTACTATATAACTAGATTTCCTCTGTTACAGCTAACACCTTTAAATCTTTCAAGCAACACCCCTATAGTCCCCTCAAGGGGACAATCTCACAGATTTAATTCAATAGAAAAAATTAAAACTCATCACTATTTATTACTTTTTAAAAACAGATTATTTTAGAAAACAACCTTTTCAAATTAAAATACCGAAAGTAATTTCCGTGAGAACTCCCCCCTTGAGGGGGGCGAAGGGGGGTGTGGATTTAAGTGGTAAATTATCTTCTTATGAAGGTCATGGCAAAACCGCTAATAATAATACCTTTTCCAATGCCCTGAACTTTGGAAAAGTTATTAAGCCAAATCACTCATCCTTCAACACCTCAGCAGGATTGCTATTCGCTGCTTTTAAAGAATGTAGCCCTACAATTAATAAGCTTAAAACAAAAGCAATTATGCCCGCCACTATAAAAGTCAATGCGGATAATTCCATGCGGTATTGAAAATTACTTAGCCAGTTATTCAAAAAATACCAGGCTGGATAGATAGACAATACAAAGGCAATCGCTATCAGAAATGCGTATTCTTTGGTGATTAAAATTAAAATATTGGATAAAGAAGCTCCCAACACTTTTCGGATGCTGATCTCTTTCGTCCTTTGCGCTATGGTGAAAGAAGACAAGCCAAATAGCCCTAAACAACTGATCAAAATTGCTACAACAGTGGCAAATCCCAACACTCGTTTCATCCTTAATTCTGATTGGTAAAAGTTCTCAACTGTTTTATCCAAAAATTTAAACTCATGGTTTTCATTAGGATAAATCGAGCGATAACTTGCCTGCATTTGCTCTTTGGCGGTTACCAAATCAATATTAGGTTTCAATTTTATATTGGTCGTAAATAAGCCATTATTGTCAGTTTTGATCATCATAGGTCTGATGGCACTGTACATGGATTGTGTATGAACATCTTTAAATATTCCAACTATAATCAGTTCTTCATTATTATAATCTATTCGCTCACCAATAGCCTCCTCAGGATTTTCAAATCCCAATTTGCTTGCAGCCATTTCATTGATTAAGGTTTCATCTGAATCAATTCTGTAGTTTCTTCCTGCTATAAGCGGCACATCATATAAATTTATATAGGATGTATCCGCTTTTTTTATCTGAATACCCAATTCAAAATCACTTGTGTCTTCAGCCAAACTTATGGAAGTAGTCCATAGCCCTTGGGAAATAAGCATTTCGCTGCTCAAACTCACATCCTGAATAAAAGAATACTTTTTTAGTTCTTCTTTCAATACCTGATTCCTTTGATCATCAAAATCGAAAGCTGTGAAGGTGTACATCACAGCCTCTTTATTAAAACCCACATCTTTTTTCAACAAATAATCAATTTGCCCACTTACGGCCATCACAATTATGATAAAGGCAATGGACAAAGTAAACTGCAGCACGGTCAGATTTTTTCTAAGGAAATATTGGAAATCAAAGCCTTTTTTAAATGTGCGGTCACCTTTTAATGCCTTTACAGGAGAATAGCCAGACAAAAGTAAAGCAGGATAAAAGCCGGAAAGCAGCAATATCACAATGGAAAGCAATGACAGAAAAACCACATTATTGACTGACCAATAATCAAAGCTTAAGTTAGCCGGCAAAAGATCTTTGAAATAAGCTATACCCAGTTCGCTTAAAAATAAGGCAATAATAATGGCGCAAATTATGATTAAAAAAGTTTCGCTAAGAAATTGTGCTATCAATTGCTTCCTACTGCTACCTAATGATTTTCTTACGCCTACCTCTTTCGCTCTTAATTTGGCTTGAGCTGTTTCCAAATTAATGAAATTGACACAGGCAATGAAAAGAATAAAAAAACCAATAGCTATAAGTCCGTTAATCACCTTTTTATCAGCTGCCTTTGTACTATAAGGCTGGCTAAAATGAAGTTCATTTAATGGCTCTAAAGTAAAGTCTGTCTTCCAATCATCTTCCTGTTCAATATATTTATCTCTAATGGCCAAAAGTGTTTTTTCTGCTTCATGAAAGTCATTGGGATCGATCTTAATAAATAATTGAGAGGAAGAGGTGACATTTTCCCAATTGTCAACATGAAATTCATTTCGAAAACTTTCCTTATTTAAAATAGTGGCCATGGAAATAAATTCTGTAAAAGTAAAATCGCTATTTTCTTTAAAATCAGCCACCACCCCTGTTACTTTCAATGGAATTGAATCGGCCACCATGAGCTCCCTACCCATAGCCTTATTTGGTGAAATATCCCCAAAATATTTCTGCATCGCTTTTTCAGTAAGTACAATAGAATTCATGTTTTTTAAAGCATTGATTCTATTACCACTCAACCATTGATAAGGAAACATCTGAAAATAGGAGGAATCTGCATAAATAACCCCGCTCTGTCTACCAAAATTCTTTTCTCCATCTGCAGAGCTTATCATTACTGAATTAGACGTATAGAAATGGTTCACTTCAGTCGCTAAAGGCAATTCATTTCTAACCGCTTCTGCCAAAGGGAAATGCGTACCGGAATTAGGCCATTGCTCCTCTGCATTGCCCGTAACACTCATAATCCTATGAATTTTCTCCTTTTCAGGATGAAATTGGTCAAAGCTATACTCATACCTCACTAAATTATAGATGACAAAACAAGCCGCAATTCCAATGGATAAGCCTATCACATGAATAAAAGAGCGCAGGCTGTGGCGCTTGATATTACGCAGGGCGATTTTAAGGTAGTTTAGAAGCATGATGATTTAAATTAAATTTTTACTCATTTTTCAAAGTCTCTGCAGGATTTACCCATGCAGCTTTAATAGTTTGAAATAATGTAGAACCAATAAATATGATGGTTATTAATAATACTGGAATAGCGAAAAACCACCAGCCAAGCTCTATTCTGATTAAGAAATTATCCAGCCAGTTAGAAAATAAATAATAGGATAAAGGAATACCCACAGTAAAACAGATACTTAGCCAAACAAGATATTCACGAGAAACCAGAGCTAAAACGTCTGTAAACGAGGCACCCATAATTTTACGGATACTGATTTCTTTATTTCTTTGGATGATCAATTGAGTGGTAACTCCCACTATTCCCATTACAGCTACTATTATGGCTATAATGGCAGCAATACTGAATAATTTGACAAATTGTAGCTCACTTTTATACTGTTTATCAAAATGTTCATCAAGAAAATAGTATTCAAAAGGTGAGGTAGGAAATAGCTTATTGAATGAAGCGGCTACTTGAGGTAGTATCTTCTCAACTTCAGCTTGATTATAATCCAAAATGTAATAGTTCAAATCACCAGATGAGTAGTTTAAAACCATTGGACTTATTTGATTATTAACCCCTTGCTGCCTGTAGTTATCGATTACACCTACAATAGATACTGCATTTCCATTACTGAAAAGCTGCTCACCAATTGCATTCTCTGGTTTATCAATCCCCAGATTAGCCATTGCTTTTTCATTGATAATAGCTTCACTTCCGCTTTCTAGCGTACTATTGAAATACCTACCCGCTTTTAATTGTATTTTAAAGGTTTCAAAATAATTTTGGCCAACATTCAATATGCTATACATGGCGCCACTTTTATCTCCCCCTTCAAGATGCACATTATCAGTTCGCCAATACACTTCATTGCCCGGAATTTCATTAGCAGCAGCCACTGATTTTATACCTTGAATTTTGGTTAATGCATTATTCATTTGTTCTTGATAATTACCGCTACCTTCTACAAAAAGCATAGGTGAACGAACTACCAATTTATCGTTCAATGTAATCCCTAACTCCTGCTCTCGCATATGATTGAGCTGATAGTAAACTGTGAGTATTCCCGAAAGAATCACTAGACAGAATACCAATTGAGATACTAAAAGAGGTCTTGCAAAAGTATTTTTTAATTTAATAGTGAGCCTTCCTTTTAATACAACAGATGGAGAAAAGGAAGTTAATACTGTGGCTGGATATATACCAGAAATCAAAGTCCCGAATATCCATAAGAAAAATAAAGCTGGATAAAGCTGGTTAAATGTAAAAGTGGATTCAGGTAAATTCAAATTCAACCCTTCCACAATGAAATTACCTGATATTGCAATTATAACCGCAGCAATTGAAACTGCAATTAAATTTATGAATAAAGATTCAAGCATAAACTGGATAAAAAGCTGATTTTTATTGCCACCTGATACTTTTCTTACTCCAATTTCTTTTGCTCGATTAAGCGCTCTTGCATTGGTAATGTTAATGCTATTGAGGTAAACCATCAATAAGACAAAAGCAGCAATCCAAATAAAATATTTCAGTTTACTTCCGTCTATTCCAGTATTATACTCTCCGACATATTGAGTGGTAGTATGGATTTGTTCTACGGATTGTAAATCTAGCTCCCATTCGCTATCTGCTGCTTTTAATGCTTCTCCATGACGAGTTTGCAAAGCATTATTTAATTGCAATTGCGCTTCAATTATATTGGCATTTTCATTCACCTTCAAATAAGTGTACATATTTTGCCAATCAAAAGACTGATCCACTTGCTTCCCTATAAAATGATGTAGCGTAGCATAAGAAATAAGAATCTGGGGTCTTAAATGTCTATTCATTGGAGTAGATTCAAAAACTCCTGCAACTTCAAACTCCACCGTTCCATCAAAATTAGTACTGTTAATTTCCAATACTTTTCCGGTAGGATCATCCTTGCCATATATATTCAGAGCTGTAGCCTCTGAAAGCATTGCTTTTAAAGGTGAATTCATTTTATCCAAATCACCTTGCTTTATATTGAGATCAAAAAATTCAAAGTATTGAGCATCTGTCAGGAAAATATGTTCCTCTCGAATAAATTCCTCATCCAGACCTGCTATTACTTCACCCATAATCACAACACGGCTAAAAGCTTCTACAGCTGGGACTTCATCCAAAGCCAATTGTCCCATGGCTGGGGCAGTTCTAGCACTATGTTCACTTATCTGATCCCCAGATGTAGAACTGAGATTTAATCTATAAATCTGGTCAGCATCCGATAAATCAGTATCATAACTTTGCTCAAATTGCACATATGACATAATAAGTAAGACCGCTGCTATACCTATCGACAAGCCTCCAATATTGATTAATGAATAGGCTTTATTTTTAAAAAGTTGTCTGAAAAAGATTTTGATGTAGTTTAGAAGCATAATGATTTATATTAAGGGTTATTCATTCTTTAAGGAATTCACCGGATTACTAACCGCTACTTTAATGGAATGATAAGCAACCGTTATCCACGCTATAATAAATGCAGCTATTCCAGATAGAGCAAATAACTCCCACCCAATAGAAATTCTGTATTGATAACTTTCCAGCCAGCTTGAAATGCCCCACCATGCTAGCGGTACCGCAATAAGAAATGCTATCAAAACCAGCTTGGAGAATTGCTTTGAAAGCATTAGAACAATACCACTTACGCTGGCACCTAGCACCTTTCTTATGCCTATTTCTTTTGTTCTTTGCTCTGCCATAAAAGAGGCTAACGCGAACAATCCCAGGCAACCAATCATAATAGCAAGACCTGCAAAAACAGAAAAGATTTTGCTTAGTCGTATTTCGGAATTATACATGTTATCAAACTCCGTATCTAGAAAATTATAATTAAATGGTAAGCTTGAGGCAAACTGCTTCCACAATCCTTCAATGGCTTGTATGGAAGATTGAATATTATCAGTTTTCAGTTGAACAGCTAGTACACTACTGTTGTCATTTAATTGGAAAGCTAATGGTCCAATATCATTTTTTAAGGATTCGTAATGAAAATCCTTTACGACTCCTAGCACTTTATATTTATTAAATGTTTTACTTGAAAACTCGCCAGTTTCTTGATCAAATGCATTGGTTTGGATGTAATTATCTCCATTCATATCTGTGAAACCAAAAGCTCGAAAAGCTGCTTCATTAATAATCAAAGCGGAGGAATCGGATGCAAGATTTGGCTTGAAATTACGTCCCCATACTAATTCCATTTGATAGGTTTCCAAATAATCATGATCAACGGACCAAATTTGTGTACTAACCAGATTATCTTCAGTTGGCTGTTCCCCTTCACGCCAGAAAGTATTATCACTTCGGTTATAACCACTCACGGGTAAAAAACCACTGTAAGAAGCCTGGCTAACATCTGGAATTTTTCGGACTTCTTCCTTAAACGCCTGCCGTTGCTCATTAAGCATATAAGCATCATTTACCAGTAAGACTCGATCTTTTTTAAAACCCAGTTCCTTATTTTGAATAAAGTTTATTTGTTGATATATCGCGATGGTTCCAATTATCAAAAGAATACTTATGAAAAATTGAAATACCACTAGGCCACTTCTAATAAATGAATTACCAGTTCCTAAAGAAGCTTTTCCTTTTAATGTTTCTACAGGTTTAAAGGAGCTTAGATAAAAGGCTGGATAAATTCCGGCCAGTATTCCCACAAAAATGGCTGCTATAACTACACTCAAAATAAAAGTGAAGTTGTAATCAGGCATTATTAAAACCTTGCCCGTAATATTATTGAACATCGGCAATACTATGATCACTAGTAGAATCCCTGCAATAATTGATATTAAACTCACCAGGATTGATTCCACCAAAAACTGTTTAATTAAATTCGATTTTTTAGAACCTAGCGCTTTCCTTACGCCAACTTCCTTGGAGCGATTGGCTGAGCGAGCCGTAGATAAATTCATGAAATTAATGCATGCTAAAATGATGATAAAAATAGCGATGGCGGAAAATAGATAAATGTAGTCTTTGTTACCCATCAGCCCAATGTCAACCGTAAAATCAGAATTCAAATAAATATCTTTTAGAGATTGAATTTCAATCACATAATAGTTCCCTAAGGCTTCAAGCTCTTTCAAGCTTTTCCCCATAAATTTCATGATTTGAGGTTCTAAATACACATTTACCGCCTCATTAATCTTTGTCTGTAACACCTTAGGATCAACCTTATCATCTACAGTAAAATAGGTGTAAAAATTATTGCTTGTAAAGGAAGTGTTTTCTGCCCTGCTAAGATTGGCCATTGACATTAAAAAATTAGCTTGAAAATGAGAATTAGTAGGAATGTCTTCAAAAACTCCTGTAATCTTGTAGGTATCTTCTCCGTCTAATACCAATGACTTATTGATGGCACTTTGATTAGGGAAGTACTTTTTGGCCATTTGATTACTTATCGCAATGGTATTAGGTTCTTTAAACTGACGTTCTGGATTACCCTCCAAAAGTGGGAAACTAAAAACCTTAAAAAATCCGGAATCTGCAAACATCAATCCCTCTTTTTTAAAGGATTCATCAGAATCTGTACGCTTCACTAGATAAGAGCCTACCGTTCTAATTCTTACCGCCTGATTTACCTCTGGTATTTCATTATTCAAAACACCCGATAAAGGAGCTGGTGTAAAGGGAAAACTGACTTCATTGTCACCAATTCTTAAATCTCTAGTCGCTCTATAAATTGTGTTTTCATGAAATTCATCATAAGAAAGCTCATTTGAAACATACAAAAATATGAGCAAACTACAGGCTACCCCCACTGATAAACCAGTAATATTAATAATGGAGTACAGCTTATTTTTCATAAGGTTTCTCCAGGCGATTTTTAGATAGTTTTTTAACATCTTCCTATTCTTTAAGTAGCGACTACATTAATTTTTATTACTCCTCTTTCAAGCTCTTCACCGGGTTCATCAGACCCGCTTTTATCGTCTGAAATGAGACTATAATTACCGTAAAAGCAATTCCAAGGGCAATGGTAATAAGAAATACTCCTATACTCGGTGTGGATTGCATCTCAAACTGATCTAGCCATTTGCTCATTAACCAATAACTGACTGGCATGGCCAACACAATTCCTAAGAGCGTGATTTTGAGAAATTCTTTGTTAAACATTAAGGAAATATTATAAGCCGAAGCTCCCATCACTTTTCGGATCCCTATTTCTTTCATTCGACCCGTAATTGAAAGTGAAGCCAGCGCAAATAAGCCCATTGCAGCAATGAAAATAGCAATCAAAGAAGCGATGCCCACCATCTTCCCTAGCTGTTGATCGGCCAAATACTGTCTTTGTACTACCTCATCTAAAAATGAGAAATTAAATGGTTCCTCAGGATATAGCTTCACCCATTCGCTCTTCAGCGTTGATAAGACAGCCTGAAAATCATTAGAAGCCGCTTTTATGTAAACCGTAGGATTTGTCCCTCCTGAAATACTGAGTGAATTGATGCCTGAGAAAACAGCTTGAGGATTTAATGCAATCATCACCGGTTCTATTTTATCATACAGTGCCGCATGGTGAAAATCCTTCATCACACCAATAATCCTATTGTTTTTAAATCCTTCTCCCTTGGCAGAATGGATTTGCTCCTGAAGTGGGTTTTCCATTTTCATCAGTTGGGCAAAAGCCTCATTAATAATGACTGCACCACTATCTGAAGGAATATCTGCTGAAAAATTTCTTCCTGCTACAAATTCCAAATCAAGAATATCCGCATATTCAGCTCCTACAAAACTGAATTTGAAATACTTCATAGCACCTGTTTTGTCAGGAAAACCACCTTCCCACCAGGTCTCGTTTCCATAAGTTGCATTCGCAATGGCTGCGCTTTCAATTTGAGCATTTTGCTGAATCACCTTTTTATACCGATCTGCTTTTTTGAAACTGTTCTCAATAACTTTAAATATGTCTTGATCAGGAACAGCAGGTACTTCCACCATTAGAACATTGTCTTTGGTAAAGCCCAAACTATATTGGTTGATTTCCTTCATTTGCCTGTACATTATGAGCGTACACGCCAATAAAAAAAGTGACAGAAAAAGCTGAAATCCTAACAGGAATTTTCGCAACCCTTGCTTACCAAAATTAAGGTTTAAACTACTCTTCAGCACTGCAATAGGACGCAATTGTGAAAGAAACAAAGCCGGATATGCTCCTGCTATGAAGGTAATTAAAATGAGCAAAGCCAGAATAATAGCCAACTGAACCGGACTAAAAATTATCTCTAATGATTTCTCAAAAAGATTATTAAAAACAGGCAGAAATAGATTCGCTAGCACAATACCCACTATGGCAGCCGCAAAAGTCATTAGCATAGATTCCGTCATAAATTGACCGAAAAGCTGTTTATAGGCAGCACCCATGGTTTTTCGAACGCCTACTTCCTTAGCTCTAGTTGCTGACCTGCCGATCGATAAAGTGGTAAAATTAATACAGGCAATCAATAGAATCAGCATGGCAATACCCGATAGAATCCACAACAGCTTGGGATTTGTGGCCACTACAGTACTGGTTTCAATACTGCTGTCGAGATGAATTTCTTCAAGGGGTTGCAAAAGCAAATTATAAACATCTTCTTCCTCATCTCTTTCCACTATTTCACTAACCAGAGATGCAAAGCCAGCTTCCAAATCAGAAATAGTGCTTCCCTCAGCCAGTAGAACAAAACTTCCACCATAGGTATTATGCCATCTATCCCGGTAATCTTCGCCTATAATTGTTTTTAAAGTTGCTTCCGGCAATAAAATTTCGAAATCAAGGCTTGAATTGGACGGAGGGTTTGCCAATACCGATTTTACTGCAAAAGGCTGATAAGCTAATCCTAGTTGAATAAGCAGTGTTTTTCCAACAACATCTGTAGTACCAAAATAGCTTTCTGCAACTTTCTCCGTGATTACAATTTGAGCTGCATCTTCTTCATTTAAGAAAGGATTCTGTTCTCCATGCAATACTTCGAAAGTAAAAATATCCAGAAAATCAGCACTCACAACATGGAGTGGTTGGTCAATGCTTTGTCCTCCCTCAGTCTTCGTTAAAGCCCCAGTATTCACATAATGCGATGCTTTTTCTACACCATCGAATTTGTCTTTTATAGTGGTGGGAAAGGCCATAGGTGTACTTGCAGTAATAGCCACGTTTCCTGTATCTCCTGATTCCCATAGACCACGCACGATTCTATCTTTCTTCGCATGGAAATCATCAAAGGAATTTTCATGCTGAACAAATAAGAATATCAGAATGCTAATCCCTAAGCCTACTGAAAGACCTATGAGATTAATTGTTGAATAAAGCTTATATTTTAATAAGTTTCTAAAAGCGATTTTTATATAGTTTTTTAGCATGATTTCAAAAATTTGGTTTATTCACTTCTTAATGACTCCACTGGATTGATTTTTAAGGCTTTGTAAACCTGACTTCCAATAGTCAGTGCCACTACAGCCAAGACTAGAAGAAAGCCAATAGCAATAGTTCCGACACCGAAATCTATTTTATAGGCATTCATTTTTAGCCAACTTACATTCACAAAATAGGCCAGTGGCCCAGCAATCAAATAGGAAATTCCTATCAGGATTATAAAGCTCTTGCTCACCGTCATGGTGATGTTCCAGGCTTCCGCTCCCAATGTTTTTCTGATACCTATTTCCTTGGTTTTGTTCTGGATATGGAAAATAACCATTCCTAATAGTCCAAGGCATGCTAATGACACTACTATGATGGTTACATAGCCTAAAACAGCAAGCAAAGCAGCAAAATATCCATAGCTTACTTTCATATCATCTTCAAAATAGCTGTAGCTAAATGGTCTGTTAGTATGCTTTTTCCAGGCAGCTTCTAATTGTGCAAGGGTTTCCTTTTCCTGATTCTGATTAATGGTCACAATCATAGTTTGCACTTCAGAAGGTTTATATCTTAATGCCATTGGCCCTATTTCTTCATCCATTCTTTCATAATGGAAATCTTTTAGGACTCCAATAACCTCAACCTGATTCTCACCAACCGTTAGATATTGACCAATAGCTTCTTCAGGGCCTTCCCAACCAATTCGCTCTACTGCACGCTCATTAATTAAAATATAGCGCTCTTCATTTGGCATGTTTTCAGGATAATTCCTTCCCGCTACCAACTCAATTTCCATTGAGGGTATATAGTGATTATCTACTCCCAGATAGTTCATAAATAAGGGGTCTTCCTCATTTGGTAAGTCCACCTCAAAGCCATTATTGGTACCTAATGCTGGCATATGTGTAGTTGCTGAAATAGCTTGCACATTGGCTATGGAGCTAAATTCATTTTTGATGGTTTCATAAGGCATTCCCTCCAATTTCACATTCAGAATATTCTCTGTCTTAAAACCATGATCAGCCGTCAATACCATATTCATCTGCTGATAAATGGTGATAATGGTCACTACAAAGAAAATGGAGAAAGCAAATTGAGTGACTACCAACACTTTGCGGATACTGAATCGAGCAATCCCCACTTTCTTACCTAAATTTTCCAGATTAATTGATTTCTTCAGGGCTGTCAAAGCATTGGTGGAAGAGAAAAATATAGCCGGAACTATACCTGCGATAATGCCTGTTAAAGCTGCAAAGCCCACATATATTAGATAAAGATTATTGGTTTTATCAAAGCGGATGGGAGCTCCTAATGAAGCAAACATTGTATTCAATGAAGGGTGAAGATATTCCACTAAAAGAGCTGCAATCCCAAAAGCAAACATAGCAATGATGATTGCTTCTGTTAAAAACTGACCCATAATGTGTTTTTTACCGGCTCCTATTACTTTTCTGACACCAATCTCTTTTGCTCGGTTCATAGCCCTGGCTGTGGTTAAATTGGCGTAATTAAAACAAGCAGAAAGCATCACTACAAAGGCGAGTCCCAATAATACATACATCACGATAGCCGGTAATCCGAAGCCCATGGTATTGCTTAGCAAGGGTCCCATGGTAATCTCTGAAAGGGGTTGCATTTTAAAGGTAAAGCTATAATCGCCTTCGGTACTATAGTTATCAGTAGAAGCTTTGGTTAGAATGGATTCTAAATCTCCTTCCTGAAAGCTCTCTGAAGTTTTGATGTAGATATAATTGTCATAAATGTTATGCCAGTCTGTTAATGGTGCTAAGAGTTTCCCTTCCTTTTCCAGTAAGGGAAGTCCATTGACTGAAGCCAGCATATCAAAATCAAAATGTGTTTTGCCAGGGAATTCTTCCAATACTCCTGTTATCACATATTCGCCAACTTCCTCTACTTCAATTGTTTGACCGATTGGGTCAGCATCTCCAAATAACTTAGTAGCCATTTCATTGCTTAAGACTACAGCATTAGGAAGGGAAAGTGCCTCATAGGCATTTCCTTTTGCCATAGGGAAATTGAAAATGCTGAAGACTTCATTATTAGCAAAAAGTCCGTGAAATGGAATTTCTGCTTGTTCCCATTTGGCTGTGCCTTCAAAATTCTTCTTCACCAATGCTAATTCCTCCACGCCTTGCTGTCCTTCTAAAGCAGCTGCCAATGGAAATGGGGCGGTTGCTGTGCTCCATATTCCGTCATTTTGCTTTTCACGATCTGTAATTACCCTATAGATTTTATCAGAATCGGAATGAAAATTATCGTAAGAATATTGATCTGCAACAATTAAAATCAACAATAGGCAAACCGTCATACTCACTGCCAATCCGAAGATATTGATAAATGAGATGGTTTTGTTTCGAAGAATATTGCGAACAGCAACAAGTATATAATTTTTCAGCATGGCCGTAATTTTAAATTTTGAAGTATTTAATTTCTTCTAATTAATAAGATCTCTTCGAACTGAAATCCTAAAAAAATAACCTTGGTTATTTTCCTTTGTGTTCTCTTGTCTCTTTTGTGGTTAATAAAAAATGTCAGTAATCTGCACCTACCTTAGCAATTTCCAACCACAAGAGATTCAAAAGAAAACAAAAGTTTTTTCGCTTAAGCGAAAAACTCGTTAAGGGTATTTCCTTAACTTAATTACATTGAATTTCCAGCTGGCTGGAATGTCTGCGAGAACTTGATCCATTATCACACATGGAACTGCTCTCTAATATTTTCTGTCACTACCTGTCCATCAAATAAATTGATGACTCTGTGCGCATAATTGGAATCATGTGGGGAGTGCGTTACCATCACGATGGTGGTGCCTTCATTATTCAATTGCTCCAATAATTTCATCACTTCTTCGCCATTGGCTGAATCCAAATTACCGGTTGGCTCATCGGCCAAGATTACATCTGGCTTGGCTACAATGGCTCTAGAAATAGCCACTCTTTGTTGCTGTCCACCGGATAATTGCTGCGGGAAGTGATTGCGCCTGTGCATAATATTCATGCGGGTCAGCACTTCTTCTACCATGGTTTTCCTTTCAGCAGAAGGCACTTTCATATAAAGCAATGGCAGCTCTACATTTTCAAATACCGTCAGCTCGTCAATAAGGTTAAAGCTTTGGAAAACGAAGCCAATAGAGCCTTTTCTAAGTTGCGCTCTCTGGCGTTCCGAATATTTGGCCACTTCATGATCCACAAAGTGGTATTCACCTGAATTAGGATTATCCAACAAGCCCAAAATATTAAGCAAAGTAGATTTTCCACAACCCGAAGGTCCCATTATAGCAACAAATTCGCCCTTTTTAATCTCAATATTGATATTATTCAAAGCCGTAGTCTCCACCTCCTCAGTAGTATAAAGCTTTGTTAAATCCACCGTTTTAATTACATGATCCATATTTTTTTAAGTTTACAAGTTGTCAGGTTGGCAAGTTTTCATGTTGGCAGGTTTGCAGGTTTGCAAGTTGCCGCGTTATAAAGTTGCCATATCTATTGTTTCTAATTTATTAATATAATCTATTTCCTAATTTTATTTTGTTTTTCACTAGTCCTGCCAAAAATAACACCCCTATGATCCCCTCAAGGGGATAGTCTCTTCGATTTAAATAAGCATAAAACTGCAATCTTTACTACCATTTCCTTACTCTTTAAATTTAAAGCTTGATAAAGTGCAATCATAAGCAGTTATCTAAATCGTTGCGGGCTCCCCCCTTGAGGGGGGTTGGGGGGTGTTTTAACTTAGTTAACCTAAACCTCAACCCCTATTCCCCTTTATTTCAATCTATTTCAACTTTACTTCTATTCCCGGTCTGACCTTCGGTACTGACCTAATCATCCAACTTCCATCTTCCCACTTCAAGCTATCTCCGGTCTGACCTTCGGTACTGACCTAGGTACCACTTCGAGCTTCCAACTCATTCCAAGCTCAGCTTCTCATTATCCCCATAGTTCTCATAGCCCGATACAATCACCTGATCGCCAGCTGCCAATCCTTCCAGCACTTCATAATAATCTATATTTTTTCTACCCAATCTGATCGGCTGTTTTACGGCCTCATCTTTATTGGCTGGGTTGATGACATAAGCCCAATTACCGCCCGTATCTTTATAAAAACCACCAACTGGCAATAATAAAGTCTCTTCTGTGGCGCCTAATTCCAATTTGATTCTTACCGTTTGCCCTCTTCTAATGCCTTCCGGACTTTCCCCTTCAAAGACCATATCTACTTCAAATCTACCATTGCTAATAGTCGGGTAAATTTTATTGATAACTAGCTGATAATCCTCTCCAGAAAATGAAAAGCTTCCTTTTTGTCCGAGATCTACTCTTGGCAGATACAGCTCATCTATGGCTACCCTGATTTTGTAATTGTTCATCACATCAATCTGCCCTAAGCGCTGACCTGAGTTCACAGATTGCCCTACTTCCAATTGAGGTGTGGCTAGTTGACCATCTCTGGAGGCTTTTAGGGTTAAATTATTTAAAATCTTGCCGACTGCATCTAAGCTTCTTTGCATTCTAGCTTCGGAATTGGCCAATTGGCGTAATTGAAAAACACGGGCAACGGAATCGTTTCTATAGCTTCTATAAGTCAATTGCTTGCGCTTTACATTATATTCGTAATTCTCCCTTACCTCCTCAAATTCTCTTTCGGAAATCAGTTTTTGCTCAAACAGGCTTTTAAAGCGAATATATTGTGGCTTTAATAAATTCAGTTGATAATCAATTTCGGCTAATTGCGCTTGCTGACTTAAATCGTTTTGGTCGAGCAGCAATCGGGTTTGTCTCAAATTATTGATTTGCTCATAAAGTTGCGTTTCCCTTTGCATCACCTCCAACTGCAAATTGGAATTGGTTAAAGTTAAAATGGTATCGCCTTTTTCCACTATGGCACCGGACTCACGCACGATTTCGGCTATAATTCCGCCTTCAATGGCATCCAAATAAAAAGTTTCTCCTGGTTCCACATTGCCGGTAACCGGAATAAAATCTTTGAACTCACCCATCTTCACCGTGCCTATGCTCAGTCTATCTTTATTGACATTGAGTGTAGAGCGATTATCTGCAAAAAGCAATTGGTAAACAATCAGGCATAAAATGAGAATACCAAAACCTATTAATAGCAACCTTTTACCCGTCCACTTTTTTTGTACTATTTTCTTATCCATTGAAATTTTTAATAATGCAAATACACTTTTACCAACTCTGTGCCAAGTATAGTAAAAGTGGCTTCATTAGTATTTAAAGGGATAAATCGCTATTAGCATGTGTTCATAAAAGCACGCAAACGTCCGATAGCGGACGGGTGGGTTTTTGGAGGGGATTATGTGGTTTGGAAAATGAATTGCCAACCTAACGCCATGTAGAACATGATGGAAACGGGAACGTAACCATAATCCTATTTTAATTCACCAAGTAATTCAACAGTCTTATACCAATAGTAAAAACTTGACTTGTCGGGTTGTCTTTTTAAGCGATTTAGAAAATTCCAATTTTGGTTTTCAATTGTTAATTCCTTAATGTCTTGCCCATTGTAATATTGAAGCGGAGACATTTCTTTGTGTAATATTTTAGCTGCTAAATAGGCAATCCGTGCACTAGCAGGTACAGCATCATCAATTCTGAAATTACCAACCATTAAGAAGCCAGTACCAAAAGCTGTTATTCCTCTCTGCAGTTCGATGAATTTTGATTTTTCGTCTGTTGTTCCGCTTCCTTTTTTTGCAAGAATTAAGCAAGTATCTAAAGTGTCTTGCAGTACATTTTCTGGTGTTAAATCAGATTTCTCAGTTTTGCGATACTCAATTTCGTGCGTTGCAAAAACTTCAAAACTTTGGGCAACAATTTCAATATTTTCTATTCTTTCGAACAGTTTACTTAAATCAAATAGTTGTTTGCAAATCTCCATGGAGAATGGTTGTTGATCTTTCCCTTTAAAATACGGAATACCAATTGTGTTGGGTGCAAAAGCGGTAAGCTTGTCTCCAGTAATTGCATCTATAGTAGGTAATTTAATTTTTGTTTCTTCTTCAATTTCAATCCATTTGGTCTGAACTGGTCTTTCCGTTAATTCAGGATATATCGAATCTTCAATTAATACATCTAACAAAATAGTCCCAGAATATTTTCCCTTGGTAGCGGAATCAAAAGCAAAAGAATAATGTGCTTTTGGTATCCCTGTTTTATAACTACGGGGTTCATCCAGTTCAAACGACTTGAAATTAGACGAATCCACTACTTTACTTAATATTTTTTCTAGAGTATCTCTTTTAGTATTGCATATGATATCAATATCAATAGAGAATCTATTTCCTTCCTCCAATAAGAGCAACAAACTGGTTCCACCTTTGAAAATAAAATCGAGCCCATTTGCTTTAATGCGTTCCAGCAAATGAATTGCATAAATCATTTTTTCAAGAATAGCCTTATCTATTCTCTTGTGCTCTTTCTGATTTTTGAAAGCATCTAACCATTCTTCAGTAAAGCAATGTTCTTTTATCATTCTATTACATCTTTTACTAGGTGTGATATGTTGTTAGTCATAAATTGTTTGATGTCTTGTTCTTGGTCTCTGCGTTTAGCATAACTGAATAACTTCGTAAAATTAATTGTATAATTCTTTAAAGCATTTTCATATATGTGCATCAATTCCGCTCCCTGATAGAAATAGAATAATTTGCTTTCTGTAAAAACATCAACCAATATTTTTTCAAGTAAGGGAGTGTGGAATTTAATTCTCTTCTCGGTTCTTTTTGAAATTGGTGACCTTGTGATGAGTTTTTTTATAATGACAGGATTTTTACTTTCCGAGATATAAAAGTCTATTGCTTTTTCATCAGGATTAAGATAAAAGTCAAATTTAAAGTTGTCCTTCAATTCGTAGAAAAGTGATTCGATAAAATCCTTTTCAATTTCAATTATGATTAATCTTTTACCTGATTGATGTTGTGAGAATTCATTAAACCAGTCAGTACTCCAAATACAATGTTTCACATCTTCAAACCGCTCTGAAATTAGTTTTGCAAGTTTCAAAATCTCTCCAGAAATCTCAGGCTTGAATTTGGGCTTGTAAGAAATAGTGTAATAACCCCTTTGCACTGATTTTATAATATTCTTATTCTTAAGATCATAAATTCGCCATCCAAAAGTTCCTTCTTTCAGGTCTGGTTCGTAATACCTAAAAAAGTCAAATAGAGCTTCTCTTGAGAAGGCATCTCTTTCTTTAAATTCTTCTATCAATCTATTTTCAATAATTTTAGGCATTTCAAATCAAATTTATGCCAAATATAGTAAATAATGACAAATATTTGAAATCAAATAAACGCCAGTAAATAAAATAACTGGCAATTTTTTGAAATTATATAAATATTCTAGCTTTTGCTACCACCATGCAGACCTTAGCTTAGTACTGTTATAATATTTCAAGAAATAGGTTTTATATTTCTGTTGGTTAAGAGGGATTCAAGTGACTTATACCATGCAGTGAAAAAGATTCATCATGCTTCTAAATACTTGTTTCCCCTCTGAACTCAGACCTGTATAAGAGTTTGTCACCGATAAGGTTATTAGGTAATAGTTCAGATTTCTTAACCCCCAGTTTTTTTGTTCAATTTAAAATTACTCAGATCTATGAATTACTCAAACTTTATTGGTATTGATATTAGTAAGACAGTACTGGATATTGCCCTACTTACAATGGAAGGAGAAATAATTAGCGTTCAGTGGTCAAACGATCGAACCTCACTCTTAAAAGAATTTGAACAGTTCTTTACCGAATATAACCTCAAAAAGGAGAACACCTTAATATGTGCTGAGCATACTGGACATTTTGGTAATAAACTGTTGGATGTAGCACTTAGCTTAGATTTGGATTTTTGGTTAGAATCGCCTTACGATATTCGCCATTCACAGGGGTTAATACGTGGTAAAAATGATAGAGTTGATGCTGTAAGAATAGCTGAATATGCCAGACGGTTTGTAGATAAAGTACGCCTTATAAAAAGTAACTCTAAGGCTATCAATCAGATAAAACATCTGCACACGGAGAGAAGCCTACTACTACAAGATATGGCCAAATACAAAGCCCAGTTAAAACAAGAGGATGGATTTTTGGACTTGGACTACTTTAAAGATAAGAAAAAACGAATATTAAAACTCACCTCTTGTCTCCAAAAAGCCATTAAACAAGTAGAAAACAAAATAGATGAAATCATCAAAAATGATGAAGAAATACAAGCTTCATTTACTAAAATAGTATCTGTAGAAGGGGTTGGGAAACAAACAGCTATCGCTACTATTGTGGCTACCGATAATTTTCGCAAGTTTGAAAACCCTAAAAAGTTTGCTTGTCATGTCGGTTGTGCCCCGTTTAGTTATAACTCAGGCTCCAGTATCAGGTCTAGAAACAAAGTCTCCCCTAAAGCCAATAAAAATCTAAAGACTTTATATCATATGGCAGCCTTATCAATCCTATCAACCAAAGGAGAATTACGGCAATATTATGATAGAAAAATAGACGAAGGGAAAAACAAAATGTCAGTCCTTAATGCTATACGTTCAAAAATTATCCATCGAATTTTTGCAGTGATACGAGATAATAGAAAATATGAAAAAAATTATACGCATATACTTGCTTAAACCATAAGAGTAGCATGGCGGGAACGGGGGCATACTCCACATTGCGGGAACTATAGAAATCAACTATAAATCTCTACCACATGTAGGACATTTTTCCACATCAGCTCTTCTCTTACTGTTGATTTTGTCAATAAAAGCAGAACTTAAAATACCAGTAGGTAGTGCGACAAGACCAATTCCTAATAATGCTATTATGCCACTTATAAACTGACCCAAACCTGTTATCGGATAAACATCGCCATAACCAACAGTTGTGAGAGTTGCCACCGCCCACCAAAACGAAGCAATAATATTTGGAAATTTATCAGGTTGAACTTGCCCCTCTATGTAGTACATAAGTGTTGATGCAATGACTAGGAGGATAAATGTTACAAATATTGTTACACCAAGATCAGAGCGTTTATCCTTAAAGACCTCTGCAATAAGTTTTAGTGAATTTGAATATCTATTGATTTTAAAAAGTCTTGTGATTCTTAGAAGTCTTAAAATTCTAATGAATCTGAGATCAATAGGTATTATGAGTGGTAAATAAGTTGGCAAGATTGCTAGTAAATCTATAATCGCGAGAGGTGAGCTTAAAAAAGTCCCAATAGAACCTATTTTTGTTTTGCTTGGATATTTAAAATCTGCAGTATAAACTCTCAGTAAATATTCTATTGTAAAAATTACTACAGAGAAAATTTCAAAAATGTAAAACTCCTGACTATAAGTACTTTTTATGCGTGAAAAAGATTCTAAAACAATAGCGGTAACATTCAATATTATGAGGAAGACAATAAAAATATTAAAGGCTCTATTTGGTAGACTGCCCTTATTATTTTCATCAACTAAATTAAATATTTTGTGTTTGAATGTCATTTAAACTAAATATAGCTATTAATTTTCTTGAATACTGACAAGGTATTTTTTTGAAACCCATCCCTCGTTCTCTTTGTAATCTACCAAAAGCCACTTATCAGTACCTTTTATAATTTTTACTGTATCATTATTTGGAATTGAAGTGATTATAGTAGCATTTAAGGAAGAATCAGATCTAAGATTAAGACCAGAGTTAGAACTTACCACAGCATATTTAAAATCTACCTCATTTTTTGAGGCATTTTCAGGATTACTGACATTTTCATAGAAAAAAGAATATTGGGCAAAACCTACAATAGCTGCAAGAATTAAATATACTATTGAATTAAGCTTTAATTGACTTTTTTCCTTATCAGTAGGATCAGCTTTGATATTGGTTTTTTGCTTTACCGTTCTATAGCCCTCTAATCTCCTTCCAGTTTTATATCTACGGTCTTGTTTATAGATACCTACTTGTGAAATATTATAAAATGGAATAGATTTAGTTAAAATTGAACTGAGAGAATTGTACAACCAATAAAGTGGCCCAACTAAAGGTATAAACAGAGAAACAATAAAACCGAAAACAGTATTTTGAATATTTAACTTAACTGACATGGCCTTCAAACCCTCTGCCTCCACATCACCCCTAGAAATTAGGTTCTCTCTTGATTCTATATGAGCTTTACTCTGTTTATGTGAATTATCAACTATTCTAATTGGTTTGGAATGACTATCACCATAAACCTGATTACTTATCACTTTTCCACCATCTCGACCAACCTGATTAACAGCAGATCTAATAAAACCTTTGAAGAGACTATTTATAAAACTCATATTTCTGATTTTAAATAAGTAATAATAACTAACTTTTTAGATAAATAAAAGAAATGATCGGATGATCAATATAATCTAGCTTGTGATACCACCATTTAGTGTATGGCGGGAAGAAGGGTTCAAGGTATTTCTAACTTTCTTCTTCTTTACTTACCTTCTTATCTGCAAATTTGATAACTGATCCGTCAAAAGTTACTGTGCCTCGAGATTCAAACTCTTCCACGTATTTTACTACAATAAATCGCTCTATATTGTTAAAAGTCATACATAAAGACTCAACCGTAATAACCTTGTGTTTCATAATTGTATCAAGGATTTCCACATCAGGTTTAGTTGTAGTTTTTTGACCTACTTGCCCTACCTGTTCCTGCATAAATGAAACCTGATTTTTTAAAAGGTCGAAAGTTTCAGAGTTTAGGTGTCCTATGCTGGTTTTAATTTCAGAAAGTTCCTTTTTCAACTTATCAAAGTCAGCTTTTGCCTGATCGTTTACTATTTTCTTTAGTTCATCAATTTCTTTAGTTCGCGCACCGTAGTAAAAATACATGGCCAAAATCAACGAAATTATCGCAAGAATATCTCCAATAAGTGATAAGTAATTTACATCTTCCATATTTACCACTTTTTAGATTTCATCCAATCATATTCTTCTTTTGTAAAGCCATAACCTGCCCACTCACCATGTAGTTTTGCTACAAACAGTTTGTCGTTACTATCAATGAATTGTTTTAGATAGTCCCTGATACTGGCACTATTTGTATTTATTGAAGCAATAATCCAAACAGAACCTGATTGATGCCACCAATTCCCGTATGACTTAATCGCATTAGAAAGACTATCATAGTCTCTTCCCGGGTTTGATAGGTCATATGATATAGTGTATATTGTCATTTATGTTATTTTTTGTTATAAACATGTGTGTATTGTACAATAAATAATGAGACAAAACTTATCCCAATCCTCAACTGCCTGATACAATAACAATTACATTATTGTATCAACTATCCTGTCGCCATTAACCAAAAAAAGAAAGATTGAATATTTACAGGTTTTGGTTGCAGATGAACTTGATGCATAAATATAGAAGATTAATTATAAAATACATCCTCAAAACACAGGAGTTAATCGAAAAGTAAGTGGGTTTTCAGATTTGATAATGGGTTTTTGGGTGGAGAAGGGAAGATTTAAACCCAATAATATGCTGTCCTGAGTGAATTTCACCCTTCCTGACCCAATATTATTGCTTCCTGAGTGACTATTGACCCTTCCTGAGTCATTATTGGCTGTCCTGAGTGATTATTGACCCTTCCTGAGTGACTTTAGGGCTTCCTAAACCATTTTACCCCCTTCCTAAGTCATTTTACCCCTTTCCTGAGTCATTTCACCCCCTTCCTAAGTCATTTTACCCCCTTCCTAAGTCATTTTACCCCCTTCCTAGATCGTTTTACCCCTTTCCTGAGCCGTTTCACCCCCTTCCTAGATCATTATTGGGGTTTCCTAAGTGGTTTTGAGGGTTTATTAGGTGGCTTTGGGGCTTTTCTGAATCATTGTTGCTGATTTTCTGAAATTTTCAGGTTTTTCTGCCAATCTTTTTTCTTGATAAAAAAGATATCAGCCAGAGGCTGACCAGCCTCTGGCTGGCAAAAAATCAAGACAAAAAGATGCTCCCACGCTTCAATCCAGCTCCCTCCCCGCCTTTTTGTCCTCCCTCCCGCTTTTCCGAGTTCCTCGGAAGTTGGGCGGGTTAGTTCTTTGCTAGCTTTGTAGTTAAATTGATAGATTATCTCATGAACCTTCGGGGCATGGATGGAACGGAGGTGGATTTTGGAATCAATTTATACTGCTTGTTTCACAAAAAAGGAAACTTCTTTGTTTAAAATGTCCTCTGTAGTCAATATTTTAAGATGTCTTCGGTATTTGCCTTTTCCTTCAAGTACTTTCTTAGGATCCTCCATTAAGTATCCATTTGAAAATTCCAGTGTGACATGGTGCTTGTTTAGGAATAATCCACTAAACATTTCATCATTAAGAAAGAATACAAGACCTCCATACATGACCCTTTCTTTAGTTTTTGGGAAAGCATTCAAAATGATGTCACGTATTTCAATAAGCGTAGTTGATTTGTCAGAATCGATCAATTTTATTTCGTCTAAAAATAGTTGAACTCCTTCATTCTCAGATTTTTTCATCGACTTTAAATTAAAGATTGAATATTGACACGTTTTGCTTCCAAATGATATTAAATATAGCGGATTAGTTGCTTAATCAGCACTCAAAATACAGGATTTAATAGAAAAGCAGGTGGGTTCTTAGATTTGATGAAGGGGGTTTCTGGTCGAGAAGGGAAGACTCAAGCCAAAAAATATTCATTCCTAAGTCATTATTGGCTGTTCTAACTCATTATTGACCCTTCCTAAATCATTATTGGGGTTTCCTGAGTGGTTTTGAGGGTCTTCTAGATCATTATTACTATATGTCTGAAATTTTCAGGTTTTTCTGCCAATCTTTTTTCTTGATAAAAAAGATTCAAAAAATCAAGAAAGTTTAAAGCTTCCACGCGCGATGCCAACGCTGGCCCGCTAAACTTTCCTCCTTCCCGCTTTTCCGAGTTCCTCGGAAATTGGGCGGCTTAGTTCTTTGCTAGCTTTGGAATGAAATTTAAAGATTATCTCATGGACATACAGGGTATGGCGGGAACGAAGGTGGTTTTTTGAGTTGATTAAGTGGGTTTTTGGTCGGGAAAGGAGAGTGTTAAAGGGTTTCCTGTCGGAATTTTACCCTTCCTGTCGGACTTCCACCCTTCCTGTCAGGCCATGAGCCTTCCTGCGGCAATATTTAGGCTTCCTGTCAGAATATTGACCCTTCCTGCGGGAATACGGCCCCTTCCTGTGGCACTATTGACCCTTCCTGCAGGAAATTCTGGGCCTCCTGCAATATTTTGAGAGTCTCACTTTTTCTTTTTGCTACTACATAATAAAATTTCCAATTTTCAAGCTAGCATCTTTAGATTCCTGAAGCAACACCCCTATAATCCCCTCGAGGGGATAGTTCTCACAGCTTGAGTTTCGTAGGAAATAATAAGTTTTGCAACTTTTTCATCAAATCTCAAGCAGAGATTTGACAAGTGAGGTCCTATCAAATTAAAAACAAGTTTAATTCTGGGCGTGTCCCCCTTTGGGGGATTTAGGGGGCTGTCCACTGATGAC
This sequence comes from Marivirga salinae, assembly GCF_030503855.1. Taxonomy (NCBI): domain Bacteria; kingdom Pseudomonadati; phylum Bacteroidota; class Cytophagia; order Cytophagales; family Marivirgaceae; genus Marivirga; species Marivirga salinarum. The sequence goes on along the minus strand of NZ_CP129971.1, from coordinate 2,063,832 downwards.
CGGAAACGTCCGATATCGGACGCTTTAGCCAAAAACCCTAACAATAGTCAATTCCAAATAACCGCCTCTCAAATCAATTAAAAAGCATTTCTTAGTATTTTTAAATCTTAATTCAATTAAATTTATCAAAACGGTATAGCTTTTGACTATTCCTTTTTATTAACTTGAGTTTGATTAATGGAAGAACTGTTTCCGCATTGCGGGAGCCTTTTAAGATCACCGATATTTTTCTTTTTTTAAAAAAGTTAATCCCGAGAGATCGGGACCGAGATGACGGTTCTAGCTAGCTTAGCAGGAACTTAAAATCATTCTCAGGTCAAAATAGCAATCGCATAATACTTTTACATAATGAATGAGCACAAAGCAGGCACCTTACTTATTGTTGATGATAATCAAGATCTTCTTAATGCTGCTAAGATTTTTTTAAAAAGGCATTTCAAAAGGGTAGATATCGAAAGCAATCCTAATTTAATTCCTACGCTGCTACAAAACGATAGCTATGATATCATTTTGCTCGATATGAATTTCACCAGGGACGTAAGCACCGGACAGGAAGGCTATCACTGGCTCAATAAAATTCTGGAAATTGATCCTTCTGCGGTTGTGGTGCTCATCACCGCTTATGGAGATGTCAATACAGCTGTGAAAGTCATCAAGCAAGGCGCTACTGATTTTGTGCTCAAACCATGGGACAATGAAAAGTTATTAGCCACTTTACATTCCGCCTTAAAACTCAAAAATGCCGGCAATAAGGTAAGCCAGCTGGAATCCACTCAAAGGCAATTATCAGCAGACATAGATAGAAGATTCAGAGATATTATTGGGGAAGGACCTGCCATGCAGCAGGTTTTTGAAACCATTAAAAGAGTATCTCGCACAGATGCTAATGTCTTGATCACTGGAGAAAACGGAACAGGGAAAGAGTTAGTAGCCAGAGCCATTCATAGAAATTCATTGAGAGACGATAAGGTTTTTGTCACTGTTGATTTAGGTTCTGTAACTGACAGTTTATTCGAAAGTGAACTATTCGGCCATAAAAAAGGGGCTTTTACAGATGCTAAAGAAGATAGAGCGGGTCGATTTGAAGTGGCCCAAAACGGAACGCTTTTTTTAGATGAAATTGGGAATATTAGCCTTCCACAGCAAGCCAAATTATTAGCCGCTTTACAAAACAGGAAAGTTACCCGCGTAGGAAGCAATAAAGAAGTTGATATCGATATCCGATTGATCAGTGCCACCAATATGCCTATTCAGGATATGATTCAATCAGGCAAATTCCGACAAGATTTACTTTACAGAATCAATACCATTGAAATAAAATTACCTGCTTTGAGAGAAAGAGTGGAAGACATTCCGCTATTAACAGAGCATTATATTAAATACTACAGCAAAAAGTATAACAAAGAAATTTATAAAGTGAGCGATGCCGCATTTTCGAGAATGTGCAAATACGACTGGCCTGGAAATGTGCGCGAGTTGCAGCACAGCATTGAAAGAGCAGTCATTTTAAGCAATCAATCGGTTTTGCAGCCGGAAGATTTCTTTTTTCAGGCTGCTGATCATGAAAGTAAAAAATCAGATAAGGTAAATTTAGATCACTTGAATATTGAGGATGTCGAAAAGATATTGATCAGAAAAGCCTTGGATAAAAACTTTGGAAACATAACGCAGGCTGCACAGGATTTGGGATTGACTCGCTCTTCATTGTATAGAAGATTGGAGAAATATGGGTTGTAAGCCCCCTGTCCCCCGAAGGGGGGCATTCGCTATGAATTAGCTTTTACAAGCCAAAGGCTTGAGGTGACTCTCGCAAAGACGCGGAGACGCAAAGACCTCGCAACGTAAAGTAAAAGGAAACAAGAAATGACTAGTAATTATATTCAACTATTGAGACACCCCCCTTCGCCCCCCTCAAGGGGGGAGTCGCACAGATTTTCTTTATCTTTTAAAATTGAATTAATACCAATTGATCATTTTTTTATTTATGATGTTAAAAATATAGTATAATATTTTTAACATCTACAAATTAAAATCCGTGAGGACTATCCCCTTGAGGGGATTATAGGGGTGTTATTGGAGGGAAATACAGAAATGTTTTGATTTAGAATTCAAAAGATATTTAAACTAACATATAAATAATTGATATTTAAAAAATTCAGTTTTGGTGTAATTATAAGGCTTCTACTCGTATTTGTAGTACTTGCCTTTATTGCCTATTTAATTCAGGCAAGTGCTAATTACTTAGGCTCCATTGTGCTGGGCATAGTATTAATTATTCAATTTATTGAGCTTTATCATTATGTGGTGAGCATCAATAAAAAAGTGATCCGTTTTTTAGAATCCGTAAAATATTCTGATTTCTCCTCTGGTTTTTCCACTGATAATAAGATGGGAGATTCATTCAAAGAATTAAATCATGCTTTTAATGAAGTCTTAGAAGTCTTCCGCAAGACCCGGGCGGAAAAAGAGCAGAATCTCATCATGCTTTCCACTATTTTACAAAACATTCAGACGGGCATTATAAGTTTTGATGCATCCGGTGAAATAGGTATTCTCAATAGTATGTCTAAAAAGCTGTTGCTTACTCCCCAAATCAGGAATTTATCGGATATAAAAAGAAGTCAGCCTGCCATTTACGAGAAACTCATTAAGCTTAAGCCCGGTAAAAGTGACCTGATCATAGTCAACAATGACATTAAGCTTGCCCTCAACAGTACTATTCTTCGTCTGGGCACAAAAAATTGGAAAATTGTTTCTATGCACAATATTTATTCTGAATTACAACAAAATGAGTTGTATGCCTGGCAAAATCTTACCAAAGTACTTCGCCATGAAATCATGAATTCCATTACGCCTATAGCCTCTTTGGTAAATTCTATGAATGATATAATGGAGGAAGACTTAATCAAGCATTCAGATTCATTTACCATGCCTTTGGAAGCTCATGATGATTTACAACTCGGCTTGAAAACCATTGAAAGTAGAAGTCGAGGTTTGATTAATTTTATCAATGCTTATAGAGATTATACGAATATCCCTGCTCCCAAATTTGATAATATTTCTGCCAAACAGCTGATTTTATATGTTCAAAAATTGCTTCAAGAAGAATTAAACAATCATAAAATTGAGTTGAAATTAAACCTTCCTGAAAATGATATTAGCTTATGGGCGGATGAAGAACAATTGCAATTAATATTTATAAATCTCTTGAAAAATGCAAAAGAAGCACTGTTAGAGACGGAAAACCCTCTTATTACCATCACCATAATCACCACACAAAACTTTTATTATATCAATATTGAAGATAATGGAGAAGGCATAGTGCCTGAGGCTTTAGACCGCATTTTCATTCCATTTTTTACGACCAAAAAACAGGGTTCAGGAATTGGATTGGCGCTTTCAAGGCAAATTATGCAGCTGCATAAAGGGAAGTTAAGCGTAAGTTCAACTCCTGGGGTGAATACGACTTTCACTTTGCAGTTTCCGAAGGTTTGAGAGGGATAAAGTGATTAGAATATCAAAAATTAATTTAAGACAAGAAACTATGTTCTCAAGTTGAGAAAAACCAGCTAAAGCTGGAAACTTAACCACAACCTGTCCCGCATTTACGGGAATAAAAATGGAAGAAAACAAAAGATACTGCCAAAGGCTGTGAGGACTTGAGAGGAATAAATTTTTACAAAAAAGTATCTTAATTTTATTAGAAGCCAATTTTATTAAACGAAAAATAAATTATTCATAACCTTAAACCTATAACCAATGCTAAAATTTAATCTTACGATAGCACTTCGAAACCTTAAAAAATACAAATCATCCTCAATAATCAATATTGCAGGATTAGCTATTGGCATTGGAGTATGTCTTGCAATTTTACAGTATATCCACTATGAATTAAGTTATGACAAATTTCATAAAGATTCGGAAAACCTCTATCGTTTGACTTTGGATATATCTGAAAATGATGTGATAAAAAGCAGGCAAGCAAAAACCTCTTATGCAATGGGTGTCAAAGCTGAAGAAGTTATTCCTGAGATTGAAAAATACTGCAGGATACATCCTCAATATTTTGGTGCAGTGGTGACTAATCCTGATAAAAACGTTCCTTTTTTAGAGGAAGAGCAAGACATGCTTTATGTAGATAGCACTTTCTTTGATGTTTTTAATTTCCCTTTAAAACATGGAGACCCTTCAAATGTATTGAATGATAAACATAATATTGTCATTTCTGATGAAATGGCGGCTAAATATTTCGGAAAAGAAATTGATCCAATTGGTAAAATTCTTAAGGTTGAAGGATGGACTAAAGAAGATTATGTAGTAACTGGCGTATTAAATACTTCAAAAGGTAACAGTCATCTTAAATTTGATTTTCTATTACCCATGCGCTCGCTTTTGGAAAGCGGAGAATATAAAAGCGGGGCTTGGGGAAGATGTAATTTTTACACCTATTTCAAGATTGGTGAAAATAGCAAAATTGGGAATATCGAAAATAAGCTTGACCAGCTTGTTTACGATAATTTTGGAAAATCACTTGATCACTACAATGTGAAATGGGAATTAAACCTTCAGCAACTTACTGACATTCACTTATACTCTAGCCATCTTGAATATGATATTTCAAACAATGGAAGTATCCGAAATTTAAAAGCATTAGGCATCATTGCAATCTTCATCCTGATCATTGCATGGCTAAATTTCATTAACTTATCTATAGCAAATTCTATAAAAAGAACGAAAGAGGTTGGAATAAGAAAAGCATTAGGTGCATTAAAAACACAATTACGCAATCAATTTATAATGGAGGCCCTAATAATAAATTTTATCGCAGTGATACTCGCTATATTCATTGCTGACCTCATACTCTCTGAATTAAATAATATACTGGATAGTGAATTTACTTTTTTACTTTTCAGTCATTATGAATTTTGGATTGGATTGGTACTTTTTACAATTATTAGCGCTTTAATATCTGGATTTTATCCTGCCTTTGTAATGTCTTCTTTTCAAGCAATAAACATTCAGAAATCAGAATTCAAAATATCAGGTTTCAGATTTAACTTGCGTAAAGGCTTAGTAATCTTCCAATTTCTGATCTCTTCCATTTTACTGTCTGGGACTTTCATTATTTATAACCAAATCACCTTTATGAAATCTCAAGATTTGGGTGTTGATATGGAGCAAATACTGGTTGTTAGAGGACCGGAATTGATTGAAAATAGGGAAACGATTGCATCCAATTTATCTACATTTAAAACAGAAACTTCAAAATATTCAAGCATACAGTCGGTTACAAGTTCTGGAAACATACCTGGAAAAGGGCATAGTGCTGTAGTAGGAATGAGGAAATTAGGCAAAGATCCAAGTCAAAATGAACCTGGAGGAATTTCTTTTGTAGATTATAAATTTTTTGATACTTATGAGCTTGAATTCCTTGCGGGTGAACCTTTTGATCGCAAAACTGTCTCTGATTATACCTATGTAATCTTAAATCAGCAAGCATTGCAGACTTATGAATTGGGGTCTCCTGAAGAAGCCCTCAATGAACAAATAGTTGTGGGTGATGATACTGTATTAGTTGCAGGCGTACTTAAGGATTTTCATTGGCAATCTTTAAAAGAAGACCATATGCCTATCCTTTTTGTAGCATCTGATGGAGTAAGAAGATATTTTTCTTTCAAGATAAACACTTCTAATATAGAAGAATCATTATCACAGATTCGCTCTGCTTATAACGAAAAATTCGCAGGAAATCCGTTTGAATATTTTTTCTTAGATGATGAATTCAATTACCAATATCGAGCTGAATTGCAATTCGGTAAAATCTTTATGATTTTCTCATTGATCGCCATATTTATAGCATGTATGGGTTTATTCGCCTTTGTATCATTCTCCACTGTTCAAAGAACCAAAGAAATGGGCATAAGAAAAATCCTTGGTGCAAGGGTAAGCACATTGATTCTAATCCTTTCAAAAGAGTACTTAACACTGTTGCTAATGGCAAGTTTAATTTCTGTACCCATTGTTTTTTATATTTCTAGAGAATGGCTTACCAATTTTGCTTTCAAAATGAACTTAAGCGTTGATTTATTTATAATACCAACACTAATATTAATTGTCATTTCTTTCTTAACGGTGGTTTTCAATCTTTATAAAACCGCAAAAATAAACCCTACGGAATCTTTGAAGATAGAATAAATGAGGGAGGACAATATTTTATAGGAGTGATCAATAAACTGTATCAAAAAGTAAGCAAGAATGATTCTTGCTTACTTTTTTTTTGTGATTTTAGGATATATGGTTTACAAACCAGCAGTCATTTTACCAGGCTTAGCCCTATTCATGTTTCTATTGGAGAATGCATTTCGGATTCGATTGTAATCCAAGAAATAGCTCAACCTAACAGAAAAACTATTTAGCTGCGGCTGATTAAATAAGTAATCGAAATTCTCATCAAAAGCCTGACCACCTTGCTGCAGGTAGCTATCTAAAGCATTTCTATATAAAATAGTAATCTGGCTACCTGGTGCAAACCACCATGCAAATTTCAAATCTAGGTTCCAGGTATTAAAAGTAACATCATAAATATTTTCCCTTTCTGGTTCTTCTGTTAATTCACCATTTTGTTCTAGACTGTAAAGTTTTGAATACATAGCTCCTGAATAATAATGCCTGAAAGTAAGGTTTAGTGATATTTTATTATTGAAAATATAATCCCCTCCAATAGAGTTTTCAATTGTTAATCTATCTCGCTGACCAAAAATGATATCATCCCCATCTGTATCCACAAAGCCTTGTTCCTTATAGGAAGGGTTATAAAGCAGACCATATCTTAAATTAAATTTATTGGAAAACCTATAGCGTGGATTCAAACTCAGGAATATATTACTCCTGCCCTCTTCAAAGAATTTATACCAATCGATGAAGCCTTCGAAAGCCAATTTCTTTCTGAAATCAGTATTCATCCAAATCCACTGATCATGATAGCCAGGGAATTGCACATGTCTTCCATTCACTCTTGGCTCATAAATATCGTTGGTCCCAAAAGGAGTCACTTCCACACCACCCCCATAACTAAAAAAGTCTTTGGTGGTAAAGCTGGAGTTAAAATTAAATGTGAAATTGCTAAATAAATCAGGATCTAATCTTCTAAAATGATTGAGATTAAAATTAAGAAACATATTGTTCAAGTTTCCTTTGGGTTGTAAATATCGATACCCATAATACCCCATATATCTAACATAATTGGTGTTAGTAGAGAACCCTAAGTCATTAATATTATAATCCAGCGTTCTTAAATCCAATCTTCCTTCCAACCTATGTTCGCCACTTATTTTGGATATACCTGCTTGAACTTCAGTTCCAAAAATCGTCTCCTCTTTCAAAAATCTCCAACTCCCTTCAGTACTAGCACTGTAATTCCATGTATTGGCTTTATTGGTATGGCTAACATACAATCCGGTTGCATTGGCATCTCTATAATTCCCCAGTCTGCTTACATTGGTATTAACAAAGGAAAAAGAGCTATTATCTCCAAACCTCTGATCTAACACCGTTACATTGTAATTGGTATAAGGTTCTACCATTTCAGTTCTAATCTCCCCAGTCTCTACATTTCTTATTTGAGCAAAGGCTTCATTGGTAACGGCATTGAAAAACCCAATCCCTAATCCACTCTCTGTTCTGCCTGACACCTTAGTTGCATTTATTAATTCTACTGCATTGGGTTGAAAAGCTATTTCTTCCCCTTCATTTATGGTAGGACTCGAAGAAGGTCTGCCTCCTATTCTTCTGGAATAAAACATATCACCTTTGGAAAATAATTCTGTTCCTTCATTAAAAAAGGCACGCTGTTCTGCAAATTGGACTTCAAATGCTGACAAATTAAGAACATTATTATCAAATCGCGCTTGGCCAAAATCAGGAATCAGTACCATATCAAGCGTAAAAGCATCTGATATACCATATTTTAAATCCAATCCACCATTAAAATTAAAATTAGTATTGCCATCATAATTATTGGCGTAAGCTGAAATATAAGGTTGAAAAGATAATCTAGTTGGAGTTTTTATATTTTCGATTCCATGAATCTCTCCGTCATATAAAGAATAAGCTCCTTTTTGATTATCTACATGATTCCAACTATAGCGAGTTCGTGTCCTAAAAACTTCTCTTTCCATATTGAGCCCCCATTCTTGCACTTGCTTCTTCGGAAATCTTAAAATAAAATAAGGAATAAAAATTTCTGCCACCCATCCATCATCATTGATTTTTACCTCACTATACCAAACTGCATCCCAGGAATTATCCTCCCTTCCATTGGTCATTTTAGCATCATATTGAACTCCAGCTGCAGTTACAATAAATTGCATACTTTGTTGGCGATCGTTATATCCGTTTAATAAAATGAAAAAGAAATCATCCGCTGCTATATTATCTCTTTCCGTTAGCTCTTTTGAAATTTTATCTGGTTCAGGATCTTTCATTTTGGCTCCAAAATAAACCCCCAAATCATCATAAATTACTTTCACTTCAGTGGATAGACTATCTGGAATAGGTCTTCCATTATTAGGATTTCTTTCGACAAAATCTGTTGCGATGGGGGCATTTTGCCAGGCAATATCGTCAAGAACACCATCAATTTTAGGGGCTTCTGAGATTCTAGGAATTTCTATGCTTTTTCGAGAAATACTATCTGTTTCTAGTGCAAAACTACTAAAACTCAAAAACAGAAATAATGTGACTAGATAACACTTCAGCATGGTGAATATTTAATATCAATTTTACAGACAATAATTAACTATTGCATTTCTACATTTTACAGCATAAAAAGAAGTATCAGAGTGCTATTTCTATTTACTTTGAGAAAGTAGATTTATTTAAAGATGTCTACTATCTTTAAAAAGTTGCAAATATTACTTTTTATTTTTGTTCAATAATTAAACCATTCAAAACATCTTCATTAAAAGGCAATAGAGGTACTTTTATTGTACAAATGCTGTTCATTTTTGAACAAAAATGAACGAATTTGGACATAGTAGAGGGCTTAAAATGTTCTATTCTTTATATTTTGAAATACTGATCGAAATGGGAAAGAAATTGATTTCCTATTCAGAAAATTCTTGCTTTGCTTTTAACTCCTCTTGTGTTTCAAGTGGTGCATTGTAATGATTCCAAAACTCAGGGTCGTATTCGGTCGGATATTTATATAAATCAGTATTCATCTTAATCCTGTTCTTTTTATTTAAATCCTGAATTTCACCTACAGAAGTGGTACGAATGGACCTTATGATTTTGGTGATAGCGCCATCTTGAGAAATGCTTTCCCTGATGTCATCAATAGTATGAATATACCAATATCCATCCTTCATTTGTATAAAATCCACGTATAAATCAAAGGCTAAAAACTGAAATTGCTGTTTCGAATCCGGTTTTTTCCTGCTAGGATTTACAAAGGATTGACTTATTGCAACAATAGCAAATTCATCCACCGTAATGTACATTGAGGTAGTCCCCAGACTATTAGGTTTGCTAATGCTGATTTTATATACTTCATGATTTCTAAAAAAGGATTTACCATCAAATGAAACATTGTATTTTCTAAGTTTTCTTTTATTCAAGTATGCTTCTGTCCAGAGAAGCCCATGCAAAACTCCTATTCCATTTCCTCCCTCAAAAGTTGAATCGTAATTAAAATCTGGTCGTTTTTGATCAATAAAAAGTTCATACTTCTTAGGGTTTTGACGAGAATCACTGAAGCCATCTGAAACAATGGTTGCCACTACTTCCAGCAACCTAATGGGTTTCCCATTTTGCTTAACTGATTCTTTGTAATATATCGTTTTACTGATTTTTTCCTTAGGATAATTTTGTCCTAAGTTTTCAATCGCTTTTTCTAGGATATCATTTGGGTCACTAGGGCTAACCACTACTTCTGATAAGAATAATTTATCCTCCTCAATAAATATTGTTAAAGGCTTATTCTGGAATTCGCTTATGGGTATACTATCAATTTTATATCCGATACAAGAAATATGAATGTTAGACTGTTTTTCATTTTCCAGAAAGTGAAATGCAAATAATCCATCTTCATTGGTGGTGGTACCAATAGCTGTTTTATCAAAATAAATATGCGCATTAAATACTGGTGATGAATCACTATGCTGAAGTAACTGGCCTTTTATGGTATGATGCTTTTGGGAAAACGCTAGAAATGATGTTATCAAGTATACAATAATCGAAATTGAACATTTCATTATTATTTTTGAGGTTTATTGTGAGGAAAACAACAAAAATATGGAAATTTCCTCATCCCATATAAAAACATAAAATTGAGTAGTGAGAAGATAAATTATCTCACTACTCAATACTATCTACTTTTTAACTATTCTATGCATTTCTGCACTATTGTCCAATTGAATAAAGTAAAGTCCTATTGGTAATTGTGTCAATTGCAGATTACTTTCGGTGCCTTTTGCTTTCTGTGTTAGGATCAATTTACCTTGTGCATTATACAATGTTATAATCTCTACTGCCTCTGCATGCAGTATTTTTATAGATTGACTAGTCGGATTTGGATATATGCTAACTTGACTATTCAGCTTTTCTCCATTGGCAGTAACCCCACTTATTGTAAATTTTTCTGTTAAGCTGCAACCATTCTCATCGGTCACTGTTACAGTATATTCTCCAATAGTTAATTCACTAATATTAGCTGAAGTAGCACCATTGCTCCACTCATAACTTAGATTTCCTGTTCCTCCATTGGCAGTTAATGAAATACTACCATTACCATCTGTACTATTACTATTCGCTACTTCTCCGCTGATTGTAAGCATTGCAGGTTCTTTTACTGTAACAGTAACTGTTTGGGTACAGTTATTCCCATCCGTTACGATCACATCATAGTCTCCTGCAGTTAAGTTACTGAATATTTCACTCTCTTGATCAGTTCCATCCATTGTATAAAGGAAGGGTTCTGTTCCAGTGGCTAAAATTTCAAAGCTTCCATTCGCCTCTCCATTACATAGTACATTCGTGATATTTATTGCCTCTGCACCAAAGTCAATGCAAGGGTCTGTTACTTCAAAACTAATGCTAGCCGAAGTAGAATTGTAGTTCGTATTGCCTGACTGACTAACCGTTACTTCAACAGTTCCCTCTGATCCATCAAGAGTAATAGTATTTCCGCTAATAGTAGCGGGGCCTGTCAAACTGTAGGTTAAATCCAAACCGCTATTCACAATCGCTACAACCTCAAAGGGTGCTGCATCAACCAATTTATCTTCAATGGCCGTAATACTGATGCTTTGAGCTGCTTTATTTACCGTTAGAATTTGTTCGGTTGCTGAAGCTGCCTCATAGTTTGAATTACCTGATTGATTGGCAGTAATGCTTGCCGTTCCTCCTCCAACAATACTTACCGTATTGCCATCAATGGTTGCTACAGTTTCATCTGAACTGCTGTAAGTCAGTTCTAAGCCTGAACTAGCTGTAGCTGTTAAATCAAAATTCGCATCTCCATAGGTTTTGGCTTCTAAGCTTTCAAATGTGATACTTTGTGCCGCTTTATTTACTGTTAAAATTTGCTCTACAGCTGTAGCCTGTTCATAGTTTTGATTTCCTGCCTGAGTTGCAGTGATGGTTGCAGTCCCTGCTCCGATTATGGTTACCGTTTTTCCCTCAATGGTAGCAACAGTTTCATCTGAACTGCTAAAAGTTAGTTCTAAAGCTGAACTCGATGTAGCGGTTAAATCAAAAGCCTCATCTCCATAAGTTCTGTTTTCTAAGCTTTCAAATGTAATTGTTTGAGAACCTTTGTTTACAGTCAATGATTGACCTACTGAAGAAGCTGCCTTATAATTTGCATTACCTGGGTGGCTTGCCGTTATAGTGGTAGTTCCTGTTCCGATTATTGTTACCTCACTTCCGTTAATGGTTGCCACGTTTAAGTTTGAGCTAGTATATTCCACAAGCAAATCTGAGCTGGCCGTTGCAGTTAAATTAAAAGCTGCATCACCATAATTTTTAGTAGGTAATGCATCAAACGTAATAGTTTGAGAAGATTTATTTACAGTAAATGTTTGCTCTACTGATGGAGCTGATTTATAATCCGAATTACCTTCTTGACTTGCCGTTATTGTAGTAGTTCCTGTTCCGATTATTGTTACCTCACTTCCGTTAATGGTTGCCACACTTTGGTCTGAACTGGTATAATTCACAGATAAACCTGAGCTGGCCGTTGCAGTTAAATTAAAAGCTGCAACATCATAATTTTTAGTAGGCAATGCATCAAACGTAATAGTTTGAGAAGATTTATTTACAGTAAATGTTTGCTCTACTGATGGAGCTGATTTATAATCCGAATTACCTTCTTGACTTGCCGTTATTGTAGTAGTTCCTGCTCCCGTAATGGTTACCTCACTCCCATTAATGGTTGCCACACTTTGGTCTGAACTGGTATAATTCACAGGTAGACCTGAGCTGGCTGTGGCGGTTAAATCAAAATTAGCATCACCATAAGTTTGATCACCCAATGCATCAAAACTGATCATTTGACTAAGCAAGCCTGCAACAAAATTCCAAGTAGTAGGACCAGTGATTCCTGAATAGTTATTATCAGTCAGATCTTTAAATACACCAGCATCCATTTCTATGTTGACTGTAGCACCTATTGTAAAATCTTCAGGGTTAATGGTCACCGTATTTCCTGAAACCGTGACACTAGCATCCGTTACCGGAATAGTCTGCGTGATTACTCCATCTTCCTTGATCAGAATGTTACCTGTTCCTTTCTGAATATCTTCGTTGAAGGTAAGGATTAGGTCTGTATTGACCTCCACTAGGCCTGTTTCGTCATCTGCAGGTGAATAAGCAGTTACAAAAGGAATAAAATCAGGATTGTTTCTGATAACAGATACAAAATCACTAAAACGATTCGCTACTGCTAAGTCAGCCTTTCCATCCCCATCCAGATCGCCTATCGCGACTAAGACAGGACCTGTATAGGTCGTAAAATCAACTTTGGTGGCGTAATTTATGGCATCTTCTGGGGCACCTATATTTCGTAAAACAGAAACTGTCCTCTCACCACTACCATAATTCGCTGTTGCTAAGTCAGCTTTCCCATCCCCATTCAGGTCTCCTATCGCAACTGAAATTGGAAGTGGGCCAGTAGGGAAATCCTCTCTAAATGCAAAGTCTATGTCACCAGTGGTACTCCTATTATGTAAAACAGAAACGGTAGCATCGCCATAATTCGCTGTTGCTAAGTCAGCTTTCCCATCTCCATCCAAATCACCTATGGCAACAGAATGAGGATTTCCACCAGTAAAAAAATCATCTTTAGGCGCAAAGTTTATGGTTCCAGAGCTGCTCTCATTACGTAAAACAGAAACCCTATTGCTATTATAATTCGCTACTGCAAGGTCTGACTTCCCATCCCCATCCAAATCGCCCGTGGCAATTGAATAAGGAACACCACCTGATAGAAAATCTATTTTTGTCTCATAACTTATATTACCGGGAATGCTCGTATTGCGTAAAACAGAAACTTTAAAAGTAGAGTTACGATTCGCAACTGCTATATCTGCCTTACCATCTCCATCGAAATCGTCTATGGCTATTAAGTGAGGATTTGCACCTGTAGCAAAATCCACTTTAGGTTCAAAATTTATGGTACCAATAGTACTCGTATTGCGCAAAACAGAAACATTAGTGCTACTGTAATTCGCTACTGCTAAATCCGCCTTGCCATCTCCATCCAAATCACCAATGGCAACTGATATAGGATTTGTATTAGTATTAAAATCCACTTTTTCAGCATAGTCCACAACACCAGGGCTGCCTATATTCCGTAAAACAGAGACAGTATTGCTAGTAAAATTTGCTAATACTAAGTCTGCTTTGCCGTCCCCATCCAAATCACCTATTGCAACCGAGAAAGGATCAGCTCCAGTCGCAAAATCCACTTTAGTTTCAAAATCGGTAGCAGTAATACTGCTTTTGTTGGGCGAGAAGGTGGGCGTAAAGTTACTATTGGTAGAAGCTATTAAATCAGTCTCAGTATTAAGCACTGTTACAGGTGCATAAGTTGCCCCAGTCGGAACGGTAACCGTAAGTTCAGTAGCTGTGGCCGCTGTGACTGTTGCTCTTGTAGCTCCGAATATCACTATGTTATTAACAGCAGTGGTATTAAAGTTAGTGCCTGATATGGTTACCGTTGTGCCTACTGCTCCACTTTTAGGAGTGAAGTTTGAAATGGTAATATTTTGTGCACTTATCTCAAGACTCATACCAAAGATAAATGCTGTGACAATGCTTAGTAATTTAAATAATCGTAATAATTTGTCCATAGTTTTTAGTAAAAAGAGATTCATAAGATCCTCAGGTGAAAAATGAAGAGATTTAAATTAGATGCTATTACACCAAATTTGGTTATGTTTAAATGAAAAATTTTAACTTTTGTCAATAGTATTCAACCTTTATTAAAAAGCTAAAATACTGCAAGGTAGGGACATGACCAAAATACAATTGTAAATATTTGGTCTAAAGGTGAAAATAAATGTAAGTGCTCAACTTAATTCACAATACCTAAAAAACCTGAACGATTTCTTTAAAGACATTTAATTATAGTAGAGGCTTATTAATTAATCTCAATCTGTAATTTTCTTAATACTCTTGCCAATTTGATCTCCCACATCTTCCAGTTCCTTTCCAATTTTATTAGCTTCTTTTTCAATTTCCTTGGCTTTTTCATTGAGTTCTTCTTCTATGCCTTTTGCTTCATCATTCAATTTTTTATCCAATCGCTTGAACTCAATTCTTAATTTAGCCATCCATTTCTTAAAACCATTGGAAGCTTTTCCAGTCTTAATGGAATTATCTCCTTTTTGATAAGAAGCCATTTCCCCTTTGGATAATTTTTCAGAATGATCTTCAACAGTAAATTGGACACTTCCCGATTCAACTTCAACTTTCATATCCTCAATATCTGATTTTACACTAAATTCAGTACCTAACACCTCAACTTCTCCTAATTCACCTGTTACTGTGAATGATTTATCGGAAGCTTCAACTGAAAAATAGCACTCACCGGAAATAGCAACTCTGCGCTGATTAAATGCTTCAATATATTCTAATTCTGAATAATGATTTAAAAAAACTATGCTGCCATCGGGCAAATCCACTACTTCATAATTATCCTGAGTAATTACTCTCTCCTTAGAACAGGCTGAAATTAAAACTGAAAATATAAGTAAACTAAAAAGGTAATTAAATTTCATTATCATATGATTTTAGTCATAGCTACGAAGTTAATGGAAAACAATAAATTGGTCAATAACTAATTTATTGGTTCTTCTATTATTGAATTATTTTAAAGTAGACTTAAAGTCTATGGGACTCCACCTCTATTCATCGGCAAGCAAGCTTAAGCACCAAGAGACCAGTAACCATCACCATCTAGAGGATGGCAATAGACATTTTTTTTACTTTCTTTTCAAAACCAAAGCCGCCCTATTCACACAGTAAATTTTAATAAAATCTCCACCCTCCTTTTTAAAGCTTTCATGAATAGTAGATTGATCGATCCTTTCATGACCTCCGAATTTTGCGTCATCACTGTTTAAAAGGTATTTGAACTTGCCAGCTTTTGGCACCCAAAACTCATAGTCTGGAACAGAATTATTAGGATGAAAATTAAAGACAAAAATCAAATTTGCTCTTTCAAAAATCAGTACTTTATTGGTTTCATCTACATTGAGCAAATTAGCCGGAGCTGCTTGCAATACATTCTCTGATTTCAATACGTCTAGCATTGCCTCCTCAAAATCATTGAGATAATGATATTTCAATTCTTTATTGTCAACCAATGACCATTGTCTTCGGGCATATTTATAACTCCAATTATTGCCTTCTCTGGGAAAATCCATCCATTCAGGATGACCAAACTCATTCCCAATGAAATTCAAATAGGCTTCCCCACCAGCTGAGGCAGTCACCAAGCGAATCATTTTATGTAAGGCTATTCCTCGGTCGATAATTAAATTATCATCGCCCTTCTTCATATGCCAATACATTTCTTTATCCATCAGCCAAAAAGCAAGTGTTTTATCTCCTACCATAGCCTGATCATGAGATTCTGCATAAGCAACGGTTTTCTCTCCATATCTTCTATTACCCAACACATTCCAGATTTCCTGCATGCCCCATTCTTCATCTTGCTTATGCTTGAGCCATTTAATCCAGTTATCGGGTATACCCATTCCCAAACGGTAATCAAAGCCTAAGCCACCTTCTTCAATTGCTTGACAAGTACCAGGCATTCCGCTCATATCTTCTGCTATGGTGATGGCATTGGATTTAATTTCATGGATTAATGTATTGGCTAATTGTAAATATCTAACAGCATCCCAGTCCACTCCTTCTTTAAAATATTTATCATAATGATCAAAACTCACTCCTTCCCCATGATGATGATAGAGCATAGAAGTTACACCATCAAAACGAAAACCATCAAAATGGAATTCTTCCAGCCAATAATGTAAATTCGACAAGAGAAAACGAGATACTTCCTCTTTTCCATAATTAAATAATTTGGAATCCCAGCCAGTATGATACCCTCTCCCGCCTTCATGAAAATATTGATTTCCGCTTCCATCAAAATCATTTAAGCCCTCTGAAAAATTCTTGACTGCGTGGGAATGGACCACATCCATAATCACAGCAATCCCCATTTTATGAGCAGCATTGACTAAAGATTTCAATTCCTCGGGTGTACCAAAGCGAGAAGAAGGCGCATAAAAGTTAGCCACATGATAACCAAAAGATCCATAATAAGGATGTTCTGCCACCGCCATCAATTGAATGCAATTATATCCTAAGTCCTTTATTCTTGGTAATATATTCTCTTCGAATTCCTTGAAAGTGCCCACTCCTTCTTTTTCCTGCGCCATACCTGGATGGCATTCATAAATTACAGGATTTTTAATTTCCGCTAACTTAAATTTAGTATCTGTCCACTTGAATGCTTTTTCAGGATCCCAAACTCTTCCCGTAAAATCATAATCCTCTTCGTTTTGTGTAGCATATTTTATGTAAGCAGGAATTCTGTCATGCTTTCCATTGGCCGAAGTAACTCTCACTTTAATAGGTGAAAGATGTGCTAAACCCTCATCCTTTTTAATTTCAACTTCCCAAATTCCATTTTCATCTTTCTGCATCGGGTGAGCATTTTCATCCCAATTATTAAAATCACCCACTAAAGATAGAGCTTGAGCCCCGGGTGCCCATTCTTTATAAGAAACCCCAGCTTTTGTCTTTTGAAAACCCAGCTCCTGATGTCGAGAAGCATATTTTAATAAATCTCCATATTGAAATTGAATTCTATCCAATTCTGATTTAAAATAATCGAACCGGCTTTGAATATCGGGTTCGTACGGAGCTAACCAAGGATCGTCTTGAATTATTTTTAACATTTATGCTAATTTAGGCTTTTCTAAAATTAGGAAAAGATAATGGAATCTTACAGCGATTGAAAATATAAGTTATAAGCTTACTAATTTATTTATAAGATTGTAGCTTTGCGATTTCCTGAAAATTTTAATTATAAAGAAATGAGAGTAATCACAAATATGCTGGCTCCTAAGGAATATGAGAGCAAAAATGAGTCAGGCAATATCTTAAATATTGATATGTATGACGCCAAAAGCAAGGACTATTTTTCTCCAATGGAAAGTCTCTTGGCTGCCTTAGCTTCGTGCGCATCGGTAGATTTAGTGGAAATGATTAAGAAAAGAAGGAAAAATCTAATGGACCTTCAAGTTGAGACCGTAGGAAAAAGAAGAGAAGAACACCCGAGGGCATATGAAAGTATCCATATGATTTTTACCGCTACATCAGACAATTTAAAGGAAGATGAATTTATGAAATTGGTTGAATTGGCAGCGGGTAAATATTGCTCTGTTTCTGGTACTCTAAATGTTAAAGCAACATATGAAGTGGTGATTAAAGAGATATAAAAACAAAAGGCTTTCTTAGAAAGCCTTTTGTTTTTAGGTTACTAAACCTGTTTTATAATCTATTTTTTGATATTCTTCTTTACTCAGCTTCAAATCCCTTCTTGCATTTTGAATTTCTGGCCTAAAAAAAGAACTGTAAAGCAATAGACCTGTAAATAGCCCCATCAATCCACTATGATAAGTCATTGCAAATACAGCAACAGTAATGATTTGATAAATGGCTAAACCTATATATTTCACTAAAGTGGCACTTTTATATTTACGCATTTTAGATATTAATTCCTCTTCTTGTGCAGCCAATTTATATTGCCTATTCGCTAAAAGATGAAGGAATAAAATTTCAATAATAGCTAAAATCACAACTATACCTACCACGATATCCTCTATATCTGCAGGAATACCTAGTAATTTTGCATTGCCATTTTCAGCCCTTAAAAATACCACAGCAAAGAGAAACAATGGTGCTGCTAATAAACCATAATAGGTCATTTGTAATGATTGAAAAAATGATTCCCAATACTTAAAATCTGTTTTTTGGTCCATAAATTAATTCAGCTTTTACTCTGATGCAGAATCCAATAATTTTACTGCTGATAAGCCTAAGTGATCAACTAGAATTTTTTTGTACTCTGTAGTATTTTTATATCCTCCGTTTGCATTAAAAAACTCTTCAATAATTGGTTGCCAATCACTTGATTTTGGCATTACAAAAGCAAACTCTTCAGAACCCTCATCTCCTACTTTATGTCTTTTCAATGGTTTTCGTTCCTTTACGGCTGATAAATAAAAAGCCAAATCCAAATAAGACATTGACTTCTTGTCAGATAATATCTTATCCAAAACATCAGGACTTGAATTCACATAGCTTATTTTCAGCTCAGGATAATAATTAGATTTTAGATTATTAATACGTTTTTCATTTAGAGTTCCTTTTGCCGTGTAAGCTGTAAAACCCTTAAATTTTTGTGGTATTTCATCCATGGATTCCAAAGATGGAACACTACTATGCGTAACTAAAATAGCAAAGTTGGTGATAAAGGGCGGACTAAATAAAATTTCGCTTTTCCTAGCTTCTGTCACAGTAATGTTTCCCAAACCGAAAACACCATTTTGACTGTTTTTAACTCCATTATACATGGCGCTAAAACTACTACCATTTCCTAAAAAACGAGCATTCAAATTAATACCATGATTTTGTCTAACATATTGTAAAAAATCATTCATGATATCAACACAAACTCCTGTCAATTTTCCACTTTGATCTTTATACACAAATCCTGGAGTTTCCACATAAGTGAAAGTAACCGTTCCATTGCCAGCTGCTTTTGCAGTTGCATAGTTATCTCCTGTTAAATTTTGAGATAATACAGCACTACTTAAAAAAAAGAAAGTAGCCGTAAAAAATACAATTTTAAATTGTTTCATAATTTTCAGTTTAGGGTATTAATTCCACTTAAATCAATTAGTAAATAAAAACATTAGTCTTTAGGATTCAAATTTTCTTTTGGTAAAGCGTAGTTTGGCGCTAAATTTAATGCACTATTAAAGTATTTTTTTGCAGATTCCTCATCTCCCTGTCCTCTTGCAATCATTCCTTGTAAGTTTTTGATGACGGCCTTAAAAGGAACTTCAATTTCATTTCCATTCTGGTCTTTCGCATAAACCCGACTGCCTTCAACTATTCTTTTACCCAACAATAACTCTGAATTAATCATAGCGTCATCATATTTTTTCAGGTCATATTGTTTTTGAATTACTTCAAATAATACAAAGCCATCATCAGAAATAGTATAAAGCTTTTGATACATTTTCAAGGATTGATCCAAAGCACCTAATTGATCCAAGCTTTTAGCACTGATTTGCAACATCATTTGATTATTTGGATTATTCTTCAAAGCATCCCTGCCCACTAAAGCTGCAGATGCAAATTGATTAAACTCAAAATACATATAGGCCAATGAATCTAGGTATGAGGTATTATTTGGCTCTAAAATCAGTAAATCATATATAGCATTTTTAGCAACAGCAAAATCATTGTATTTAATTGATCTACTGTACTTCTGCTTAGCTCTTTCAATTTCAGCTTCATTTTGAGCTGTTAAATCAAAATTAAATACCAATAGTAAAGCAAAAACCGACAGAACTATTTTTTGAGTAAAATTTCGCATATTCATTTTTTTATATTAATGTGTTTACTAATACTGTGCCAATTAATTTTTTATACAGCTTTTAAATTAAGTTTTCGACCAATGCCAAGCATAAATTCATAGGCTTCTTCCTTATTATTTTGAATTTTACCATCCAAAATCGCCTCTTTTATTTCACTTTTAATAATTCCAATCTCTTTGCAAGGGGATAAATCAAAAGCCTTCATGATATCTTCTCCACTAATGGGAGGTTGAAAATTCCTGACTTGGTCATTTTCCTCCACTTCTTTCATTTTCTGCTCTACCTTATCAAAATTAGCTCGAAATTGCTTGACTTTATTCATGTTCTTTGAGGTGACATCCGCACGGCAAAGGGTCATTAAATCTTCAATATCATCACCTGCTTCAAAAAGTAATCTTCGAACTGCATTATCTGTGATATTATCCCTGACTAAAGGGATCGGTCTTAAATGAAGTAATACGAGCTTTTGCACATACTTCATTTTTTCGTTCAGTGGCAGCTTCATTCTCTTGAAAATTTTAGGCACCATTCGAGCACCTTTATCTTCATGGCCATGGAATGTCCATCCTTGCTTCGGATTAAATCTTTTGGTTGCAGGTTTTGCAATATCGTGTAAAATGGCCGCCCATCTCAACCAGAGATCCCCACCATATTCCGCTGTATTATCTAATACCTGCAAAGTATGATAGAAATTATCTTTATGCTTAAATCCATTCTTTTCCTCTACGCCTTGTAATTCTATCATTTCCGGAAAGAATTTATCTAACAATTGAGCATGATAGAGTAGTTTAAAACCATAAGAAGGTTTCTCTGTTAAAATGATTTTATTCAATTCATCTGTAATGCGTTCAGCGGAAATAATCTTTAATCTTTCAGCATTTTTAATAATGCTATCAAAAGTTTTAGGAGCAATATCGAAATTCAATTGAGCAGCAAAACGAATTGCTCTCATCATTCTCAAGGGATCATCTGAAAAAGTAACATCTGGCTCTAATGGTGTTTTAATTAGCTTTTTCTTTAAGTCTTTTACTCCACCAAAAGGATCAATTAGCGCTCCATAATTTTCCTCATTTAAACTTATAGCTAAAGCATTAATCGTAAAATCCCTTCTATTTTGGTCATCTTCAAGGGTTCCTTCCTCCACTATGGGTTTGCGGCTTTCTCTTTGGTAAGATTCTTTTCTTGCGCCAACGAACTCCAGTTCCAAATCTTGATGATGGATACTGGCAGTTCCGAAATTTTTAAATACTTGAAATTTCTTCTTGGAACCAATATTGGCAGCTACTTCTTTAGCTAATTCTATTCCGCTCCCCACGCATACAAAATCAATATCTTTTGATGGTCTTTTTAAGATTAAATCGCGTACATACCCACCTACTACATAGGCTTCAATCCCAAGCGATTGTGCGCTTTTTTTTACTAACTCAAAAACTGGATGTTGTGCAAGAAGTGCAGAGAAATTCATTATTACTACTTAGGATGATGTTTTTACCAAGTATTGAAAACTCAATAGAATAAATAAAGGCTTCGTATTAAGTGATCGTAAATTTAGTATAATTTGATGATAAGAGTATGAAATTGAGAAGTATTTTAAGCTTAAATTATACTTTTTTAGAGATTATTTGATGTGGAAGAGTTTGGCGTTAGGTGGATCTTCTTATTCAAGGGATAAGCCATCATTATATTTTAATTGAAAATTAAAATGGATAGATTCCTGCCTTTGCAGGAATGACGGTCTTTTCTAGCCTTTAAGAAAAAAACACAAGCAATTTATCTGTGGTATACTGTTCCAAATTAATTAAAGAAATCTAATCAGTGCGTCATTCCTGCGGAGGCAGAAATCTTGCCCTATTGAATCGAAGTTTCAATAAAAAAAATAGCTTCACCAATAATGGCAAAGCTATTTATTAAATGATCTAAGAATATATTTCTTAATTCCTTCTATTTATTTCATCGCGGATTTTAGCGGCTTTCTCATAATCCTCACTTTGAATCATTTTATCCAACAACTCATTCAATTTATCCATCGGCATATTTTTCAATTTGTCGAAATCGGATTTTGAGGTTGGAGTTGATGACGATCCTGGTGAAGATGATTTTTCAACCGGCTTTTTCAACTCAGAAATATCTTCGTCTTCTTTCTCGTCTGAAAGTACTATTCCTGCCTCCGACATGATTTTCTCATAAGTGTAAATAGGTGCATCAAAACGAATACCTATTGCAATGGCATCGGAAGGTCTACTATCTATTTCTACCGTTTCCATGCCGTTATCGCAAACGATTTTGGCAAAAAACACACCTTCTTTCAAATCTGAAATCACAATTTCTTTTACTGTGTAATTAAAACTGTGTGCAAAGGATTTGAATAAATCATGTGTCATAGGTCTGTTGGGCACAATCTTCTCTATTTCAATAGCGATAGCTTGTGCTTCAAACATCCCAATGATAATCGGAAGTCTTCTACTACCAGGTGTTTCACCTAAAACTAAGGCAAAAGAACCTGATTGCGACTGACTAGACGATAAACCTAATATTTCTAATTTGATTTTATCCACAAGTGAATTTTAGTTTTGTGCTGCTTTTAATGCTTCAGTTAACTTAGGAACTACTTCAAAAGCATCTCCTACAATACCATAATCTGCTGCTGAGAAGAACGGTGCTTCTTCATCTTTGTTAATCACTAAAATATATTTAGATGAATTCACTCCCGCTAAATGCTGAATAGCTCCAGAAATACCAATTGCAACATACAACTGAGGAGAAACTTTAACTCCTGTTTGTCCTACGTGCTCATGGTGAGGTCTCCAACCGATATCAGAAACTGGTTTTGAACATCCAGTAGCTGCTCCCAAAGTTTTCGCTAAATCTTCTATCATTCCCCAGTTTTCAGGTCCTTTCATTCCTCTACCACCTGAAACTACAATTTCTGCTTCCGGTAATAAGATTTCACCTTCTTGCTTATCTTGAGAAGTGATTTTTACTGCGAAATCAGCATCATCCAAAGTTGGCTCAAAAGCTTCAACTGAAGCATCTCCCCCATCTTCTTTCAACTCTACAGCATTTTTCTTGATACCAATGATTTTATTTTCTGTGGTCATTTCCACATTAGCATAAGCTTTACCCGTATAAATACTTCTTTTCACTGTAAATCCGCTCGAAGTATCAGGTAAATCAGCTACGTTAGAAACAAATCCTGCTTTCAATTTAGCTGCAATTCTAGCAGCAACCGGATCACCTAAAGAAGATTTAGCAAGAACTAAAGTTTTCGCTCCTTCTTTTTCCATTGCTTGTGCAATTACCTTTGCATATGGCTGAATTAATCCTTTCTCTAATTTCTCGTCTGCAGCGTGCAAAACTTTTGAAGCTCCTGCTTTTCCAGCCACTTTCAAAACTGACTCATCTACTGGACCTAAAGCGATTGCCGTTACATCCTCTCCCATTGCCGCAGCATAAGATACTGCCTCAAGAGATGATTTTTTAATTTCGCCTTCTGCGTGTTCTATAAATACTAATATTGACATTTCTTTCTAATAATTTCGTTCAACAATGATTAATCGACTTTTCAGTTATTAAATAACTTTAGCCTCGTTTTTCAACAATTTCACCAACTCCTCTACATTGTCGGCATCAATCATTTTCACATCTCCTTTAGCAGGCGGCAATTCGTATTTCTGTAATTTCACCGCTTCAGAAGAATCTGATGGAGCTACTACCTCTAGCTTTTTACTTCTAGCAGACATGATTCCTCTCATATTAGGAATTTTCCATTCAGCAATTGGCTCTTGGCATCCTGCAATGAAAGGTAATTCTAATTCTAAATATTCTTTACCTCCTTCAATCTCACGAGCTAACTTAGCAGTTTGTCCTTCGATATCCAATTTCATTACTGGAGAAATAGCGGGCAAGCCTAATAATTCACCTACCATTCCGTGCACCATACCACCATTAAAATCAATGGATTCTCTACCCATCATGATTAAATCATAACCAGCATCTTTTGCATGGTTTGCTATTTGCTCTGCTACAAAAAATGAATCCGTTGGTTCAGCATCAATTCTGATAGCATCATCAGCTCCAATTGCTAATGCTTTTCTGATAGTAGGTTCTGTTTCAGCACCCCCAACATTTAATACGGTAACTGTACCTCCAGTAGCTTCTTTTAATTCAACGGCTCTTGCTAAAGCGTAATCATCATATGGGCCAATGATGAATTGTACTCCGTCTGAATTAAATTTTGTATTATCATCCTTAAAGGAAATCTTTGCCGTTGTATCTGGCACATGCGTTATGCAAACTAATATTTTCATAAAATATATTGAGTTTATGGTTCATTGCCTAAAACACTTTTTGTTGAAGACAATTTGAAGATTTATAAAGTATAACTGATATTAAAGCCCGAAGTTAAGTATAATTGAAAAAAATAAAAACTGAATCCGACTAATGAATGAAGATAGAATAGCACAACTTCAAAAATTTCGAGAAGAATCTCCCAATGATCCCTTTATAATCTATGCTTTGGCTACAGAATTTAAAGAAGAAGTACCACAAAAAGCCAAGGAACTTTTCGATGAACTGCTAGAAAAGCATGAAAACTACATCGGAACTTACTATCATGCAGCAGCTTTATATGCAGAATTCTTTGATAGAGATAAAGCGGAAGAAATTTACCAAAAAGGAATTGCGCTTGCTCAAAAAAATGGTGAACATCATGCTCTGAGGGAATTACAAAATGCTTATATGAATTTTCAATTTGAAGAGTAGTGTGATGAATTAATAATTAGTAATTAAGAATTACCGCTCTTGAGTAGGTAACTTACATTGCGCCCTCTTTCAAGTGTTTTCAACTTAAAATTTTACATGCGATGCAGGCAGCCGACAAGGTAGTTGTATACGTGAATGAAATACAATCTATAGTGAGTAACTAATACTTTTTATTCTTTACATTTTTTTATGACAAATAAGGTACTTAATCGTTGCAAATCAATTAAAAAATTGAATTATAATTACAGTTAAAATCACATAATTTTCATTTCCCTTATCCTCATAACTTTAAATTGATTATTAGAGTTAAAAACAATACAAGTGTCACCTATTAAACATTTCATTAAGAACAAATTCTTTTTCTTAGGGCAAATAAATTATAAACTATGAAACTCAGCAGCTATCAATCACAACTTAATAAAGAAAATAAAACAGATTTCAGCGGTTTAAAAGCCGTTTTTATCAATTGTACTTTAAAGAAATCACCTGAAAAATCGCATACCTCTGGACTGATAAGTATGTCTGCACAAATCATGGAAGATAATGGGATTCATGTAGATATCATCAGAGCGGTTGATCATGATATAGCTTTTGGGGTTTACCCTGATATGACCGAGCATGGTTGGGATAAAGATGACTGGCCTGCCATTCAAAAAAAGGTAATGGATGCTAATATTTTAATAATTGGTACACCTATCTGGTTGGGAGAAAAATCCTCGGTTGCCACTCAGGTGATTGAAAGACTATATGGCTTTTCAGGGGAAACCAACGAGCATGGGCAATATGCTTATTACGGAAGAGTAGGCGGCTGTTTGGTGACCGGAAATGAAGATGGCATCAAACATGTTGCCATGAGTACTTTGTATGGTTTGCAGCATTTGGGCTATGTAATTCCTCCACAAGCAGATGCAGGATGGGTAGGTGAAGCAGGACCAGGTGCATCCTATATGGATGAAGGAAGTGGCGGGCCTGAGAATGATTTTACCAATAGAAATACCACTTTCATGACTTGGAATTTAATGCATATGGCTAAAATGCTGAAGGATAATAATGGAATTCCAGCACATGGCAATCAAAGAACGGAATGGGATGCTTCAACACATAAAGACAACCCGAATCCAGAGTATAGATAATTTTAAAAGATTTAAGATAATAGAAAAAAAATTACAGATGAGAAACATAAAACACAACTCACTAATAATACTGACTTTCTTCATATTTGCTTTCTCTGCAAATGCACAACATAAAACCGTGGAAGAAGTAGAAGGAAAAGCGGTAGGCGAAACTGTTGAAAACTTTATTGCTACAGATGCTGATGGCAATACATTCAATTTAAAAACTTCCTTGAAAGAAGGCCCTGTAGTTTTACTGTTTTATCGAGGTCAATGGTGTCCAGTGTGCAATCATCACCTAAGTCAGTTGCAGGAAAACTTAGATTTAATAAAAAACAAAGGTGCTAAAGTGATAGCAGTTTCACCTGAAAAGCAGGAGAATCTTCAAAAGACAAAATCTCAAACAGGAGCTGAATTCACTTTGCTTTACGATAAAAATTACAAAATCAGTGAAGATTTCGATGTGGCCTTTGTCCCAAAAGAACAATTGATTGAGCTCTATGACACTCGCCTGGATGCTGATTTAGAAAATGCACATTCAGACAATTCAAAAAGAATTCCTGTACCTGCAACTTTTATCATTGACCAAGATGGAAGAGTTGCTTGGAGACATTTCGATAGAGACTATAAAAAAAGAGCAAGTGCAGAGGAAATAATGAAGGCTTTAGACAAAATATAAAACAATATAATAATTGTTACATAACAGTCCTCAAAATTTTTCGAACTTTGCCTGTTTGGAAATTAATTATCAATGGATAATATAAAATTAGGACTTAGAGAAAACTGGAAGCAGTTTACATTATTGGTGATCGTCAACGGTTTTGTTGGCGGTATGGTGGGGATGGAAAGAAGTATATTCCCGCAATTTGCTGAAGTGGAATTCGGGATTGCATCCAAATCGGCTATTCTGACTTTTATTACAGCTTTTGGTATTAGTAAAGCCATTGCCAATTATTATACAGGAAAATTGGCCAATAAATTTGGTAGGAGAAATCTCCTCCTCTTTGGATGGTTATTGGCAATCCCTGTTCCTTTCATGCTGATTTATGCGCCAAGCTGGACATTCGTCATAATCGCTAATATTTTGTTAGGATTAAGTCAGGGATTGACCTGGAGCAGTACTGTAGTGATGAAAATTGACCTAGTAGGCGAAAAAGACCGAGGATTCGCCATGGGATTAAATGAGTTTGCCGGATATTTCGCTGTAGGTATTATGGCTTTCATCACAGGTTATGTTGCGAATAGTTATGGCATCACACCCTATCCTTTTTACATTGGAATCTTCCTTTCAATTGTAGGTTTTCTTTTAACATTACTTTGGGTGAAAGATACCCGAGGTCATGTAAATAAAGAAAGCGGGACTGACATAACCGTGCATTTGAAAAATATCTTTTTAGAAACCACTTTCAAAAACAAAACCTTAAGCTCTGTCACGCAGGCAGGTCTAATCAATAACCTGAATGACGGGATGATATGGGGGCTTTTACCGATGGTGCTTTTTTCATTGAATTATGACAATGAAAATATTGGTATAATCACTGCTATCTATCCTACCGTCTGGGGAATTGGTCAGTTATTTACCGGTAAAATGTCCGATCATTATTCCAAAAAAGGGATGCTGTTCTGGGGTATGCTAATGCAAGGTATTGCTATACTGTTTATTCCGTACAGCAGCAGTTTTACCGTTTTAGCGGGCTTATCTGCCATTTTAGGTTTGGGAACTGCCTTGGTTTATCCTACTTTTTTATCCACCATTGCACAGGCAACCAGTCCACAACAAAGAGCTGAAAGTGTGGGTACCTTTAGGCTTTGGAGAGATTTAGGGTATGCATTTGGTGCTATCATTTCAGGGGTAATGGCTGATTTATTTGGGATAGAATATGCGATTCTAACTATTGCAGGGCTGACTATTATGTCTTCTTTAATTATCAAATTCCGAATGCCGGCCAACATCAAGCAAACAAAGGACTGCCTAGAACCAGAGGAGCTAAAAGAAGCATTAAATAAAAATGAAGCTATTCAAATTATAGATGTTAGAAATAAGGATGAATATGAAACTGCTCATATTCCAGAGGCAATCAATATTCCATTAGGTGAGCTAAGTGAAAAAATCTCAACATTGGATAAAAACACCTATTATGTAACAGTTTGTGGAAAAGGCGGTGGGCGCTCAGCTGAAGGAGCTAAAACATTAAAAGAAGCCGGTTTGAGTGCTATTTGGTTATGTGGTGGAACGAATAAGTGGTTGGCCTGATGTTAAAAAAAGCGTCTGACGGTTAGTTATTGTCAGACGCTTTCTCATTAACAACAATCTTTGTTTTGTTGAATTGGAGGACAATCCACTGTTCCATAACTACAATACACACAGCAGTCGCCAGCTTTTGGCTTCAAAACTGTTTTACAATTTTCACACTCATAGAAGAATTGACAAGCATCTGTTGGCATTTCTTCTGTTTTTTCGTGCCCACAATTGGGACATTTTATCGTTGATTCTAATATTACTTCCATTTCTAATTAATTTATTTAAGCAACTTCTTAAATATAAAAGCCAAAAAAATACTATTTCTGACTGATTACTATATAACCTGTGCCGTTTATCACAGCCTCAATCTCCTCGCTGCTTACTTTTGATTTATCATATTTTACTGTGGCATCAGCATCTTCATAACTCGCATCTACTCCCACTATGCCGTCCAATTTGTTGACATCATTTTCTACGTGCGAAGCACAGCTATTACAGGTCATTCCTTTAATTTCGAAAGTGGCAGTTTGCAGATTATCACTTTCTACCACAATCGTCTGTTTTTTATCCTGAGAAGAATAAAACATATCGGCATATAAAGGGAAAGCCATCATCACTACGGCAAAAACAGTTACAATTCCGAGAAACTTCTTGCTTTGCCAAAAATTCGATTTTTCACCTTCCTCGCACGCACAAGCTATCTCCTCCTCAGTTCTGGGCCTCAAATTTTGATACCAGGCAAATGCTAAAACCAATATGGTCACTCCTATCAGAAAAGGTCTTAAAGGATCTAACCATGAAAAAGCAGAGGCGATACCGGATGCACCTGAAACCAGGGCTAAAACCGGGGTAATACAGCATAGAGATGCTGTAATTGCCGATACTAATCCTGCACCTAATAATTTGTTGTTACTATTAGAGTCAATATTTGAGTTTTCTTTCGAGTTCATATCAATTCTTTTTGGTCACTAACTCTAATTTCCTTAAACAAGGGTTTTAGAAGCCCTAAATGCTCTTCATTAATAGAATAAAAGATTGTTTGCCCGCTTCTCTTTCCTGTTATGATATTTCGGTCTTTCATTTTCCTGATATGCTGAGATATTGCTGGAATACTCATTCCTAAAATATCGGAAAGATCACATGGGCATAATTGACCTTCTTGCTCTAAAAGGTATAGAATTTTCAATCTCACCTCATTGCCAGCCAAATTCAGAATGCTACTTAGCTTACCAAATGATTCATTATTTTCTTCCAGATTTTCCTTGCATTGTTGAATTTGCACCTCATCAGCCAATACCCTTATACATGATTGATTTTTATCCATGATTATATTGTTTGCTATTTCATGACTCATTCAAATTTAATTAATTTTATTATTTAAGCAAATACTTAAATATAATTTTGAAACTGTCTGAATGAAATCTTCTTGAAATCCAGGGTCTTACAATAATTAGGGAAATCAGGTATTATTTGAAGAGATGGATTGAAACATCAATCAGTTAGAAATTAAAAAAAACATTTACCACCCCACATACTCAGGCGCCTCAATATCATTCATGCGCAAATAAATAATGGATTGTCCTAAATGGTGAATTGCATGACTTCTAATCAGGTAAAATATATTCATTTTGGTCATTTCAGTTCCCTTAAACATTACTTTTTGAGAAAGCACTGAAGGTTTTGTGCTTTCAATTAAATCTGCCACATAGCTAAATGCTACATCTGAAATCTGCAAAACCTGCTTTTTGCTAAGCCCTTTTATCTCATCTCTTGAATAAAAGTTTTTGTACTCTCCAGTAATATGACGGCATAGAAAACTGATATTTCCTACTATGTGCAATTGCTGTTCTTTAAAACTCATGCCATCCTGATAAACTTTAAAATTATAAAGCTGCTCTGGCATAGATTCCGCAATCGTTCGGGAATAGGCAGTAGTTCGTTCCCAAACCTTGGGATATTCCTCTTGAAAATAGTCTTGTGCTTTTCCTTCCATTATGGTGAAGGAAAAAGTTAGTAGAAGGCAAATTCCTTTTATAAGATTTTTCATGTCAAATCAATATTGCGGGTAAAAGAATAATTAAAAATGAAGGTATGAAAATTTAAGACAGATTTATTAAGTCAAACAAATGCAATTCTCATTTTCAATTAGAAAGACACCAGGAAAATCAACCTAAATACTCCGCTATTTATTTTTAAGTGAATTATATTATGACATTTACACTGTACTTTATTTTATCAAAAAAAGAAAGAATAAAAAAAGGGCCTCATTAAATCAATAAAGAAGCCCCAAATTACAACCTAAAATTCTGAAAATAATATTAATTACTATTAAGCATACTCTTCAACCATTTTTTCATTTTGCTTATTAACAAGCTCTGTTGAATTCAACTTTCTCCACATAAAATCTCCGTCATACACATCGGTTATTTCTCCATCATCATTCATGGCCAGAAGAAAAATCCATTGGTTATCACAAAGATTCCTTACTGATTCATGTTTTTCCAAAATTTTGATCATGGCTTCTTTAGGTGCATTAATTACGACACTTAATCGTAATGGTTCATGTTGATAGTTCACCCCATCATGAATAGATTGCATGGGCAGCCCTGATCTTAAATCTCCTGCAAATCCTTCTAAAACACCAATTCCTGAAGTCACATTATGTAAAGTCTTATTTCCTGATCCAAAATGTTTATTATCCACTGTGGAGGCATAATATTGTAGGTTTATCCAGCTAGTCACAATCATTGGTGCGGTCATTATAGCTTCCAAGACCTTAAACCCTTGATCATCCTTCCAATTATAAGAATGTAAAAACGAACGCCCTTCCAGGTTAACTCCTTTGGTTATGGAACGAGGCGCCACCACAAAAGAAGAACATCCTGCTAGTCCCCACTCTGGCCTTACTTGCGACCAATCTTTGGCTCTTAATTTTATAAATGAATCAACATCCTTTCCATCTCTCATATTCATTCTTAAAATCCTTTCAGCACGTGTAGCTTTTCCAGCCTTTGATATTCTGTCCTTAATATTTTCTAAATCTTCCTGATGAGAAGAAGGAACTTGACTTGTATTAAAAAGAGAGACTTCATCAGTGGTGGTATCATGCAGACAAGCTAAGAAATAGGTAGAGTCAGGGATGATAATCTTTTGTTCAGCAAGTTGCTTTCTTACTTCATTATCATTTAAGATAATGGAAGCCACTTTTGCATTGGCCTCACCTGATTGACCAGCACAAGCACCACAATCCAAACCAGAAGCATGTGGGTTATTGACTGAAGTAGAACCATGACCTACTATCATCACAACTCTTGCAAAATTTTCTGTTAATGACATTGCCTGAAGGGCTCCTTTTGCCATATTAACTCTGTCTGCCAGAGGAATTCCGGTATTCAATTCATCTGGACTGCTGTCGATATCCATCGATAAATTTTCTTGCTCTTCCTTACTTAGTCCATTTTTTTGTGGATGCGGCACGGGTCTAGTAATCCCAAAAGAATCGGTAAAAAGTTTAGGCAGTAAAGACAATCCAATAGGACTTACAAAACCAAAAGAACTGATAGCACTTGATTTGAAGGACTTCCATGAGAAATGGAACAATCTGTTAAGTTTTCTTCTTAAAACTACTTTATCATTTTGATTCTTTTCAAGCAACTGCTCCTTTACAGTATAGCCTGAAGGAATTAAAGCTGGACATTGGTCATATCCTTGATCGTGGCCAATTTTCCTTACGTTTATTGGGAAACCAAAGAAACCAGCAAAGCCCAAAGTATCAATTTCAGGTGCCACTGATTCCAGATTTCTACGATAAACTTCTGACCTAACATCAATACAGAAAACAGCCTGAACTTTAGGTTTAACTATTTCTAGATTGGAAGAATCTTTTTTCTTAAACTTTTTGATTAATCGCCTTTGGGCAGTTAAGTCATAAGCATTTTGTAATATAATTAAATCCGATAAGTCCGAATGATGGATTTCTGAATCATTAAATTTAAGCATTTCCAGCTTTTCCTTTTTCCACTGGCTTTCCAAAACCGGGTTTTGCAGTGCATTAAAAATCCCATATTCCCAGCAGATTAAAACACTTAAGAATTCACTTAATCTTTCCTCTTCGCGACCGTATCGCTTAGCATCCCAATCAAAATGCGCAATGTAAGATGACCAACCTCCTACCTTTAGCAATAAACTGTGTAAATAAATTGGCAGAGCCTTCTCCTCCACTTCCAAATGATGAAGTGCAATAGTTGCGGCTTCAATATGATTATCTGGTAGCTCTTTTATCAGCTTATGGAATCCTTTTAGCCCCATCAAAGATGGTGATCGATTCGTTTCTGCTTCAATTTTCCAAGCGGAAAATAAATCTATAGTTTGCCCCTCAGAATTCCACTGACTTTGAGCTTCATCAAAATAAGAAGCCGCCCATGAAGAAATACAGTCTAACATGAAATCGGGCCAATTGGCAGTGCTTATTTTCTTAGCCAGTTCTGCAACCGTATTAATTTGAAAAGTACTTAAACTTTTAAATTCTTTCCTTTTCAGTTCTTCAATAAATGATTTTGCACTTCTATTTTCATGGGGGAATTTTTGATTTAATGCTATTTCTAAATCCTCCATCAATATCTTCTCTTGCTCTATAATATCCAAATAGTAGCTTAGCGGCATAG
This sequence comes from Marivirga salinae, assembly GCF_030503855.1. NCBI lineage: Bacteria > Pseudomonadati > Bacteroidota > Cytophagia > Cytophagales > Marivirgaceae > Marivirga > Marivirga salinarum. Next base: position 2,030,867 of record NZ_CP129971.1, on the reverse strand, counting down.
TTGTCTTGATACCTGCAGTAAAAGATAATCGTTGAGCAATGGATTCGAAAGAATGATCACTCAAACCCAAATAAGGGTTTACAGCAACAAAATTCTCCAAAGGCCATAAAGGTGCAATTTTTTTAGAAGCTTCATTTAAGGTCTTACTTATTGAAGTTTTCATTAAATTGATTTCAGAATCCTTGATTTTATTTAACATTTCAAATTGTTTAAATACACAAAAATTGTTTTTAAATAAATAGTTAAAAATCACTATACTTATTCATATCCTTTCATGATTCCAGGTTTAGAAGCTTTCACATAAAGGGCTCCTACCAAACGGTCATATAGTACATTTGCATAGAGACCATTTCTAAAATGAATGGCCCATTTCCTCCAAATAGTGGAGTTTTTCATAAAAGGTGAAAAAATTTGAATAAGCACCAATCCTGCAAAAACAATCAACCAAAAAAACAATAAAATTACTACTGCAGTAGAAGGTTGCATAATTACGGGGATTTGGGATTTCAAAATGGCGCCCATTAGCGTTTCCAAACTGAAAAATGCAAAGGCAACAAGAGCAGCCATTAAGACCACTCTTGGAATCAACCTCCTGCTTTCATAAGAATCTAAAGCAGTACCTATTAATAATGATAATCCCATCACTATAATGCAGCTTATCACCAATAATGACAATTCCTCTATTGGGTTAATGCCCCAAGCATATGCCATTATTCCAAAAATTGTAAAAGCAAGCCCTATACTTGTTAAAAGCACAAGTGGGTTAGCTTTTCTTGCTGGCAGCGATATTTTGGATGCTTTTTTAACATCAATAAAACTACCCGAAGAAAGAAATGCATGCGCTTTATAGAAAGAATGTGCCACCAAGTGCAACATGGCTGCAGCATAAATTCCAAATCCACAAAGCAATAAACTAAAACCCATGTGAGAAATACTGGAATAACCAAGAGCTGTCTTCACCGAAGATTGAGTCATATAAGCAATGGAGCCAAATATGGCTGTTATACCACCAAAAATAATCAGTAGTAGAGGCGCATAGGTGGTTTCCACCACTATAAATGACATTCTTGCCACTAAAAATGGGCCAGCATTCAATAAACCTGCATGCAGTAATGCAGAAACAGGAGTTGGTGTTTCCATTACTTCTACAAGCCATGCATGAGTTGGAAATAAAGCGGATTTTAAGATAGCCGCCAACACAATACAAATAGCCGCTAATTCTATTTTAAATGGGACATTGTTAGCAAAACTTTTTATTCCGGTTATGACTTCTTCTAAATTTCCTGTACCGAATTGGTTAAAAATCAAGATAACAGCAGCTAGTAGGAATAAATCACTCAATCGGGCCGCAATAAATTTTTTCCTGGCTGCCAGTTTAGATCTGCGTCTTTCAGAATAAAAAATAAGTAATCGATGCAAAGAAATACTTGTGAGAACCCAAGAAATCCACAGTAAACCTACATTTCCTGATAGCACCAACAATTGTACGGAGGCAATAGTAGCGGCTAATCTCCCTATAAAAACCCCTTGTCTATTATCGCCATCCATATAATTGAAACTAAACCGCATCACTATAAAAGAGATGAGATTAATCATGGTAAAGATCAATACACTTAAAGCATCTAATCGTATGGATAATCCAAGACCATTATAGCCTATACTATTGCTCTCCAATAATCCATATTGATATACCATCACGGCAGAAAATATGGCCATAAGTACACCTGCATAAATGGAGATTTTACTTACCCATATCAATTTTTTAGGCCTTAAGCCGCTCATAAACCATGATAAAATGGCGATAAGTGTAAATAAAAGTGGCGATAGAAAAACCGTGCTTATGATTAGTTCTTTGGTCATGATTTACAGTTTTAAATTAATTCAATGGTGATGGTTGAATCGATTTTAAGCATTTTGCCTTCTTCTTTGGCAGTATTAATTAATTCCATTATTGATTTTCTACTTTCCTTAAGCTCCTCTATTCTTTTCAAAGAATTTTCATCTGGTTTTTCATATCTTACTTGTGATCTAAAATTCCTCATATTATGAAAATTGATTTTCTGAGTAATGAAATTTGAAATAATCTCTTTTGCTTCCTCAGCCGAATACTCACCTCTTAGTAGGTCTTTTTCTTGCTTGTTAATTAAAACTTGTTCCATAATTTTTATTGTTGTTTAATGTTTTATGAAATTATTTACACAAATTTGGCAAACATTTTTCATATATTTTTATTTATATATTTAATGTAAACCATAAAATATTATTATGCATTACACTATACATCAGCTACAGATATTTTTAAAAGTGGTCCAAAAACAAAGCATCACTAAAGCTTCGGAAGAACTATTTATGTCACAGCCAGCAGTTTCCATCCAGCTAAAAAACTTTCAAGATCAATTCGACATACCATTATATGAGGTTGTAGGAAGAAAATTATTCATAACAGATTTCGGTAAAGAAATTGCCCTAATTGCGGAGCGTGTAATAGAAGAATTGAATAATATAAATTATAAAACGGAGGCCTATAGTGGAATGATGACAGGAAAACTGAAAATTTCTTCCGCCTCCACAGGAAAATATGTAATTCCTTTTTTCCTTGAAGAATTCTTGTCCAAAAACTCTGGAATTGATTTGGTTTTAGATGTTACCAATAAAACTAAAGTAATTCAAAGCTTAAAAAATAACGAAATTGATTTCGCCCTTGTAAGCGTAATTCCTGATTTATTAGATATAGAAGAAGAACTCTTAATCGATAATAAATTATATTTAGTGAGTAGCGAAGCACAGCAAAATGAAAGTATGCCTTTGATTTACCGGGAGGAAGGCTCTGCCACAAGAAGTGCGATGGAACACTATTATGGAACACATAATTCAAAGTCTAGAAAGAGATTAGAGCTTACATCTAATGAGGCTGTAAAACAAGCCGTTATCGCAGGATTAGGTAATTCTATTATGCCTTTAATTGGGATTAAAAACGAATTATTAAATAAGCAACTATATATTTTACCTACTGAGGATTTACCAGTAACAACGAAATGGAGATTAATTTGGCTAAAAGGAAAAAGAATTTCACCCGTTGCTCAAGCTTATCTGGATTTTATAAGACTTAAGAAAAATGAAATTCTTGATGAGAAGTTTCAATGGTATCAGGAATATAAATGATTAACTCCATTACTTTCTCTAATATCAAATAAAATCGTCAGCCGTTTTATTCCATTCATCCCATTCCATTATTTCCGTCAGTTCCTCGTTAATAAAGTCAATTTCAAAAAACTCTGGATCAAAAACATCTCCTTCCATAAAGCCATAAAAATCCATTAATTCGTCTTTATCAGGTTGGGTATTTTCATTTATAATTTTCAAGAAGTGCAAATAACCATCTACTCCACCTATATCTTCAGGTGGGCAAGCTTTTTTTCCATCTAAACAAACTGGAGTACCACTATATAATTCCAAGTCCTTTTTAGTAGGTTTTTGGAAACTTATTTTATGCCACCAATCATCTCCGAAATCATACCAATACCAAAACGATTTTCCACCCGTGATCTCATGAAATTCATTTAACTTGACTTTATCTGCTTTTATTTCCTTAGGTCCTGATAAAAATGGTAAATCTTCAATTGGTAAGCCTGCCTTAATTCTAGCTGTAGATCCTTTTTTATCTGTAAATGTGAATAAATGTGCCATCATCCAACCCATAGCTTCTTGGCAAACCAAATGAAGTTGAAGCATATTAATGAAGGAGGGTACTAAAACTATTCTATATATATCCGTATGCTCCAAATGGATTTTGAGCTTGTAGGGGTCAGGATACATAGGTACTATTTTCACTGCGCAAACATTTTAATTAATAAAGTTAAAGAATTAAAATTTGATTTCAGATTTCATTCCCCTACATTTGTTGAAGAATTATGGTTTCTGTTGGATTTCATTCCTTCAGAATTAAAAGGGAATTCGGTGCTTGGTTTTAATTTTTGAGACCAATATTCCGAAACTGTCCCCGCAACTGTAAGTCCATTTTTAATTGAAGTGCACTACCCTTGCCACTGTTAGCCTTTCGGCTGATGGGAAGGCCGCAACTTCAACGGACGAGTCAGGAGACCTGCCATAGCTCATAACTATTTTCGACTTTCGGGTGAAAGGTCAGGAATGTACGAAAGCTATAAGCTAACTTTTTTACATCTGATTTTGACCGTGGTCGCATTAAACTCAATTTTATGCGATTAGGTGCTTTATTTTTATTGCTATGGTTCTCCAATGAACTATGGGCACAAAACCATCAGGACAGTATTCCTGTGTTAGAAGAAGTGTCTGTGCAAGGCCATTTTGAAAAACAATTTTTGCATGGTAATACTATTATTTTGCCCAAAGCCAAAACACTGAATTTCTACGATGGCGCTAATATTAGCGAAATTTTAAAGCAGAACAGCAGTATTTATTTCAAGGAATACGGAAATGGAATGCTCACAACCATAGCCTTCCGCGGCACCAATGCCAGCCAAACCGCAGTGCTTTGGGACAATTTCAACATCAATAGTTTCACACTAGGCCAAACTGATTTTTCTTTAATACCCTCTCAAGCCATTTCTGAAATATCCATCATTCCGGGAAGTGGCAGCAGCATGGGAGGAAGTGGTGCATTTGGTGGTGCTGTTTTATTGGAAAATCCACTTTCATTCAAAAAAGGAAATAGATTATCTATCGGGCAGCAAATCGGTAGTTTTGGATTGTTAAATAGTAATGTAAATGCAAATGGCAGTAACGGCAAATGGGCTTATGACACTAAGTTATATTGGGGAAAAGCCAAAAATGATTTTGAAATTTTACAAACTGGTGAAAAACAGGATAATGCAAGATTTAAAAGATGGGGGATAAACCAAAGCATCGGCTATAAAATCAGAAATACTGAAAAAATAAAATTAGCGATTTGGTATAATGACAACTTCAGGGAAATTCAACCTCCAATAGGATCTACCAGAGATGTAAACGAGCAAACAGATCAAAACCTAAGGACACATCTTAACTTTGAAAAAATGGGAGAAAAAAGCAGTCTAACTATTGGGACTGGCTACTTCATGGATGAAATGGATTATCGATTGAACCAGGCTATTTCTTATTATAAAGTAGATAGATGGGAAAGCTTCGCTGACTATAAATATCAAATCTCCATTAAACATCAGCTAAAATTATCAGCTCGATACAATTATATTGATGCGAAAAATCAAAATTACGCAGGCGGTGGTGCCACTGAACAACGCTATAGTTTAGGTGCTTTATTTAAAGGAGAAATATGGAGGAACTTTGATTATGCCGTGCATTTGAGACAACAATTGGTACCAGAAGTTAATATTCCAATTTCTCCGTATGCGGGGATTTCACATCAACTATTCAGAACTGAAAATCATCAACTCGATCTTAAATTAAATACTTCTTACAACTACAGACTTCCTACTTTAAATGATCGGTTCTGGAACGAAGCCGGAAATCCGGAACTGAATTCAGAAACAGCATGGAATAAAGAAGCGTCTATTCATTCAAATCATAATTGGGATAAAACCAAAGTAGACTTTTCGGTGACCGCTTATCATAATGAGGTGGATAATTGGATTCAGTGGATACCAGATGAAAACAATCAATGGCGACCTAGAAACATAAAAAAAGTACTGGCAAAAGGGATTGAAACAACAGCAGGAATTCATTTCCCTATTTATAATGAATTATGGTTTGAGTTAGATTTGCAATATAGCTATACGCAATCCAGAGTTTTGGAAAGTGAAACGAACACTAATGAGGTTGGCAAACAATTAATCTATACGCCTTTACATAAAGCAAATGCATCTGCTTCCGTTTCTTGGATGAATTTTTCATTAGATATTTTCCAGCGATGGACTGGAAAAGTTTACACTACCAATAATAACTCAGATTTATTTTCCCTTCAGCCATTTTTATTATCCGATCTTGGATTGAACTGGCAATCAACTTCTTGGCAATTATCAGTCAAAGCAAAGAATTTATTTAACTCAGAATATTTCCTCTACTCAGGCTATGCAATGCCTGGTAGAAATTATCAACTCAGTATAACCCGAAAATTTAAATTTAATTAACATGACAAAGAATTATTCAATTTTAATCAACTTAATTGTTGCACTATTCATTTTCTCAGCTTGTGATGACACTGAGGATATAGAACTCAAAACAGCAGGAGTTTACGTATATCATGAAGGGGCATTTGGAAGCAATAATGCAACCATTGGTAATTATGATCCTGAATCTTATGATTATAATGCTTCACTTTACAGAGGTCAAAACAGCAGCTTTATTGGAGATGTTCAACAAAATATTTTAGTGGATAATAATAATGACAGAATCTACAGTGTATTGAACGGAAGTAATTCCATTGATATAATGACTTCAAACTTAAAATCAGAAGCAAAAATCAGTTTCCCTGAATTAGATAAACCAAGGGATATTGCTGTATTGGATGGCTTAGCCTTTATTGCAAATTGGGGCCCTTACAATGAAAATTTTGCGTTAACGAATAGTGAAATATTTGTTGTAGACTTAAGTACAAATGAATTAGTAGACCGTATTGAAACTCAGGAATATCCTGAACATCTTTTTATTAAAAACAACAAACTTATTGTAAGCCACGCATCCTTTGATGGAAGCATTAGCGAAATATCTATTATCAATCTTGATAACTTACAAATAGAAGAAACTCTTGAGGTTCCAAGCAGCCCAAAAGAAATAACAGAAGATGATAACGGCAATGTTTGGGTGGTTTGCACTAGCGGAAACTTGATACAATTAAGTGCATCTTTAACAGGCATTGCAAATCAAATTGAACTGGATAATTCAGTATTAGGTGATATTGACTCACATGAAGGTGCTATCTATTTTTACTCGGGTAGTGAAATTTCATTTTTAAATATTTCAGATAATAGTATTAGCTCAACAGGAATTGAGGTTGAAATGCAAACTCCTTATGCTTTCGCTGTTGATCCAGTTTCAGGAGATTTTTACTTAGGTGACGCCCTAGATTTTTCGAGTGAAGGCCTAGTGATTCGCTATGATGCAGAAGGAGAACTACTGGATACATTTGAGTCTGGAATTGCCCCTACTCAATTTTCTTTTAACATCGAAAGAGATAGATGATTGTAACTAAAGGAAATAAGGCAGATAACGCCATTACAAAAGTAACCAAGGCAGTTTTTCCAAATACGACTAATCATTATGATACGCTATTTGGAGGAACTGCCCTTCAATGGATGGACGAGGTGGCTTTTATTACGGCCACCCGTTATTCAAGACAGAAAATGGTGACGGTTAGCAGTGATAAAATTGACTTCAATAAAGCAATTCCTGCTGGAACCATAGTGGAATTAGTTGGTCAAATAGAAAAAGTAGGTAATACCAGTTTAGAGGTTAGAGTGGATGTTTTTACAGAAGAAATGTATTCCAACCACAGAGAAAAATCCATTTCAGGCTGTTTTACTATGGTAGCTATAGATGAAAATAAGAAACCAATTTTAATTACATGAGTGCAAAAAATTTAAAAATAGAGAACGATGATTTTTATATGGAAAATGGCTTTTTCGTTTTCACTGAAAAATATCATTTAAAAAGAGGTTATTGCTGTGGAAATAAATGCAGACATTGCCCCTTCCAGTATAAAAATGTGAAAGCAAAAAAATAACACAAAGTTTCATTTTATTTTTTACTTTCGTGATAAGCTAACTGAAAGAAAAATTGAAAGAAAAATTGCAAAAATGTCTTAATTGCGGTGAGCAATTAGAAACTGACCAAAACTTTTGTTCTAATTGCGGGCAAGAAAATTCCGATAAAAAACTAGCTTTAGGTGCATTTTTGAAAGACTTCTTTTCTAATTATCTGAGTTTTGATACAATCTTATTCAAAACCTTAAACCCCTTCATTTTCAGGCCAGGAAAGCTTACCAAGGCTTTTAATGAAGGGAAAAGAAGGCGATACATCAACCCCATTAGGTTGTATTTAATTTTTTCCCTTTTCTATTTTTTTATGATTAGTCTTACCGTTCCTAAAGATTTGACTGACTCAGTTTTAAGATCTATTGTCAATCAAAAACCTATGATGGATTCTCTAAAAGTTGAAGAACTCGACAGTGCTAAAGTTCAACAACTGATTATAAAGGCAGAACAGAATAAAGTAGCGAAAAAGGAAGATTCAATTAATAAATGGGCTACCCTAAAATATTGGGCTGAAGATGAAACTTTGAGTGATGAGGAATTCGAAGCGAACCTAAATAAAGTAGGTGGAAATATCGAAGGTATTCCAGCAAAGTATAAAAGGTCATTTTTACTAAATTCTTCTATGTTTACTTATCAGGCCATTAGAAATCTGCCTTTGATGATGTTTTTCTTTCTCCCAATTTTTGCTTTTATACTTTATCTCTTATTTATGAAGAAAAGGTATTTTATGGAACATCTGATCCATGGATTGCACCTTCATGCATTTGCCTATTTTATTTATGGATTGGCCATTTTATTAATTAGTGTTTTCTCTAAAGCTGAAGGTTGGATAGTCTTTATAAGTTTTATTTGGGTGAGCCTCTATACACTTTTTTCAATAAAAAGACTTTATCAAAACAGTTGGGCAAAATCTGTTTTTAAATTTTTCATTTTAGGATTTTTCTATTTTATACTCTTACTATTTGGGTTTGCTTTTGAGCTCTATATTTCATTTTTAACGATATAATAAATGAGGAAGAAAATTGCTTTAAGCTGGAGTGGAGGTAAGGATGCATGTTTGGCATTGCATTATTTAACCCAATCAAATGAATATGAAATAGACCACTTGCATACAGTAATTGGAGAAGACACTAATAGAGTGGGCATGCACGGGATCAAAAAAGAATTGATTGAAGCTCAAGCAAGTTCTTTGAACCTCCCACTTAAGATCAGTTATTTACCATCTAGTAAAAGCAATAAATCATATGAGCAAGTCATGAGAGAATATGCTGATTATTGTAAGTCAAAAAATATTGGCAACATTGCTTTTGGTGATATTTTTCTTGAGGATTTGAAAAAATACAGAGAAGAAAAAATGGCCGAAGTAGATATAAAATGCTTGTTTCCTCTGTGGAAAAAAGATACAAAGAATGTGATCAATGAATTTTTAGATTTAGGCTTTCAAACTAAAATTTGTGCTGGTGATGCTTCTAAATTAAACAAGGAAATAATAGGTAAAACCATCACTCAAGATACCCTCATTCAATTACCGAAAGATGTTGACCCTTGCGGAGAAAATGGAGAATTCCACACATTTGTGTATGATGGCCCTCTGTTCAAGAATGCAGTCAAAATCAATTTAAAATCAATTCAATCGCACTTTTATGAATATCAGATTGAAGAAAATGAGGGAATAAAAAAGGTGAAAAGCGAATTTTATTTTGCTGAATTCGAATAATCCATACAGTATTAAAATTCTCTTTTCACCTCCATGATAAATAGATATCTATAATTTATTCCTTGATGATTTTTTTCACTATTCTACCACCATCCTCAAAGGTTAATAAAACTAAATACATTCCAGATTTCCACTCAGCTGTATTTATATTATCAGCTATGATTGCTGACTGTTTTCCTGATTCATAAACAGTATGACCGGAAATATTTAAAACTCTAAAACTTAATAAGTTAGAATTTTCACTCTGTTTAATTTTCAATATATCCTTTACCGGATTAGGGTAAATATTAACATCCTTTCCTAATTCTTGTCTATTGTTCAATACTGAAGCACCAAGATTTTCCGAAATAGTCTGCTCACCACAGAAATTAAAGCCCGTAAGTGTCACTGTATATTCTTTTAATTCATTATAAATGTGAACAGGGTTTTCTTCATTTGAAAAATCACTACCATCACCAAAATCCCATACAACACTATCCGCATTAATAGATTTATTAGTGAAACTTACCGTTAAATCACCAGATCTATTAAAAGTAAAAGAAGGTTCAGGCAAACCAGAGGGTTGGCTTGAAGGATAACTATAAGCAATTTCACCAGTTGAAAGCTGAACTTTACATCTGAATTTAGAATTTACAATATCTTCAGTGATTGAGTTTATGGTTAATTCAGATGTGTTTATACCCGAAAAATTATCTCCTTCTTGTAAATCACTTGGGATATTTTCCGTGATTATTTGCCACTGAAAGTTATCCACTTCATATTGCGCATCAACACTTACATTTATTACTTTTTGGCCTGATCCGCATTCAGTAAAATTTGGATGTTCGGTAATGATATCCTTTATATTAGGCTGTAATAAAAATAGACCATTACTAATGTCGCTAACTGCAATTATTCCACTTTCAAAGAAAGGGTAATTACTCCATGACCCATTAAATCCGGTATTGTTTCCTTGAGGAAAAGTATCAAAAAAGGCTATTTCTCTCAAATTTCCATTTTCCACCTTTTTTGAATCCAAAATAACCAATCCATTCGTATAGTTAGATTGGAATACCATATCATCTTTTGTATAAAGATTATGGTCAATGGCTACCCTTTCAGAATAATATTGGGTCAGTAAAACAGGATTATCTAAATCTCTTACATCCCAAACTAATGTACGCGTTCTATAAACTGAATTTCCTTCATCCAATTCATCACCTGATATGAAATATTTATGGTCTTCTGTAAGCCAACCTTGATGAGAATAGGCAGACTGTGGATATCCTTCCTTCGCAATTAAAGAAGTATTGTTTTTATCATCAACATTAGCAATGGTAACAGTGTTTTCATTTGCATTAAAACATATCTCTTGACCTTGATAATCAGAATCAGGGCCATTATAAATCACACATTGTGCATCGTGAGTATAACCATCGGCATCGAAACAACCCGTAAAAACTGGGTTTTTAGGGTCTTGAATATTCACAATATGCAAGCCACCTTGTCCGCATTCATTTCCAGCTCCTCTAGCACCCACTATGTATGCAAAACCTGTTTCTTCATTTATGACTACATTATGTGCGCTAGACACACCATCGTAATGTGCGTCATTGTCAAAGGTCACTATTGAACTCCCTGCATCTCTTAACCGGGTTAAATCAAAAACCTGCATACCATGTCCTGAATTATTATCTGCTACTATAAATGCATGATTATCATAAACTTTTATATCTCGCCAAGAACTAGAGTTTCCAGTGTGGCTAGGAAGCCTTCCAATTACAACAGGTGAAGAAGGATTACTAATATCAACAAATACAGTCCCATTGTCTTGTCCAATTATCACATATTCCGTATTGGTTTCCGGGTCAGTCCATCCCCAAATATCATTAGACCCAACACCAGAGGTACCAGAGAGCGCTGAATTGTTTAAGTTAGCATAAAAATCTACTTGATTACATGGATATCCATCTACCTCGCCATTTTCGCAAGGTGTCTGAGCAATTAAATTCACTGATATTAAAACAGCAAATAAGGTAAATATTTTTGTCATGATAGTTTATTAAAATAGTTCTGTAATAAAATTCTAGCCGCTTGAACGGAGTGCTTATCTCCTTTTCTCACAGCATCTTCAAATTTCAGCAAATTCTCTTTAATTTCTGGACTTTTGTAGAAGTTTCTCTTCAAAAAATGATGAATGGTTTGATGCATCCAATGGACGGATTGTTCCTTTCGGTTTTGATCGAAAAAACCAGACTCTTTTTGTTGAGATTGAAACTCCTTTAATAGTTGCCAAATATCTGACAATCCATTATCCTCTAAAGCAGAACATATTTTAACTTCAGGTATCCATCCATTTTCATTTGCAGGAAATAGATGTAATGCATTTTGATATTCTTTTTTTGCTCTTTTAGCTGATTCTATATTACTTCCATCTGCCTTATTGATAGCAATGGTATCAGCCATTTCCATTATACCTTTTTTAATTCCTTGCAGTTCATCACCAGCACCTGCCAACATCAATAAAAGGAAAAAATCCACCATATTTTTTACAGCTGTTTCTGATTGCCCCACTCCTACTGTTTCAACAAAAATCACTTCAAAACCAGCAGCTTCACAAAGTAACATGCTTTCCCTTGTTTTTTGTGCTACACCTCCTAAGGCATCACCAGATGGAGATGGGCGGATAAAAGCATTCTTAGATTGACTAAGTTTTTCCATCCGAGTTTTATCCCCCAAAATGCTACCTCCAGTTTTTTGGCTTGAGGGATCAATTGTTAAAACTGCCAATTTTTTTCCTTCAGCAAGAATATGAGAGCCGAATGACTCAATAAAAGTGCTTTTTCCTACACCTGGAACACCTGTAATTCCCACCCTAAATGAATTACCAGTATATTGGTATAACTCATCTATTAATTGAGCTGCTAGCTCATTATCCTCATCCAAAGTACTCTCTACCAAAGTGATAGCCCTACTAAGTGCAACTCTATCTCCTGATAGCACACCAGATTTATATTCTTCAATTGATAATCTATTCTTCTTTTTCAAGCTGATCTTCCATTTAAAGTCAAAAGTTAAGGTGGTAAATCATTAAAATGCAATTTTTTATACATATAATTGTTATATTCAATAAATTAAATTAATTTTACTATTCAATTAAAAAAATGTATTATTTTAATAAAGGATGAAAGGAAGTATCTTCAAGAACATATGGATTGATTCAATATTGGCAACAGCCTTTATATTCGTTGTGATTTTTGGACTTTTCTCTTTAATAAATGTTTTTGATGCTATAGATCCTGTTGGTGAAGCGTTAGAAGATGTAGAATTTAATGATATAGTTTACTCTACTTTAAGAGAAGACCCACCTGCAGACGATAATATTGTTTTAGTCAATATTGGTAGGTTGCCAAGACGTTTAATTGCAGAACAAGTTAGGATCATTAATAAATACAATCCAAAAGTAATAGGAATGGACACATTCTTTCCTTACCCTAAAGGTGAGGCTCAAGACACTGCCTTGGTTAATGCTTTTAAAGAAGTGGACAACTTAGTAATGGCTACTAAATTGGAAAGATGGGATGATAAAGTGGTTGATTCATTGAAGCTATCAGCTGAGAAATTCAGAGTACATGCTGAAGATTTTGGTTTTGCCAATTTAATAGTGGGTGAAGGGGTGGAACAGGAAGACGTGAAAACGTGCCGATCTTTTATTCCAAAAGAGCCCTACTTAAACAAAGACAGTTTGCATTATGCATTTGCAGTAAAATTAGCAGAATACAAAGCTCCTGAAAAAGTAAAAAGATTTATCGAACGCGATAATGATGTTGAGTATATTAATTACAAAGGAAATGCAATGGGAAGTGAAACTAACTTCGCTCCTACTTTCTTTGCCTTGGATGTGCCAGATGTATTAAATGAAAATTTTGTCCCTGAATTAATTGAAGACAAAATAGTGATTTTCGGGATGCTAGGTGAATATTTCGGTGACCCTTATAATGTTGAAGATAAATATTACACACCTTTAAATAAAAAATATGCAGGTAGAGGAGCTCCTGATATGTACGGGGCTGTAATTCACGCTAATATCATATCCATGATAATGGATGAAGATTATGTTTATAAATTAGAAGAGCATTATCAAATTATAATAGCCGTATTATTATGCTATCTTAATGTAGTAGCTTTTATGTGGGTATATTATGCATTGAAGAATTGGTATGACGGAATAACAAAAATAGTTCAGTTAATAGAGTTATTACTTATATTAGGAGCTATTATATACAGCTACCATTTATACAATATTAATTTAGAATTAACACTCGCAATGGGTGTTGTGGCGGTAGTGGGTGACTCCTTAGAAGTTTATAATGGAGTAGTGAAAAATATGTTTACCAAAGAAGGTAGAAAAGAATTATTTAGTGTTAATAAAAGAGTAAAGGACAAAGTAGAAATCAATTAAACCGAGAATTATGAAATCTTTAATTAAAATTTTAGTCGTGGTATTATGGCTAGGTAATTACGCTGCTAATGCCCAAAGTTACGTATTTAAGGTACTGGCAAACAAAGGCGATAATTCTGTAAAAATTGAAGGAGCAGATTGGAGCCCTTTAAAAACAGGACAGTCTTTAAATTCAGGCGATGAATTAAAACTATCAGATGAGGCTTATTTAGGCTTAATGCACAGTTCTGGTAAAACCTTAGAAGTTAAAACCCCTGGTTCTCATACTGTTTCAGGCTTAGCTGCTAATTTAAAAAGCAAAAATACTAGTGTTGCCAGCAAATATGCTGATTTTGTAATGAACAAAATGAGTGATGAAGAAGGTAGTGGTGATTACAGAAAAAGTATTGGTGCTACAGGTGCGGTTGATCGTGCTTTAGCTAGCGGTGCTTCCATTAAGATTATGGCACTAAGTTCAAGTGAAATCATTAATGATGAAGTCATCTTAAGATGGAATAAGCCTAAGCAGGAAGGTGAAATCGAAGAATTAAAATATGAACTTACTTTTAGTAATCTATTCGATGAAACTATCAAAACAGAAACAGTTGACAAAACTTCTTACATGTTAAATAGAACTGAAGAAGCATTCAAAGATCAATCTTTTATTAAAGTAAAAGTTCAGGTTAAAGGAAAGGATCTAAAATCTGATGATTATGCGATCACCATCAAACCTGAGGATGAAACTGCTGAGATTAAAGCTACTTTAAAAGAATTAAAAAGTGAGATCGAAGGTGAGTCAGCAATGGATAAATTAATTATGGCTGCTTTCTATGAAGATAACGACTTACTTTTAGATGCTTTGACAGCTTATGAACAAGCCATTCAGAAAGCACCGGATGTTCCGGTTTTTGAAAAAGCTTATGAAGATTTCTTGATCAGAAATGGATTTACAAATTAAATAGAGCCTATTAGGCATTTAATAGTGAATCTGTTAAATCTATTTGATAATCAGTCCCAATAGATATCTGGACTGATTATCAATTGGTAGATTAAAGCAATTTAAGAATTAAAACCAAACCTAAACTAAAAAAGGAAGCCTGAAAAGTGCTTCCTTTTTTTATGCCAATAGTTCCATATCCCGAATCAGGATCTTCCTTCTATCAAAATTGATAATATTTTTTTCTCGTAATTCATTCAAGATAGTAGTAACGGTTTGTCTTGAAGTTCCTGTTAAGGCTGCAATATCTTTATGAGTAAAATGACTAGGAATCATAGTTTCAAAACCTATTTTCTTTCCCCTCTCATTTGCTTCATCTTTCAGAAATTCTATAATTCTTGTCCTTGCATCTTTAAAAACCAATGATTCTAATCTTCTCTCTGTTTTCCGAAGGCGTAGACCTATTAATTTCATCATTTTAAAACTCAAAGGCTGATTATTTGCCATCAAGTTTTGCATATCTTTTAAAGTCATAGGACAAATGATGGTTCCGCTATCCATTGCTTGTGCAAAATCTTGTCTTGTATCCTCACCAGCTAAAGCCAATTCACCAAAAATTTCTCCTTTACTTAAAATCGCTTTAACTGATTCTTTACCATCTTCAAGATATGAGCCGATTTTTATTCTACCTTCGGCTATCATATAAATATAATTTGAGACATCCTCTGGGAAATACACAAACTCTTCCTTCTTAAATTTAGTCATGGGATGATCATCTTCTATTCCTTCAATTTTATGAGGACAAAGAATATTGAACAAATCAACATTTTCAAAATACCATAATTTGGTAGAGTCTGCCATTTGAATAGGGTTTATAAAATGTGATATTTACTATTGATTATAACGTTATACTTTACGGAACTAAACAAAAGTTTGTTCATATTCATTACTTTTGCAACAGAGTGAAATTAATAATTACTAAATCATTAAAGTAAAATTCCAATTAACACAATATGTATTTATATATTAAATCTTTGCATATCATTTTTGTAGTCACATGGTTTGCAGGATTATTCTATATTGTAAGGCTGTTTATTTATCAAACAGAAGCTCTTCAAAAATCTGAACCTGAAAGATCAATTCTGCATAATCAGTTAAGTAAGATGTCCAAACTTTTATGGAATGTTATCACGTGGCCATCTGCCATCATAACTTTGGTCTTGGCAACCACTTTACTTTTACTACGACCTAATTGGTTACAGCAACCTTTTATGCACATCAAATTAACCTTTGTGTTTTTCCTTTACTTATACCATTTCTCTTGTCATTATATTTACAAAAAACTGCAAAAAGGGGAAATCAAATACAGTTCTACGCAGTTAAGAATTTGGAATGAAGTAGCAACTCTTTTCCTGGTTGCCGTAGTATTCTTAATAGTTCTTAAAAATGAAATCAACTGGATATGGGGAACAGTTGGTTTTATAGGATTTGGAGTCCTTTTAATGGTTGCCATTAAAATCTATAAAGCCCTGAGAGAGAATTAGTAATTAATAATTTGTAATTAATCAAAATGAATAAATTTAAATCAATTATTCTATTCACATTTATAAGCTTAACATTAGTTGCTTGCGGATTAGAGAACCAAAAGAATAAAAAGGCGGAATTTCCTGTATTGGGAAGAAAGCAATATGTTGAAAAGGAAGTAGATGGGAAAATTGTAACGGATACTGTGGATCACACAATTCCTGACTACAAATTAGTGAATCAAGACAGCAATTGGGTTACTCCTGAAACATTTGAAGGAAAGGTATATGTAGCTGATTTCTTTTTCACTTCTTGCCCTACCATTTGCCCCACTATGAAAAAAGAAATGCTGAGGGTATATGAAGCTTATAAAGAGAATGATAAAGTTGCCATTATCTCTCACACCATTGATCCTGAATACGACACCGTTGCTTTATTGAAAGATTTTGCCGAAAAACTGGATGTAAAAGCACCAAAATGGCACTTTCTTACAGGAGAAAAAGAAGCTATTTACGAATTAGGTCAAAAAGGCTATATGGTAACTGCCATGGAAGATGAAAACGAAGTAGGTGGTTATCTTCATAGTGGTGCTTTTGTATTAGTGGATAAAGAAAGAAAGATTAGAGGGGTTTATGATGGAACACGATCTGAAGAAGTCGATAAATTAATCACTGACATCGAATTACTTTTGGCTACTTATGAAGAGTAAATCAGGATTTTTCTCCATTGTAATATTTATCCTTGTACTAGTTTCATGTGGTAGATACGAGGAATTTAAAAACTCCGCTACTAAAAATTATTCTGATGCTAAAATGCAGAAGTATGCCAAGTATATGATACAGGGCAAGCAACTTTATACTACCCATTGTAGCAATTGCCACCAAGAAAATGGCGATGGCTTAGGTAAGCTTTTCCCACCATTAGCAAAGTCAGATTATATGTTAGCTGATATTCCTAGAAGCATTTGTGCTATAAAAAATGGCTTAAAAGGAGAGATTAAGGTTAATGGCAAAACGTATAATCAGGCAATGCCAGCTTTAGACAGATTAACTAACCTGGAAATCGCGGAAATCTCAACCTATATCTTCAATAGCTGGGGAAATGAAAAAGGAATGATTGAATTAGAGACAGTTGAAGAGTCGCTTTCCAACTGCCATTAATTCTATTGATTCAAATATCTTTCTGCTTCAGAAATACTATTTTTCATTTGTTTACTTACTTTTTCAATAGAAGATTTTTGATCATTTAGATAGTCGATTTTTTCATCCTCCGACATATCCTTCATCTGTGGATCATAATTTCGCATCCAATTCATCATGGCATTATCTGATTCTTCAAGCGAGCTAATTAACTCTTCAATTGTTTGATTTCCTTCTGTTGAAATTGAATCTTTTTTTTCTCTCAATGATTTTTTCAATTTCATGATGTCATCCATTTTGGGCATCACTTCGTCATGAACTGCGATGGTTTCAGATTTCAGCTTTTCGACTTCCTTCTCCTTTGATTCACAACTTATAACAAGCACAGCAATTAGCACTAGGTTTAATTTAAGTAAAGTTTTCATAATATTAGCTTAAAGAATTTAATTCGGAAACGAGAATAAATGAAGGAGGTTTTATTAAGCGAAAATTATGGTATTGACTTATAAAAAATAGTTTTATTTTCTTCAGAACTGTATATAAAGCAGTTTGGAAACTTATATAAGTAACTACATACGGCTAAATTCTTCATAGCATAAAGCGCATGAAAAAAAGAAAGGGAAAGTAACGTAAAAAGGATTATGCCATCAGTGTAGAAAGCTAATATGAATGGTAAAATTGAAAAAAGGAAAAATGTAATGCTACATATTAAATAATATTTCTTTTTGCTTAAAACAAAATCATTGGCCTGAACATTAAAGCGAAAAAGGCTCCAACTCCATTTGAATTTTATAGATTTTGCACCGAAAAATTTAAAAGCTAATGAATGAATCAGTTCATGCAAAACAGGACTAACTAATAGCGAAAGTAACAATCCACCAGTTAAGCCCACAATCCAAAACCTAGATTCAATGCTTACTAAATCATCATTAAATAGGATATAAACACCTCCAATCAAACCGAGTAATAGATAAATCCAATAAATTTTAGTGATGGGGTTATTTCTACGAATGAAAGTACTAATAAACAATAACCATTCTGAGCTATCCATAATGGAAAGCACATTTTGAAATTGGCTTTTATTTTTTAAATATTCAGGGCTCATTTACACATAAATGTAAGTGAAAATCAAACTAATAAATTAAAAACCATATTAAGCTTTAATGAATTTTACATGTAAGTGGATACAAAAAAAGCAACCACCATTCAGTAGCTGCTTTTATATGTATTTAAAGAAATAAATATTTGAAATTACTTTTTAGCTTTCTCAGGCTTTCCGGCTTTCTCTTCCAAATCTTCACCGTTTATTTTTGCTCTGATTTTAGTTTCTAATTCTTCCATCAGTTCCGGATTATCCAAAATTAAAGATTTGACTGAATCCCTACCTTGCCCTAGTTTATTATCCATATAAGAGAACCAAGAACCGGCTTTCTTAATCACATCTAATTCTACACCTAAATCAATAATCTCCCCTACCTTAGAAATTCCTTCTCCATACATGATGTCAAATTCTACCACTTTGAATGGAGGAGCCATTTTATTTTTCACAACCTTAACCTTCACTCTATTTCCAGTGATGTTATCAGGCCCTTCTTTGATACTCCCTATTCTTCTGATATCCAATCGAACAGAAGCATAAAATTTTAATGCATTACCACCAGTTGTAGTTTCGGGATTACCGAACATTACTCCAATCTTTTCTCTTAGCTGGTTAATAAAGATACATGAACAGCCTGTTTTACTAATTGCCCCAGTTAATTTTCTCAATGCCTGAGACATCAATCTGGCTTGCAGCCCCATTTTACTATCTCCCATTTCGCCTTCCAATTCCCCTTTAGGAACCAAAGCTGCAACGGAATCTATCACAACTATATCCAAAGCACCTGAGCGAATTAAATGTTCCGCTATTTCTAAAGCTTGCTCTCCACTATCCGGCTGAGAAATCAACAAATTCTCAGTATCAATCCCTAATTTTTCAGCATACGCTTTATCAAAAGCATGCTCAGCATCAATAATGGCAGCCATTCCACCTGCTTTTTGAGCTTCAGCAATACAATGCATGGCTAAGGTGGTTTTACCTGAAGATTCAGGACCATAAACTTCTATCACTCTTCCTCTTGGAATACCTCCGATTCCTAATGCTATGTCTAAGCCTAAAGAACCAGTATGAATGGATGGAACATCCACAACTTTCTCATCACTCAACTTCATTACGGAACCTTTCCCGTAAGTTTTATCCAGTTTATCAATAGTTAGTTGTAATGCTTTTAATTTTTCGCTTTTTTCGCTCATCTTTAATATTTTGTATAGGGCTTATTTGTAAATTGCTGCATCGAATTTAGCAGGAAAAGAAACAATTGCCAAATGCTTTAGCCTCGCTTTATAACTAAATTTTATGCAATTCAAATATATTACTGTTTACTTCATTATTTTAGCCTTTTGTGTTAATCCTTTAATGGCTCAATTAGATAATACAGGGTTCGAAAAAAAAATTGAAAAGGATAGCACTTTGGATGATCCATTTAGTTTTTCTATGAGGATCTTGTCATTTAATAAAAATAATGAGTATTTCAATAGAATCGTAAAAGGCTATACTTTGTTCGGTACCAGATTTACCCCAAGCATTGGTTATCAATTACATGAACAAGTTAACATACAAGCTGGTATTTTTCTTCAAAAAGATTTCGGGAATAATAACCTCACTTACTCCATCCCCTATTTCAGTATTCTATATGATTGGAATAACAGTCAATTAATTTTTGGAAATTATAATGGATCTATCCATCACCGAATGCTGGAACCTCTTGAAGATTTTGAAAGATTATTGGTTGATACTCCCGAAAATGGGATCCAGTATTTATTCAATACCGAAAAAATATTTTTTGATGCGTGGATAAATTGGGAAAAAATGATCTACCAGGACTCTCCTTTTAAAGAAGAAGTCTCTGGTGGATTAGTAAGTCAATATGATCTAATTAAAAAGAATGGCAATAAAGCAACACTTCATTATCAGTTTAGAGGTTATCATCGTGCAGGGCAAATTGATGCATTGAGAGGACAACCATTAGTTACCAGATTTAATAATGCAGTTGGGGCTTCTTATCATAAAAAATACAATACAGGCTTTATTCAAGGCCATAAATGGGAGGGTTATTTTTTGCATTATATAGATAATAGTTTTGATTTCATGTTACCATATACTCAAGGTTATGGTTACTACATGAACGGAACTTTGGAAACAAAAATTGGGGATTTTATGCTGAGCTATTGGCATGGAGATCATTTTTATTCTTATAAAGGTGGTCGACTTTATCAATCCTATAGTACTGATCCAAATTCAAGATATTTTGAAGATGAGCGGCAACTATTAATTTTAAGAGTGATGAATGAATTTCATATTGGAGAATCTTCAACTTTATTATTAAGGTTTGAACCTTATTGGGATTTCAAAAATCAAGTGTTTGAATTCTCCCACGCTATTTATTTTAATATTTTTAAAACACTACCCATAAAAAATAAGTGAAGTCTGTATTCCGTAAAATAATACTCCTCGGTTTAATCATAGTCACTATCTTCATTGTATTGAAATGGGATTTAATCCGATATGGTTTACAACAAGCTAAAGGTCAGTTTTCTATCATGTATAATGCTGAACCACTGGATTCATATTTTGAAAACCCATCCTACCCCGACTCTTTAAAAGCAAAAATCAAACTAGTTGAAGCAGTCAAATCTTTTGCACATTCTGAATTAGGATTCTCTTCGGAAGATCAATATGAAAAAATGTTTGACCAAAAAGGAAAGGAATTGATGTGGGTGGTAACGGCAGCCTATCCTTACAAACTAGAAAGCTATCAATGGAAATTTCCAGTTTTAGGGAAAGTTAGTTATAAGGGATTTTTCATTAAAGAAGAAGCTTTAAAACTTGAACAAGAATTAAAAAAAGATGGTTTTGATGTGAGATTAAGAACCGCAAGTGCTTGGTCAACACTAGGTTGGTTGAATGACCCATTATTAAGCAATGTATTGCAATACAGCAATGGAAGATTAGCTGAATTGATTTTCCATGAGCTCACACACGATGAAATTTTTATAAAAGATAGTGTCGATTTCAATGAAAACTTAGCTTCCTTTTTCGGACAGGAATTCACCAAACTATTTTTTAAAAAACAGCATGAAAAATTTGAGGAAGATTATAAAGAATACTTAACGCATCTTGAAGATAGACAATCTTTAAATCAATTTGTTAGGAATTACATACCCAAATTCGATAGTCTTTATCAACAAATCGAAACCTTTAAAACTACAGAAAAAGAAAAT
Organism: Marivirga salinae; assembly: GCF_030503855.1. NCBI lineage: Bacteria > Pseudomonadati > Bacteroidota > Cytophagia > Cytophagales > Marivirgaceae > Marivirga > Marivirga salinarum. The sequence continues at coordinate 2,009,083 of NZ_CP129971.1, read as the reverse complement.
CAGAAATATTATTTTATAGAAAGATTTAAGGAAGATTTAAAGAAACAAAAGTTTATCAATCCGAAATACACTAAGTTTCAAAAAAGTGAAATGGATGTGAATAATGCTTATTTATTATCATTTAAACGCTATTCTGGACATCAGCAGTTACTAAAAAATGAAATGGAAGAAGAGTTTAATGGAGATGTTTTGAAAATGTTAGATTTCTATCATAAGAACTTCGATTCTTTATAATAAATATATCCTAAAGTTTAATTCAATATTAAGAAATTGTTATTACCATTTTAATCGCTTAATTTATAAATATTTTTATCGAATTTAGCCCAAAACAAAATACAATAAACCATGGGAAACAAGCAAAGCCACAAGGTGCTTGTCGTTGATGATGAATCAGACATTTTAGAGTTATTGGAATATAACCTCACAAAAGAAGGCTATGAGGTAAAAACAGCTCAAGATGGAAAAACGGCAGTTGAAAAAGCTCAAAAGTTTCAACCACAATTGATTCTGCTTGACATCATGATGCCTAATCAAGATGGTGTAGAAACCTGCCGTCAGCTCAGAGAAAGTCCAGAATCGGCTAATGCATTCATTATATTCCTTACTGCCCGTTCTGAAGAATATTCTGAAGTTGCTGCATTTGAAAATGGCGCTGATGATTACATCACTAAACCAATAAAACCACGCGCTTTAATGAGTAGAATTAATGCTTATTTTAGGCGAGATATTAAGAAACAAAAGGATAGCAATAAAATCACAATTGGTGGTTTAATGATTGACAGAACTAGTTACACGGTCACGGTAGATGGTAAACAGGTTTCATTACCTAAAAAAGAATTTGAATTATTATATTTCCTTGCTCAAAACCCCAATAAAGTCTTTAACAGAGACGATTTATTGCAAAATATCTGGGGTTCAGACGTTTATGTATTAGCCAGAACGGTTGATGTCCATGTTCGTAAAGTAAGAGAAAAGGTCGGAGATGGTTATATCTCCACTGTAAAAGGAGTTGGTTATAAATTTGATATGGAATAGTAAAAACTATGCTTTTTAATTCCAGAGGAGTTTCAGTTTTATTAGCACTTTCAATTGCCATAGTTACGACTGCCTTTCTAAGTTTATTAGAAGGCGTTGGAACAACAGCATTGGTTCTCACCTTTATTTTATCTTCCTCTTCTTCCTACTTACTAATTAGCATCGTATTGGAATTCCTATTTTTCAAGGAAATCAACAAACTTTATGAAGTTTTTAATAAGCTTGGAGAAAAAGATTATTCATTCGTGAATGATATAGAAACTCAAAAATCTTCTAATCCATTAAGGAAAATCAATCAAGAAATTTTTAGTTATGCTGCCAATAAGCAACAAGAAATTGATGAGCTGAAAAGAATGGCTACCTACAGGCGTGAGTTTCTTGCTGATGTATCTCATGAATTGAAAACCCCTATTTTCGCTGCTCAAGGATTTGTTTATACGCTTTTGGATGGGGCTGTTGAAGACAAAAAAGTGAGAGGTAAATTTCTTAAAAAAGCTGCCAAAAGCTTGGATGGCCTGGAAATGTTGGTCAATGATTTATTAACGCTCTCCCATATTGAAGCTGGTGAAATCACCATGCATTTTGAAGAAATTGATTTATTGGGGTTGGTTGAAGATGTTTTTGACCAGTTTGAGGGGAAAACTGACAAAAAGAATATGGATCTTCAATTTGATAAGACATATGAAGGACCAATCAATGTAATTGCTGATTATCAACGTATTTATCAAGTAATTGTAAATTTGATCTCCAATGCCATCAAATATTCCGATGAAAATACCGAAATTGTGGTCGGTTTTGAAATAACAGATAAGGATGTTATCATAGCAATTCAAGACCATGGTGCTGGAATATCACCTGAACACATAAAGAGAATATTTGAAAGATTTTACCGAATCGATAAAAGTAGGTCTAAAGAAAGAGGTGGTACAGGTCTGGGCTTAGCAATTGTGAAGCATATTATAGAAGCACACGGTTCTTCTGTATCCGTTACAAGTACCGTGGGGAAAGGTTCTTTGTTTAGCTTTAAACTACCTGTGAAAAAAATACCAGAACCGTATGTACCTGTAGAGGATGAAGAGGCAGAGTAAATAATTTTAATTTTAGAATGTATTACAAATCACTAAAACCTCTGATTATAGAAGAGACAGAGGATTATATTTTTATTAATAAACCACCATTCGTTTCCACATTAGCTGATAGAAACGATCCAGTGACGATTTTATCTTTAGTAAAAAAATACAATGATGATTATCAAATCTGTCATAGATTAGATAAAGAAACATCAGGAGTATTATTAGTAGCGAAAAATCCTGAAGCCTATAGAAATGCATCTATGCAATTTGAACACCGGCAAGTAGAAAAAATTTACAATGCTATCGTAGATGGATTACATCAATTTAATGATGAAGAAGTGAATTTACCTTTGCATACCACCGCATCAGGATATGTCAAAATATCACATAGGCAAGGAAAAAATGCTAAGACTATTTTCAATACACTCAAAACTTTTAAAAAGCACACTTTAGTTGCTTGCAGACCTGAAACAGGAAGAATGCATCAAATTAGAGTCCATTTAGCCTCCTTAAATGCTTCTATTACAGGAGATGAAACCTATGGAGGTCAAGCATTGTATTTATCTTCCTTTAAAAAGAAGTATGTTAAAGGGAAAGAAAAAGAAGAACAACCTATTATTAAAAGATTTGCCCTTCATGCAGTCACTTTAAGTTTAACAGATTTAAAAGGGCAATTAATCTCAGTTGAAGCCCCCTATCCTAAAGACATAGAAGTGGCGCTAAAGCAATTGGAAAAAAATAGTTAAGTATGGAAATTGGTCAATCTTTGAGATTTACATTGAAAAAGAGCAAAAACAATATGTAAATCAATGCGATTTTTTCCGTAGGATGTTGTTTTTCAATTAATAAGCTTCTATCTTTGTGTCCCTTTTAGCGGATAGTTCGCCCGATCATAAATGTTTACTATCTGTAAAAAGCTAATTAATAAGGAGTTAAGAACTAACAAAAAGAAAAAATAGTGGATACGCTTAGTTACAAAACCATCTCGGCAAATAAAGCAACAGTTGAAAAAGACTGGGTTGTAGTAGATGCTGCAGGAAAAGTATTAGGTAGATTTGCCAGCGATGTAGCCAAAATTCTTCGTGGTAAAAACAAACCAAGTTTTACGCCTAATGTGGACTGCGGTGATAACGTGATCGTTATCAATGCAGACAAAATCCTTATGACTGGAAAGAAATGGGATAATAGAGTTTACCAGCACTACACAGGATATCCTGGTGGTCAGCGTGAAATCACCCCTCGTCAGTTGAAAGCGAAATCTTCTACTTTATTAGTAGAAAGAGCTATACGAGGCATGTTGCCGAAAAACAGATTGGGCAGAGACTTGTTCAGAAACCTTTATGTATATGAAGGAGCAGAGCACGGTCATGAAGCACAAAAACCTAAAGTTAAAGAAATCTAAAAAATCAATAGATGGAAATTATAAACACCATTGGTAGAAGAAAAACATCTGTTGCTAGATTGTATATGCAGTCAGGCAAAGGTGCTATTACCGTTAACACAAAGGATATAAAAGATTATTTCCCAACAGAAATTCTTCAAGCAATCGTTAACCAACCATTTGCTACAACAAAAACTGAAGGTTCTTTCGACCTGAAAGTTAATGTTGATGGTGGTGGAGTTGCAGGTCAAGCAGAAGCAGTACGTTTAGCAATTGCTCGTGCTCTTTGTGAACTTGATCCTGAACATAGACCAGCATTGAAAGCAGAAGGATTCCTTACTAGAGACCCTAGAATGGTTGAACGTAAGAAATACGGACGAAGAAAAGCGAGAAGAGCATTCCAGTTCTCGAAACGTTAATTTTTACAAACAATATAAATATAAACACTTATGGCTAAGCTTGAGTACAACGACTTACTTGAAGCTGGTGTCCATTTCGGACACTTAACAAGAAAGTGGGATCCAAAAATGGCTCCTTACATTTTCATGGAGCGTAATGGCATCCACATCATTGATTTAAATAAAACTTTAGCTGCTTTAGATGAAGCATGTCACGCAATTAAGCAACATGTTCGTTCTGGTAAAAAAGTTTTATTTGTTGCTACAAAAAAACAAGCACAGGATATCGTGATGGAAGAGGCAAAAAGATTAAACATGCCTTATGTAGTGGATAGATGGCAAGGTGGTATGATGACCAACTTTGCAACTATCAGAAAGTCATTGAAAAAATTGGCTAACATCGATAAGATGCAAAAAGAAGAATCATACCTTAATCTTGCAAAAAGAGAGCGTTTGATGATTCAAAGAGAGAAGGAAAAAATGGAGAGAGTTTTAGGTGGTATTGCCGACTTGAACAGAATCCCTTCTGCGCTATTTGTTATCGATATTAAAAGAGAGCACATCGCAATTAAAGAAGCTCAGAAATTAAATATCCCTGTTTTTGCAATGGTGGATACTAACTCTGATCCAACTCAAGTTGATTATCCAATTCCTGCTAATGATGATGCATGGAAATCAATCAGCTTAATCTTGAAATCTTTCGGTAAAGCTATTGAAGAAGGCTTAATGGAAAGAAAAGCAGAGAAAGATGATGCTAAAATGAAACAAGCTGAAGAAGAGAAAAAAGCAGTAGATGCTAAAGAGGAATCTAAAAAGGAAGAGCCTAAGAAAGAGGAAGCTTCTGAAAAGTCTGCTGAATAATTCTTCAAATGAACAATATTGAATAAATAAAAAAATTGAACATCAGACTTTGTCCGGTGTTCAATTTTTTATTTAACCCATTCCATAAAATAAAATTTAACATTAAAATCAATTAAGCATGGCTATTACAGCACAAGAAGTAAAAAAGCTTAGAGAAATAACAGGTGCCGGCATGATGGATTGCAAAAAGGCATTAACTGAAGCTGATGGTGATTTTGACAAAGCCATTGAGTTCTTAAGAAAAAAAGGACAGAAATTATCTGAAAAAAGAGCCGATAGAGAAACAACTGAAGGAAATGTTTTCATCAAAACTAATGATGATGAAACGCAAGCTTTCTTAATTTCTTTAACTTGTGAAACTGACTTCGTTTCAAAAAATGAAGATTTTCAAAAATTTGGTGAGGAAATCATCGGTAAAGTTGCTGCTGAAAAGCCAGCTGACATGGATGCTTTAAAAGCAATCCCTTATGAAGACATCACTATTGGTGAGAAAGTAATCGAAATGGTAGGTAAAATCGGTGAAAAAATCGAAATCAGTCATTACGAAACTTTATCTGGTGAAAAAGTAGTTTCTTATGTTCACGCTGGTGCTAAATTAGGCGTTTTGGTTGCATTGAAAAACACTGGTGGTGTTGATGTAAAAGATGCAGGTAGAGATGTTGCAATGCAAATTGCTGCTATGAACCCAGTTGCAGTTGATAAAGATGGTGTTGATTCTTCAGTAATCGAAAAAGAAATCGAAATAGGAAAAGAAACTGCTCGTCAGGAAGGCAAGCCAGAAGAAATGTTAGAAAAAATTGCTCAAGGTAAATTGAACAAATTCTTCAAAGAAAGTACTTTATTACCTCAAGCTTTCGTAAAAGATAACAAAACTTCTATTGCTCAATACTTAGATTCAGTTAATAAAGGAATGACTGTTACTGAATTCAAGAGAGTAGCGATTGGATAAAATACAAATTTCTAGAATCTAAATTTTAGAAAACATATAATGAGCCTTTGGATAGATTATTCAAAGGCTTTTTTTTATTTTCAAAGTCGAAAACATTCTCTATAATATAATGAAAAGGATACTTGTACTGTTCTTACTTTCAGGCCTATATTTTAACCATGCATCTAGCCAAGATTTATATCTAAATGGCACAATTGGACTTAATATGGGTGTTATTCAAAACCCAATAGAAATAAACCAACAACTTCTCTTTTACAAACCTGGTGGCGGTTTAAAATTAAATGCTGGCATTGAATACTGGACAGAAAATAATTTGATATGGAATGGGCAATTGGGAATTAATGCCAGTTTTTTCTCACGCTACTACATTTTAAATAATGGTGCGGAATATTTATCATCCTATTCATTTAACTGGAAATCAATTGAGGCTAGCTTATCAAAGTTTATTCTTACAGAAGACTCTCGAAATATAGATGGTTTTAGTATTGGAGGTGGAATGAGCTTAGCAATTCCAGGTACGGCAAAACTAACTGAGAATAATCAATATTTAGGAAGTGCCGAATACCAAGTTAATATTGGTTATCATATATTATTCAATGGTTATATTGAAATTCATGATTTAATACTTGTACCAGGAATGAGATTAAATATTCTGAATTTTCAAATGAAAAATTTTGAAGGCCCAGGATTCGCTCCTCCAGATGAACGATTTTTTAATCAAAATACTTTAGGAGCTTCGTTTATGATGACATTTGGAAAAAGAATAAATAAAGTTCAAGATTAGGTTTGGGCTCTCTTGAAAATTAAAATGAAACTCTAATTTTCATTATAGCAAATATAAAGTCCTTAATCTGAAATCTCATCATATCTAAAACCTCAGAAAGCTTTGATTTAGAGGGAGTATGAGATTTAAGATATTAAATATAGATTTATACCAAAATTATATTTCGCAGTTTCTACTTTTTCTTTTTGTTTGATCAAAAAGAAATCAGCCAAAGGCTGACCAGCTATTGGCTGGCTTTATCGCTATATCACAACGCTGGCTTGTCTGCCCAAGCAGGCCCGCCTTTTTGTCCTACTAACTTCCCTCTTCGAGAAAGACCTGTTTCGTATTTATCGGGATAATATTTAATTTTGAAAGTTTGTAGTATTTATTAGGAGGAGCATAGGTTTAACCCCAAAAATTCATTTTGATTTATTATAAACTTATTGAATAATGCGGCCTAAAATGATAATAACTCGATAATCTTCTCTTTAGGCAATGAATTTAAATCTTCCTCATTATCTATATCAATCAACTCATCCAATAAGCTATAATTTAATCTGAGGTCAATAAAATCTCTAATAGTATCTGGCGTGACGGTCTCCGTGCTCCAATTTTTATTTCTAAAAAACTCAGGATACAATTTATTCATACCCAATAAATAGTAACCACCATCCTTGCAAGGGCCCAAAACAGTTTCTTGATTTTCTAAAGCATCAAAAGCCTTTTTGATCACTTTCTCATCTAAAGCATAGCAATCACTTCCGATGATACAAACTGATTCATAACCACTTTGAAAGGCTTCCTCAAAAGCCGATTGCATTTTGATCCCTAAGTCAGTATTTTTATATTGCAAATGCTTGTAGAATGGTGCCTGATTAGGCCATAAATCATTCTCATCAATGAAAGAAGAATAATATACTGCTTTATCAGAATTGACATGCACAGTTACTTCTTTGGTTCTTACCAGCATGTTCTTATAAAAATTCAATGCTTTTTCATCACCTATTGTAGCCGCCAATCGGGTTTTACATTTACCTAATTCAGGATTTTTAACGAAGATAATTAACAAACGCTTTTTATTCATAAACTTTAATCCCTTTTCCCTCTTCCAACCATTTTCCCCAGCGCTTATTATAAACATGTACACTATCGGTAATTTGTCCTTTTTGGTTCACTACTTCAAAGTCTTCATTTTTCCATTGGAAAATACCACCATACATATTGCTAACATTCTGAAAACCTGCATTTTTGAGCTTCTCTCCTATTTTTTCGCTTCTATATCCAACAGAACAATAAACGACTACTTCCTTGTCTTTGGGAATGTCTTTAACTTGTTCGATATCAAAATGATCATAACCAACAAATTGAGCATCTGGTAAATGACTAATACTATATTCTTTTGCTGAACGAGTATCTAAAATTACTACTTCCTTGCTATTAAGCTTTTCTTTTACTTCTTGTGGCTTAACAAGAGGAACCGTATTACTATAAAGTGACTGAAGCTTTTGATCATAGGTCTGCTGACCGCAAGCCACTAAGGATTGTAAAAATGAAAACAACATGATATTCAACCAGATTTTAAGCATAAAGTCTTTTGCTTTTTTTACTTTTTTGTATCAATTCAAATACGATAAATATTACCAATGAGATGTATTCTATAACAACAATCCACAAATACTCTTGAAAACCTGTTAATGAATAGCCCAAGTAGGTGAAAAACACTGTAAAAGTCCATAATACAGGAAATTTATAACCACTTAAGATTCCTAAAACCAGAATAGGTAAAACATACCATGGATGGACTGTAGTGGCAAATAGGAAATAAATCAGATATGTCCATAACATCCTTTCAGGCAATTTCATCTTTGAGGAAGCCAGAATATTGAATATTACCATTGCAGAAAAAGACAATATTCCTAATAGTGGACCTGCTGTACCAATAATATTATAGCCCTTTACAGCGAAACCAATTTCCCTGATCAAATAATATAGGCTTGCATTGAATTCAAAATTCTTAAAGTATAAAGATGTACTAGTGGAAATCCCTTTTAGCGCATCGGAAAATAAAAACGGTAGAAAACTTACTATTGCAACTAAACCAGCCAATAGAATAAACTTAATATATTGTTTTAAATGCAGCTTTCTGAAAAAGCCTGCCAACAAAATAAGTGGGACAAGCTTAAAGCTTATAGCCAAACCCAAAGCTATAGCGCTTTTATGGTTTCTTCTTTTTTCAAATTCATAAATTCCCCAAGCCAGAAAGAAAATCACAAAAGCTTCAAAATGAAGATTCCCACTTAATTCCAAAATCACTAAGGGATTGAAAGCATAGAAAAGTGAGAGATTTGAATCTTTACCATATTGCATCAAGACTTTTGGAAGTAAAATTAATGTTCCAATCTCGGCTGAAATAATAAACAGCCTTATGGTGATAATGCCCAAAGTGGTATTTTCAAGTATTCCTCCAATAGCAAAAATCAATTGATTTAATGGTGGATAAATGCTGTAATAATTGGGTGAATTGAGTTGAGTAAATAACTCTGGATTTAAGAATATTTTCCTTGGCAATTTCAGAAGGTAAAAAGGCATAAGCATCTATTCCTTCCCACCATAATTTGCCATCCCAAAGGAAACGATATACATCTTCTGATAAATTGGGAGTCAAAAGCAGTAAAAGCAATCTGAAAAGTATTCCAAAAGTGATTATTTCATTAAGAGAAAACTCCTTTTTCTGAAAAGCCAGAAACAAATAAAGAGCAAAAAGAGTTAAAAATTGCCCAATTAGGAGCGAGCTTTCATATCGAAAAGTTAAATAACTGATGGTGATGAGCAATACGCCCATAATCATGACAGCTATATACTTCACAGAAGCTTTCAATTTATTTAAGTTGCGGCTTTACCGAGTGATAAAAAACCATCAAAAACCCTAGCATCAACATTAGATGGAAAATGATGAGACCATAATCGCCCAAGCTAAATCCTAAGAAAATAGCAAAAGCAAAATAGAGTGCTAAGATCATTTCCAAAACACTCAGCCAGCTGAATTGCAATTTAATGTATTGATTATCCTTCCAGCTTCTATTTTTATCTGAAATATTGAATTTGGGTGTACGGATAAAAGCTGACTTGAAACCGAGTAAACCTTCCGCCACAGCCAAAGCATTATGCAAAGACAAACCCATGGATACTGTTATAAAAATCGGAAAGGTCTTAAAGAAATATTTCCCATGAGCTTTTCCTTTCATCAAATGTTTATTGGCTACCCAGTAAAAAATGGCAATGGAGAAAAACCCTAATAAAAAAACGCTTCCAACTTGGAATAAAAGTGCCAACTCAGGGTGAATACTCTTTATCCAAAGCATGGGGACACTAAGTACAGCGGTAATCAGGATCGCAATAAAAATAGAGCTATTGAATAAATGGAAAAATGCATGCAGCTTATTGGAAAACTTAATGGGAGATTTTAATACATTCAGAAAGTTCTTTCTTGCTGTTTCTGCTCCACCTTTATTCCATCTGAATTGCTGTGATTTTATGGCTGGCATAATAATCGGCAATTCTGCAGGAGATTCCACATCTTCTCTATATAAAAACTCCCAACCCTTCAATTGCGAACGATAACTCAAGTCCAAATCCTCTGTTAAAGTATCAGCTGACCATCCTCCTGCATCTATTATAGTTTCTTTACGCCAAACACCGCCTGTTCCATTAAAATTAATGTAGGATCCTGCCTTATTTCTACCTACTTGTTCTATAGTGAAATGTGCATCCAATCCGAAAGCTTGTAAGCGAGTGAGAAGTGAATAATCTTTATTGACGTGTCCCCAACGGGTTTGTACTACCCCAATTTTTTCGTTTTGAAAATGCGGAACAGTGGCTTTCAAAAAATGTGATTGTGGCAAGAAATCGGCATCAAAAATGGCGATGAATTCCGCATCAGTAATTTCCATACCATATTTTAAGGCGCCAGCTTTAAAATCTACTCGATCTGGCCTTCTAATGAGCTGAATATTTTTTCCTTTTGAACGCCAATATTGAGCTTTGGCTTCCAGCATTTCAGTAGTTTCGTCTGTGGAATCATCCAAAAGCTGAATTTCAAGGGATTCATTGGGGTAATCTAATTGACAAACCGCATCAACTAATCTATTGACTACATATTTTTCATTAAAAATAGGCAACTGTACACAAACTTTAGGGAAATCACCTTTCATTTCTGGCGTTTCTACAGCTTGCCTCTTTTGCTTTTTCTTAGCTTTTAAATAATGATAAGTCAGGTGTAACTGCCCTAAACTAAAAAAGAATATGAACAATAAGCTGAGTCCGTAAAGTACAATAATAATCCACTCCCAAATCATGCTCATAAATATTTAAAAATGGTATATAAAATTTTATAACCTGCCATAACTGTTCCGTATACTGTACCTGAAACCTTCGATTTTCCAATTCGGTTCCTGTAAGCCATTGGCACTTCCGTGCATTTCATTTTCATTTTGGCTGCTTTCACTTGCATCTCTACAGTCCACCCGAAGGTTTTATCCTGCATATTAATCTCCATCAGCTTATCCCAACGGATTGCCCTAAAAGGACCTAAGTCTGTAAAACGATAGCCATAAAAGAGTCTAATTAATCTGGTAGCTAGCCAATTTCCAAAAACTTGAGGAAAGGTCATGCTTCCTCCTTCTCTTTCTCCTAAAGCCCTTGAACCAATTACCATATCTATTTTTTCTTTTAAAATAGGATTTACTAAATCAGGTAATTGCTCTGGATAATCAGAATAATCTGCATCTAAAAAAACAATGATATCTGGCTTTTGTGTTTTGGATTTTACATATTCTATCCCCTTCAAACAAGCATTTCCGTAGCCTTTAATAGCCTGATCCAGTACCAATGCCCCTTCCTTTTCTGCTGCCTGTCGAGTTTGGTCTGTAGAATTATTATTTACAACTACTATTTCCTCCACCCAATCCTTTGGAATAGCTTTCACTACCTTACCAACGGCATTCTCCTCATTAAAGGCAGGAATTATAACTACTATTTTAGAATCCATTTGTTTATTTAGACTGCAAAAGTACGAATTCGCTACTTTTATTATGTCTCAGCATAGACAAAATTTACTAATTAATCGGAATAAATGTCAGTACGAAGTATTGAAGTGCGCCATTATGGCTTACCTGAAAATACAGTTTTGATTGGAACAGCTTTTGATGTTAAGACATTGATTATAAAATTGAGAAAATATGAACCTACTCAAAAATAAAGATTTATTAAGAAACTTATTATACCAAGGTGACCAATTGAATACCTTGGCAGGGGGCGTTGCACAAGTTGATTTTAAAATAGAAAACCAAAAAGATGGTTTTTTGATAGTGGTGAATGCTCCAGGTATTGAGGCTGAACAACTTAAAGTAATTTCAGAGCAAAACTCTTTACAGATATTCGCTACCATAAATCATCCTGCTGAAAATCAAGGCGTAATGATCCCACTTTTTTATAGAAAGGTACAATTGCCAGTTTTTGCAGACACGGATGATGTAGATGCAGTTCACCATGATAACAAATTGGAAATATTTGTCCCAATTGGCAAAAATAGCGCAAATAATAAAAAAGAAGTAAATATCAAACAAATATAAACCTGCGTGTAGACTTTCAGTCTGCATTGAATTTCAACTACACAAATCCTCATCTTAACATCCAATGTTATGAAATGAGGATTTTTTATTTTTATCAAGTCCGAATTATTTAATTCAATTCATAAAAGAATTTTATATTTCCTAAGGTTTTAATAGTTTTGAAAACTATCAAACCTTATTATAAAATGCACTTTAGACAAAAATATACTTTCGGATTAATTTTCGTTATTCTTATCCTACATTTTACTAATGATTCACTGGCTCAAAATACTGATCAAAAAGATCGTTCAATTTCGTACTTTGCTGGATCAGGTGAAGGTGGACAAGATTTTTTGTGGGGCCGTCATCACTACATTGGTATTGATAAAAGTGTTTGGAGATTCTTATATGCAAGCAGTCAACTAAGTTATATGCATGCGACTAATCAGCGCTATTTTAATATAGAAGACGTATATGTCGATGAACATTCCTATAATTTAATACTACAATTAGACGCCAATTTAAGGATTAATTTAGGTCCGATTACAATTACTCCGCACGCTGGTATTTCATCTCGTTATTCAGATGAAGTAAGATACTTACACGGCTCAAAAACCCCTCCTGGGCAACCAATTAAAGAAGATAAATCTTATAGACAAGAAGCATTTTCCGGTTTGAGTTTTGGAAAGGCTTTCGGGCTAAATTTAGAATTAATGATCTTTGACCACACCTCTATTGGAATAAGAACTGATATTCAGGAATATAATCACAGTCCGACTAGCTTAAGTACCTTTTCTTTTCAAATAAGAACCAATTTCCCTAAATTGATCAATGAATTCAAAAAACCATAATTGATTATTAAGTCAAAATCCTATAATTCAAATCAGGAATTCTATTCAAACCCTCTATCAACTCATTACTAGGATTAACTTTATATTTTCTTGATTTAGTTTCTACTTTGTAGCCGTTGATTTTGTCCTGTAGTTCCAATTTCACTTCGCATTCTCCTTTAAATGTTTGGCATAAATTATCAAGCTCTACTATCAAATCTTCTGTAATGGCATTTAAATCAAGCATAATAGCCAAACTCTTGGTTCTTTTGTCTCTTAATTCCGAAAGCAGCTCTACTTTGCTGATTTTGAATTCCAATGCTTGGTCTCCCCATGGTTTTTTCCCTACTCTTCCGGAAATAAAAATGAACCAACCATTTTCATAAAATTGCTTATTCGCCAAATAATCATCTCCAAACATGAAGAATGTGAAAGAACCGCCATAATCTTCCAAGGTTAAAGTACCGAAAGGCTTTCCTGTTTTGGTTTGTCTATGTGCAACAGCAGTTACAATACCGCCAACCTTTATTTCATTTTTAGATGCAAGACTTTCAATATCATTTAACTCCGAAACTTGAGTGTTGCAAAAGCTCTCCATTTCAAATCTGTAAGCATCTAACGGATGACCAGAAATGAAAAGTCCTACTACTTCTTTTTCAATATTTAGTTTTTCTAATTCAGAATAAGGTTCCATTTCAGCAACTCTTGGAGGCGGAATGGCTACTCCTCCTTCCCCGCCAAATAAGGAAGTTTGTGCACTATCTTTTTCATGTTGCAGCTTTTGAGCGTATTTAATTATTTTTTCAATTAATGTACCTTCTCCATTATCTGAAACCAAAAATTGCTTTCTATGATATTCTTTAAAACAATCAAACCCACCAGCCATTGCAAGTGATTCAAAAGTCTTCTTATTGACACTCTTTAATGGAATTCGTTCTGCAAAATCAAATATATCTTTGTATTGGCCATTAGCTTTACGTTCTTGGATAATACTTTCCACCGCAGCAGAACCAGCTCCTTTAATAGCTGCCAATCCAAATCGGATTTGACCATTTTCATTTACCGTAAAGCCAGGATTTGATTCATTAACATCTGGCCCTAAAACTTCTATTTCTGCACGTTTACATTCTTCCATAAAGAAAGTCACATCCGTGATTTGCCCCATGTTATTGCTCAACACAGAAGCCATGTACTCAGCAGGATAATGCGCTTTTAAATAGGCTGTTTGATAGGCCACCCAAGCATAGCAAGTTGAGTGTGATTTATTAAAAGCATAGGCTGCAAAGGCTTCCCAATCTTTCCAGATCTTCTCTAATACATCTTTTGGATGCCCTTTTTCAGCTCCTTGATTAATAAATTTAGGTTTCAGTTCTTCCAGTAGGGCAAAGATTTTTTTACCCATTGCTTTACGCAAAACATCCGCTTCACCTTTGGTAAAACCAGCTAATTTCTGTGACAGCAACATCACCTGCTCCTGGTAAACAGTGATACCATAAGTTTCCTTCAGATATTCCTCCATTTCCGGAAGGTCATAACTGATTTCTTCCAGACCATTTTTACGCTTTACGAAATTGGGAATATACTCTAAAGGTCCTGGTCGGTAAAGTGCGTTCATCGCGATCAGATCCGAAAACTCTGTAGGCTTTAAATCCCGCAAATATTTTTGCATACCAGCAGATTCATACTGGAAAATCCCAACCGTTTCTCCTTTTTGGAACAGCTCATATGTTTTTGGGTCATCTATCGGAAATTCATCTGGATCAAGTTTAACACCATGTCTTTCCTCCACAATTCTGACAGCATCTTTGATCAGCGTTAAAGTCTTCAAACCCAAGAAATCCATTTTCAGGAGACCTGCATTCTCTACCACCGCATTATCAAACTGCGTGCAGTACATATCCGAATCCTTGGCCAATGCAACTGGAACGAATTTGGTAATATCATCAGGGGTGATAATTACTCCGCAGGCATGAATCCCAGTGTTTCTAACCGAGCCTTCTAGAACTCTTGCTTGATTAATTACTTTTGCAGAAGCATCATCTGCTTTTGCTAAATTCAATAATTCTTCCGCTTTGCTAATCGCTTCCCCATTATTCTTCAATTTTGCTGATAACTTCTTTTTATCAGATGCCAAATCAAATAAGGCCTTGAGCTTAATATCAGGAACCAATTTGGCAATCCTATCGGCATCCATAAGCGGCAACTCCATCACCCTTGCTGTATCTCGAATGGCTGATTTAGCCGCCATAGTACCATAAGTGGTGATTTGGGCTACCTGATTAGCTCCATACTTTTTAATCACATAATCAATTACTTTTTGCCTTCCGTGATCATCAAAATCAATATCAATATCGGGTAATGAAACCCTATCTGGATTCAAGAAACGCTCGAATAGTAAATCATATTTAATAGGGTCAATATTGGTAATGGCTGTACAGTAAGCTACTGCTGAACCTGCTGCCGAACCCCTTCCAGGCCCAACTGAAACGCCCATTTCTCTGGCGGCTGTGGTAAAATCCTGTACAATCAAGAAATAACCTGGATAACCAGTTCTTTCAATAGTTTCCAACTCAAAATCAAGTCGTTCCTTTATTTCATCTGTTATTTCAGGATATCGCTTTTTAGCTCCTTCATAAGTGATATGTTTTAAATAAGCATTTTCCCCCCTGTTTCCACCATCCTCAGCATCTTTAGGATCAATAAACTCTTGAGGAATATCATATTTAGGTAAGAGAACATCCCTTGCTAATTCAAAACCTTCAATTTTGTCTGCTATCTCAGCTGTGCACGCAATGGCTTCTGGATAATCAACAAACAACTTCTTCATTTCGTCCTGAGACTTGATGTAAAATTCATCATTTGGCAAACCAAAACGATATTCGCGTCCTCTTTTTCCTACATATTTTTTAGGCTTTCCATGCTCTCCAGTCGTTTCACCATCTTTCACGCAAAGTAAAATATCTTGCGCTTCAGCATCTTCTTTATTGGTGTAGTACGTATTATTGGCTGCGAAATATTTTACATCATACTTTTTGGCAAATTTTAATAATACTTCATTGACCTTTTGCTCTTCGGGAATCCCGTGTTGGTTTAATTCAATGTAAAAATCTTCCCCAAATTGTTCTTTCCACCAAACAAAAGCTTCTTCCGCCTGGCTTTCCCCAGCATTTAGAATCAAAAATGGGACTTCTCCCCATAATCCACCAGTAGTGGCAATGATATTATCTTTATATTGGATTAATGCTTCTTTATCAATTCGAGGCACATAATAAAAGCCTTCCACAAAGGCGATGGAAGAAAGCTTAGCTAAATTATGATATCCTGCTTTATTTTTTGCTAAAAGAACAGTTTGAAAACCATCATCCTTATTTTTCTTATTAGTTCTATCCTGCGTAAGGAAATACTCACAACCCACGATGGGTTTTATTCCGGCTTTATTCGCGTCACGCACAAAATTATAGGCACCCATCATATTGCCGTGATCTGTCATGGCGATGGCTGGCATACCTAATTCTTTTGCCTTATTGACCATTGAGGGAATTTCCGAAGTCGATTGCAAAATGGAAAATTGCGTATGGCAATGAAGATGCACAAAATTAGTATCACTTAATTCTGATATATCAGCATTTTTAGCTTGCTTTAATGCATCAGAAGCTGCCTTTTCTTCATTTTTTGAACTTGCAGCAAAATTAGCTGCATCTAATTTTGGCGGCTCATAATTAATCGCTTCGATTGGAGTTTCACCCAAGGGCTTTACTGCTTTTTCATTAATCAAGCCAAAGAAACATTTTGCAGTAGCATCCACATCGTAAGCTGCATCATGTGCATCTGCAAAATCTTGTCCGAAAAGTTTTTTATGAAGCTCTGTTAGCGTTGGCCACTTAAACTTTCCTCCTCTTCCACCAGGTATTTTACAGAAATCAGTCCCCGCTTCTTTGGTATCGATTATGGGTTTTTCCGTAAGAACCAATTCAGAAAGTTCTTTTCTCAACATCTCCGCTCCCATTATGGAAACATCGAAACTAATATTATGTCCGACCACCACATCGGTTTTCTCCAGAACCATTTCGAAAGCTTCTAAAACTTCAATTAGCAGTTTACCTTCTTTCTGGGCTCTTTCGGTAGAAATACCATGCACTTTTTCGGCATTATAGGGAATATCAAAACCTTCAGGTTTGATGATGTGATTTTGTGCATCCAATAACTCACCATTGGCTCCGTGCAGCTGCCAAGCAATCTGCACACAGCGTGGCCAATTGTCTGCATCACTTAATGGGGCGTTGTAATTTTTTGGTAATCCGGTGGTCTCGGTATCGTAAATTAAATACATAAAATCTTTGCTGAGAAGGTGGTGATTTTCAGAGTTTGAAATTAGTGAAAGGCGGGAAGAATCGGAAGATAAAAAATAGATTTTTCATAAGTGATGAGGTTTGGATGTACTTATGTGTTGAGGTGATGTAGTGTTTAGGTTGGAAGTTAGAAATTAGCAAAGTTGGAAGTAGGGTGTTGGGTCCCCAAACCATAGAACATAAAGTCCTGTAAGGACGACCTTATCCTACGTAAAAAGATTAAAACAAATAGCCAAGTTTCAGAGGGACGACCTTAAGCAAAATTGGCTTAAATCTAATCAATCAAATCGAATAGCCTTAATCGGTTTCATTCTAGCTATAAACCAAACCGGTAAAAAGAGCGAAATCAATACCACTACCAATACCAATATATTCAAACTTACTATCATTTTAAAATCCCATAGGATTGGAACAGCATTCATATAATAATTTTGCTGGTCAAGTGGGATGAGCTCAAAATAATATTGTAATGCCGCAGCTCCGATGGCTACTAAGTTACCCCAAAGCAAGCCTTTGAAAGTTAGACGTAAACCACTCATCAGGAATATGTTTCTGATCAATTTATTTTGGGCACCCATAGATTTTAACATCCCTATCATAGGTGTTCTTTCCATGGTGAGAATGAAGATTACGGCCACCATATTGAAGCAGGCAACAAATAAAATCAAGGCTAAAAATAATCGTACATTTTGATTGAGCAGTTCCAACCATTCAAAATACTGCGGATATTTCTGACTTGTTAGATTTACAAATTGGTCAGCATCTACTTTATCAAAAACAATAGATTCTGCCTCCTCTTCATCAATATTATCATTTATAAAAACTTCAAAACTACCCACCTGATCTTCATTCCAATCATTTAATCTTTGAATCATTCTGATATCTCCAATAATCATTCGCTCATCAAAATCTTCCAAGCCTGTTTCATAAACACCTACAATTTCCAACTGTCGGAATCTTGGTGGATTTTGAACAAAATACATGATGACTTTTTCATCCATTTTCAGTCTAAGCAATTGAGCTAATTCTTTGCTGATTATAATTTCAGTACTGTAATTTTCAGAGTTGACATTTGGAAATCTTCCTTGAATTAAATTAGAAGCAAAATTTGCGGTATCATAATCTACTCCAATGCCTTTAATTACCACTCCTTCTACAGCCTCTTCAGTTTTTAGTAGTCCAGCTTTATAGGCAACACCTTGTACATGTCTTATAAAAGATAATTCTTGATGATTCTGGAAAAAATCTGTTTCTGTAGAAATAGGTGATTCGTCAAAAGAATTACTGAGCGTATATTTCGTTACTTGCATGTGTCCAGCAAAACTGAACACTTTATCTTTAATGGTTTTCTGAAATCCGCCCAGAATTAAAAGTGCTATCAACATAATGGCCAATCCAATGGCGATGCTGCTGATGGCAATTTTATAAATACTGCCAGAAAATTGACCAGTTTTAGAATTAATCGTACGTTTCGCTATAAAATCAGGTAGATTCAAGAATTAACTTTATTTTTGATTTATGATTAGAACTGCAAATTACAATTTCATTGGCAAACTCATTCCGCTTTGCGGTCTATTTTTTATGATTTTAATAAATGCTTGTGTGGCTCAGCAAAATTCGCCCATGCCAGCTGCTTATCAAACCGAAGAATATCTTCCTTTCTTGAAAGGAAAATCAGTCGGAATGGTAGTGAATCAAACCTCAACAATTGGTCAAACCCATTTGGTGGATACTCTGAGATCTCATGAAATAAATATTGTAAAAGTTTTTGCACCAGAACATGGCTTTCGTGGAGAGGCAGATGCTGGAGCAACCGTAAAATCAGGAATAGATGAAAAAACAGGCTTGCCCATTATTTCCCTTTACGGGAAGAACAAAAAACCCACGAATGAGCAGCTACAAGATTTGGATGTAATCATTTTTGACATTCAGGATGTGGGCGCAAGATTTTACACCTACATCAGCACCATGCATTATGTAATGGAAGCTTGTGCTGAAAATAATATTCCATTATTGATTTTAGATCGTCCCAATCCGAACGGAATGTATGTTGATGGCCCTGTCTTAGAAATGGAACATCAGTCTTTTGTAGGCATGCACCCGATTCCTATTTTGCACGGCTTAACGATAGCTGAATTAGCTCAAATGATAAACGGTGAAAAATGGCTAAAAAATGAATTAAAATGCGAATTGAAGATTATAAAAAATAAAAATTACAGTCATAGCGATACCTATTCACTTCCCATCAAACCCTCCCCAAATTTACCTAATGATTTAAGTATAGCACTTTATCCTTCTTTGTGTCTTTTTGAAGGAACTGTAATCAGTGTAGGAAGAGGAACTGAAAAGCCTTTTCAGCAAATTGGGCATCCTTCCTTAACAGATTATGGACATACTTTCACTCCTGTAAGCATGCCAGGAAGCAGCGTTCACCCTCCTTTTGAGGATAAAAAATGCTTTGGAATTGATTTCGAAGCTAAAGATTTTGAGGAAGGGATTTCATTAAAATATTTGATTAACTTCTATAAGGCCTTTCCCAATAAAAAAGAATACTTCAATAGCTTCTTAACCAAATTAGCTGGAACAGAATCTCTCCGTCAGCAAATTGAAGCTGGGTTTTCCGAAGAGGAAATTAAAATGAGCTGGGAGGCTAGATTAAAGGAATATAAGGAGATGAGAAAGGGTTATTTAATATATGAATGAGAAGGATTTTGGGTAATGGATGATTAGGTCAGTAGCGCAGGTCAGACTGGAAATAGCAAAGAAAAAAAGTTAGAAGTCTGCAATCGGAAGCTAGAAGTTTTGATTATTATATAGTTTCTTAATTCTTGACTTTAGGATCTTACCTCTTTCAAAAAAACCATGACATTTATCATATTAGCTCCTTATTAATCTCAGGGCAGTTCCATCATAATTGTGCCAATTTTGTAAAAAACAATTGGGAAAGATGGAAGCCAAAGCAATTCATAATAACGGAGGAAAAGGGAAGCCCAATGACTGGGTTTCAGCCAGATCGTTTTACACTTGTAAGAACGGAATTTGCAACAGTTGTTTATCTATATACGAAGAGAAGGATCAACTAATTTTACCCCTTTCAAAACTAAAAGAAAAGGATTTTGAAATTGATTTAGGGAGTTTCCTGAAAAGCTTAGCGAAATTTGACAGACCTGTTTTATTTTACCATCGAAACCAACCCATTAAAGAACAAGCTCTTATTAAATTCACCGGACATGAAAACTTTGAAAATTCCTTTAAAGTAATAAAACCCTTTTTGCCTATAACCACCATTCCCGCAACTATTATTTCTCCTTATGCTCTAAGCAAAAACAACCGTTTAAAAGAGCAAAAGTTGGTAAAACAAACCAAGAAATATTTTGAACCTTTGGGCTTTATTAAATTACATCTTCATTCTGTTGCTGATTATCATGAATATGCACTTAGTGAAAAAATTGGTCTATTAATGATGCCTTTGAAAGATCTGCCTGATTATGTACATTATGCTCAGCATTCTGAAGATATACAAAAAGTGATTCCAGCTATTTTTCAGCCTTGAAAAGTGTTTTTTAAGCAATTACTTGAGTAATCTTTAGTAATAATTAAAGAATGTGTACCACAAGTTGTTTTATTATTACTAGTCAAATATTGACTAGTTATTATGATTTCATAAAATCAATATTCCGCATCAAGCCACTATATTTAGTTCGTTTCACTGCAGATTTTCTGAAGACTTCGTTAAAAACTTCTTTAGTCATTTCTTCCCAATCTTTTTTATCCATTTGCGTTAATAAAGAATGAGGTTGAAAGGCTTCTTCATGATGCGGTTTTGAAAAGCGATTCCAGGGGCAAACATCCTGACAAATATCACAACCGAAAACCCAATTCTCCATTTTATTGGAAAACTCAGGGGGCAAGTCATCTTTGAGCTCAATCGTTAAATAAGAAATACATTTCGAGGCATCCACTATTCCATCACCCACAATAGCATCAGTGGGACAGGCATCTATGCATTTTGTGCAGGTACCGCAATAATCCTGCATTGGGCCATCTTCTTCTAGCTCCAAGTCAATGATTAATTCTGCCAAAAAATAGAAACTTCCCCTTTGTTTATTGAGCAGTAAACTGTTCTTCCCAAGCCAGCCCAATCCACTTTTGGCTGCCCATTGTCTTTCCATCACAGGTGCTGAATCCACGAAAACTCTTCCATCTACCTCCCCTATTTCCTCATGGATGCGATACATAAAATCTTTCAGCTTATCCTTAATGACGAAATGATAATCTTTACCATAAGCATATTTTGCAATTTTGTAGGAATCACTTTTAGCTAAGTTTTGCTCAGGGTAATAATTGTACATTAAAGACACTACTGATTTAGCACCCTCCACTAATTTTGTGGGATCGAGTCGTTTATCAAAATGGTTTTCCATGTAATGCATTTTTCCATGGTATCCCTTTTTGAGCCAATCTTCTAACTTTGGGGCTTCATCTTCCAGAAATCCTGCTTTGGACACACCACAGAAATCAAAGCCCAAATCGGAGGCTATGGATTTGATGATTTTGGTATTTTTTTCTTTCAACAAAGACATTAATCAAACAAAGTCCCTAATCTGCCCGGAGGCACAGTACCTAAATGCTTATAAGCCAATTCGGTTGCTTGACGACCACGAGCGGTTCTTTTTAAATAACCTTCTTTAATTAAAAATGGCTCATATACTTCTTCTATGGTATCGGCTTCTTCTCCAACTGCTGTAGCGATTGTACCCAATCCAACAGGGCCTCCATTAAATTTTTCAATAATGGTGGACAAAATTCGATTATCCATTTCATCTAACCCATGTTGATCTACATCCAATGCATTCAAAGCAAATTCTGCAATTTCTTTAGTAATAGTTCCATCCCCTTTTATTTCGGCAAAATCACGGGTTCTTCTTAAAAGTGTATTGGAAATTCTTGGAGTCCCCCTACTTCTTCTGGCAATTTCAAAAGCAGCATCTTCTTCCAAAGGAGTATTCAAAATAGCAGCAGAACGTTTGATGATTTTCTTCAACAATTCAGCATCATAATATTCCAAACGAGCATTGATGCCAAATCGAGCTCTTAATGGAGAAGTCAATAAACCAGAACGAGTGGTAGCACCAATTAAAGTAAAAGGGCTTAAACTGATTTGAACAGAACGAGCATTTGGTCCGCTATCCAACATAATATCTATGCGGAAATCTTCCATAGCAGAATAAAGATATTCTTCTACCACTGCATTGAGCCTATGGATTTCATCTATAAATAAAACATCGCCTTCTTCCAGATTAGTCAGTAATCCGGCTAAGTCACCGGGTTTATCCAATACCGGACCAGAAGTAACTTTTAAACTTGATCCTAATTCATTAGCTATAATATGAGATAGTGTGGTTTTCCCTAAGCCTGGAGGTCCGTGTAAAAGTACATGATCTAATGGCTCAGAACGCTTTTTAGCAGCCATCACAAACACCTGAATATTATCCACTGTCTTTTGCTGACCTGTAAAATCACTAAAAGAGAGCGGTCGAAGTGCTTTTTCAAACTCTTTCTCTTCTGGATTCAAATTTTCATCATCTCCTGTCAGGAAATCTTCTCTCATATCAACTTACTATTTGTGGCAAGTTAAGCCTTGTTTGTCGTTTTTACTAATAATTATAATGCTCTGAAAGTTTAAAATATTTATCTCAAACTACCTCACCTTTTTATACATAATCCGTAAATGAGCTTGTTACAGCATTTTCTGTGATCAGAATAAAATGAAAACTACAAATCAAAACATTGCCACTCCACCCGATGAAGAACAAGTGAACTGGCCAGTGGTAATAGGAATTATTACTACCATGATCCTCATAGTACTAGTCTTAAATTTTGCTTAATTTCTTAAAAGGTGGATTTACAAAATCCACCTTTTTTTTTCTATATGATTAAGTCACAAAAAACAACAATCGGTTCTTCCTTTAGATGGAAAAATCTATATTGTATTACATATGGAATCTAAAGAAGAATTTATACATCAGCCAAACAGTTTCTTAGGTAGACACCAAAATTATTTAGCAGAATTTGTTTATGGTGGCATAGATGGAAGTATCACCACTTTTGCGGTAGTAGCAGGTGCTGTAGGTGCAGGGTTGGACAATGCTATAATCATTATTTTAGGTTTTGCCAATCTCTTTGCAGATGGATTTTCGATGTCTATTGGAGCTTATATGTCTGCAAAATCGGAAAAGCAAAACTTCAACAAACAAAAAGCCATAGAATATTGGGAAGTTGAAAATATGCCTGAAACCGAGAGAGAGGAAATAAGAGATATTTATAAAGGTAAAGGTTTTGAAGAACCATTATTAAGCCAAGTAGTGGAAGTAATTACAAAAGATAAAGACCGTTGGGTAGGTGTTATGATGAAAGATGAGCTGGAATTAATTGAAGATGATAAATCTCCCTTTCAAACAGGACTTTATACTTTCATTTCCTTTTTAGTGGTAGGATTGATCCCTTTATTAGTTTTTGTTGCAGATTACATAAATATCGATATCTCTCAAAAATTCCTTTGGGCAAGTATATTAACAGGAATTGGCTTTATTATAATTGGTTTCCTGAAATCCAAAGTAACCAATAACTCTGTTATAAAAGGAATTTCCGAAACATTACTTTTAGGTGGTTTAGCAGCACTTGTTGCTTATTTTGTAGGAGATTTTTTGGAGCAAATTATAAAATAACTTAAAAGGAGATTAGATAAAACTATCTCCTTTTTCTGTTTTAACGGAATTTACAATTTCTTTTATCTCTTTTTCAGCATTTTTCCTGCAAATCAAAAGTACTCCATTTTGTTCTGAAACCAGAAAATCGTGCAAATCTTGAACAACCACTAAATCTAATTTATCAGTAGTCACAATATTTCCAGTGGAATTAAAACTCATTACATTTTTTGGTGCAGCATTATCTTGATTGTCTTTTTCCCTTATTTCATGTAGACTTTCCCAATTTCCCAAATCCGACCAGCCAATATCAGTCAATAGCACAAAAACATTTTCTGCTTTTTCCATAATCCCGATATCAATGGAGACATTGACGCACTGTGTATAAGCTTTCTTCACAAATAAGCTTTCGTTGGTGCCAAAATATTGTGATTCTCCATCAGCAAAAACTTCTGCTAAATCAGGAAGGTAAGATTCAAAGGCTTTGATAATACTTTTAGCTGACCAAATGAAAATCCCAGCATTCCATACAAAATCTCCACTTTCTATAAATTTCTGCGCTAAGCCAATCTCAGGTTTTTCGGTGAAGGTTTTTACTTTTTTAATGGCAGCAGAATCAGGAATGTATTGAATATATCCATAACCTGTTTCGGGTCTATTAGGATGCATACCTAATGTTATCAACTGATCATTTTTTAAAGAACTATCTAGAGCCACTGCAACGGACTGATGAAAAATATCTTCTTTCAGAATTAAATGGTCGGCTGGTGCAATAACCATGGAGGCATCAGGATTTTTACTTGCAATCTTATATACTGCATAAGCAATACAAGGTGCAGTATTCCTTTTATAAGGCTCTAACAACAATTGTTGACTTCCAAGCCCTTCAATTTGCTCATGAATTAAGTCTTCATATTCTTTATTTGTAACTATATAAATATTCTCTTTAGGGAATTTTGCCAAAAATCTTTCATAAGTCATTTGAAGCAATGTTTTACCTACTCCTAATAAATCATGAAATTGTTTGGGCTTTTTAGATGTGCTCACTGGCCAAAGACGTGTTCCTGTTCCTCCGGCCATGATAATAACATAATGATTCTGATTCATAAATTTTGTGGTTCCGAGCAAATTGAAAAGTTACCCAAATTAAAAAAATCCACTTTAAGCTGATTAAAGCAGGTTCAAGTCGTTTAACGCCTCCATCAATACAAATGTTCTTGGCAGAAATTTTGAACTCAAAATTGCAAAATAATAACCGCATTGAAAAACGAAACAAAAAATTCAAAACTCCAATAAAATATCTCAGCGGAAGTACGGTTAAAGAGTATAATGAAGAAATTGCTCATTATTATTAATATTCTTACACTAAATGCATTATTAAATACAGATATTTAGGCAATCCTTTTAATATTTTTTACTAAATTCAAAGTATCTCATGAATAGCGATTAAATTTGACATGAGATTGAATAAATAAGTTATTAATTAAGCAATTTGTGCTAAAGAAATGATAGAAGAGCAAGAAGCTACTTTAAAAGAAAAATTAAAAGAGGTATTTGGATATAATCAATTTAGGGGAAACCAAGAATTGATTATGCAGAACCTAATAAATGGTAAGAATACCTTTGTGATCATGCCAACTGGAGCAGGAAAATCACTTTGCTACCAATTACCTGCACTTTCGCAAGAAGGAACAGCCTTGGTTGTATCTCCTTTGATTGCATTAATGAAAAATCAGGTAGACACTTTGGTTGCATTAGGTGTTAATGCCGCATTTTTAAATTCAACATTAACCAAAACAGAAACCAAAAGAGTGAAAAAAGAAGTCATGAGTGGAAACTTGAAACTTCTTTATGTTGCTCCGGAATCTCTGACTAAGGAGGAAAATGTTGAGTTTTTAAAACAAGCCAATATTTCTTTTGCAGCAATAGATGAAGCGCATTGTATTTCAGAATGGGGACATGATTTCCGACCAGAATACAGAAGAATAAAATCCATATTAGAGCAAATTTCTAATATTCCTATTATTGCCCTTACGGCAACAGCCACGCCTAAAGTGCAATTGGATATTCAGAAAAACTTGAATATGGAAGAGGCCAATGTTTTTAAATCTTCTTTTAATAGGGAAAATTTGTATTATGAGGTTAGGCCAAAAAATCAAGCCAAAAAACAACTCATTCGATTCTTAAATGAAAGAAAAGGGAAATGTGGTGTAATATATTGTTTGAGCCGAAAAAAGGTTGAAGAAATTGCTGAATTTCTGAATGTAAATGGATTCAATGCTGCTCCATACCATGCTGGCTTAGAAAGTGCTACTCGTATGAAAAATCAGGATGATTTCTTAAACGAGGATACTGATATAATTGTAGCGACCATAGCCTTTGGTATGGGAATCGATAAACCTGATGTTCGCTTTGTGATTCATTATGACACTCCAAAATCAGTGGAAGGTTACTACCAAGAAACTGGTAGAGCTGGAAGAGATGGCCTGGTAGGTGATTGTCTAATGTTTTACAGCTATAATGACATTCTTAAGCTTGAGAAATTTAATAAGGATAAGCCTGTAACAGAAAAGGAAAATGCCAAGCTGCTTTTGGAAGAAATGTCTTCCTATGCAGAATCATCTGTTTGCAGAAGAAAACAATTGCTTCACTATTTTGGGGAAGAATTTGCCGATTACTGTGGAAAATGTGATAACTGTAAGCATCCAAAAGAAAAGTTTGACGCAAAAGATGAAATGATTACGGTTCTGAAAACCGTAAAATTAACCAATCAACGATTTGGCATCAATCACTTAGTAAATGTAATTCGTGGTTCTAAAGACCAATACGTAACCAGTTATGACCACAACAAACTAGAAGTACATGGTGTGGGGGCTGATCAAGATGTTGAGTTTTGGAAATCTGTCATCAGACAAACCATGCTTTACGGATATTTAAAAAAAGACATTGAAAATATTGGTGTACTGAAAATCAATAAAGCAGGAGAAGATTTCTTAAAGAAACCAACTGATATTCAATTTACTGTTAATCACGTTTATACGGATGATGGTGATGAAGATCATATTGAAAAAGATACTGTTTCAGCCAACGCATTCGATGAAACTTTATACACTCAGCTTAAGGCGTTAAGAAAAAAGGTTGCGAAATCGAAAAACCTTCCTCCTTATGTGATTTTCCAAGATCCTTCTTTAGAGGAAATGGCTACTACCTACCCTACGACTAACGAGGAAATGGCAGCAGTGAATGGTGTGGGCTTAGGAAAGGTTCGGAAATTTGGTAAGCCTTTTATGGAGCTAATTAAGGAATATGTTGAGGAAAATGACATTATTACTGCTGCTGATGTAATGGTAAAATCATCCGTCAACAAATCCAAAATGAAAATTTTCATTATTCAGCAAGTGGATAAGAAAATGGACTTAGAGGAAATAGCAGAAATGAAAGATATCTCTTTTGAGGAGTTGATAGATGAAATAGAACATATTTGCTACTCAGGCACCACTTTAAATTTAAATTATTACCTAAATCAGATCATTGATGATGATAAGCAGGAGGAAATAATGGAATATTTTCTTACGGCAGAATCAGACAGCATAGATGACGCGATGGATGAATTTGATGAAGAATTCAGTGAAGAAGATTTAAGGTTGATGCGTATTAAGTTTTTATCCACTTATGCAAACTAATTTGAATGACCGCTTTAATTGCGGTCATTTTTTTCATTAATTTTACTAGATGAAAACTACATTTTCAGGTTGAAAATGGACAAAATTGAACTATTTAGATGAATATATTAATATTAGGCTCAGGTGGAAGAGAATTCGTTTTTACTGAAAAAATAGCTGCAAGCGCTGAATGCAATAAGCTTTTTGTTGCTCCTGGAAATGCTGGAACTGCTCAAATTGCTAAAAACATAAATCTATCTCCTACTGACTTTAAAGGAATCGCTGATTTCAGCTTAGAAAATAAAATTGACTTGATAGTGGTGGGGCCAGAAGCACCACTTGTTGAAGGAATAAGAGATTATTTTGAGTATAATAGCAATCTTAAGGATATCCAAATTATAGGTCCAGGGAAAGCCGGAGCAGAATTAGAAGGAAGTAAAGAATTTGCCAAAAGCTTTATGCAAAGACATAACATCCCTACTGCTGCTTATTCTACTTTCACTAAAGCTACCTTATCAGAAGGACTCTCCTATTTACAAAGCTTAAAACCTCCTTATGTTTTAAAAGCAGATGGATTGGCAGGAGGAAAAGGAGTTGTTATTTGTGAAAACCTCCAAACAGCAGAGCAAAGCCTTACTGAAATGTTGAAGGATGAAAAATTTGGAGCTGCTAGTGAAAAGGTAGTTATAGAAGAATTTTTATCAGGTATAGAACTTTCCGTTTTTGTTTTAACAGATGGTGAAAGCTATAAAATTCTGCCAGCTGCGAAAGATTACAAAAGGATAGGTGAAGGAGATTCAGGCCTAAATACAGGTGGTATGGGTGCAGTTTCCCCAGTGAAATTTGCAGATGCTACCTTCATGGAGAAAGTCGAATCCAAAATTATAAAACCTACAATTGATGGATTAAAAAAAGATAAAATAGAATATCAGGGTTTTATTTTTATTGGACTGATGAATGTAGGCGGAGAACCTTTTGTTATTGAATACAATGTAAGAATGGGAGACCCTGAAACACAGGTAGTACTTCCTAGACTGAAAAGTGATTTGCTCTCCATTTTCAAAAGCATGAAAAGCAAAAGCTTGAAAGATCAAGAATTTGAAATTAGTGAGCAAACTGCTTCTACCATTGTTTTAGTGGCAGGTGGCTATCCTGAAAGTTATGAAAAGGGAAAAGCTATAAAAGGCTTAGATGATGTGAAGGATGCAAAAGTATTTCATGCGGGAACAGCTCAAAAAGACAATGAAGTAGTGACAGCTGGAGGTAGAGTTTTAGCCATTACTGGAATGGGTGATGATTTGAAAACGGCTTTAAAAAATGCCTATGCAGGCGCTAATAAAGTCTGCTGGGACGATATTTATTATAGAAAAGACATAGGTCAGGATTTATTGGCTTTAGAGGGTCAATGACCGACTTTTTATTAAGTAAAAATATAATTGGATGAATATCCCTCTATTTTTCTTTTGAGGATTTGGTATTCATATCAATCAAATGTAGAATGCTGTAAAGAAATACAGCTTAAATAAATATACTATGGGATGCTCATCATGCGGAACTAAAAATAAAGAAGGCACTACAACTGGTTGCCAAAATAATGGAGGATGCAGTACAGGCGGATGCAATAAAATGAATTCTTTTGACTGGTTATCCAATATGGATTTCCCGAATTATGATAATTTCGACATAGTTGAAATAAAGTTTAAGGGAGGCAGAAAAGAATTTTTTAGAAATATACATAATCTTGAATTAGTAACAGGAGATGCCGTAGTGGTAGATGTGCCCAATGGTCATCATATTGGCTATGTATCTATGCAAGGCGAATTAGTTCGCTTACAGATGCAAAAGAAAAAGGTAAAAAATGATGATGAAATAAAAGCAGTATATCGGGTTACAACTGATAAAGACCTTGAAAAATGGCATGAAGTTCAAAACAGAGAGATGCCAACCATGTATCGTGCTCGGGAAGTAATTCAAGAGCTTAAATTAAAAATGAAGCTTTCTGATGTTGAATTTCAAGCTGACAATTCAAAAGCTACATTCTATTATTCTGCCGAAGAAAGAGTTGATTTTAGAGAACTAATTAAAAAGCTGGCAGGTGAATTTAAAATACGCGTGGAGATGCGCCAAATTTCACTTAGGCAAGAAGCTGGAAGAATCGGTGGAATCGGCAGCTGTGGAAGAGAATTATGTTGTAGCACTTGGTTAACAGATTTTAAAAGTGTTTCTACTAGTGCTGCACGTTATCAAAACCTATCATTGAATCCAAGTAAGCTTTCAGGGCAATGTGGTAGATTAAAATGCTGCTTAAATTATGAGCTAGATACTTATATGGAAGCCTTGAGTGGCATACCTGAAGTTGAAAGACCTATTCAAACCAAAAGAGGCAGTTTGACTTTACAAAAGACTGATATCTTTCGTAAAATTATGTGGTTTAGCTATTCGGAAGATAACATCTGGCATCCAGTGAAAGTAGATAGAGTAGCAGAAATAATTGCCTTAAATAAGCAGGGAGAAAAACCTGACACTTTAATGGAAGACATTCTTGAAATTGAAGAAACGGTACAGATCAACAGTGACTTAATTAAACTAGATCGTAAATTTTCCAAACCTAAGAAGAAAAAGAAAAAAGGTGGCAAGTTTAATCCAAATAAAATAAAGGCTGAAAAAGGAGCAAATCCAGCAGTTAAGGACAACCCACAAGGCAATTCTAAAAAGCCTAAAAATAAAAAAAGGTTTAATAAAAATAAGAACAACCCAAATAATAACAAAAAAGATTAATGAGGGCAATATACGGAACTATATTTTTGGTATTTCTATTCTTATCCTGCACCGAAGAAAGGTATTTTGAAGATAACCATGATTTTAAAGATAGAATCTGGAACATGGAAGAATCAGCTGAATTCAATTTTGAAATTGACAGCGTTGAACTTCCTTATCAAATCAAATTGAATGTCAGGAATACTATGGATTATCCGTATAGAAATCTATATATGAAATATCGACTAAAAGATTCTACTTATTTAATGGAAGATAAATTATTGAATTTAAAATTATTTAATGCTAAAACAGGCAAACCATATGGAGACCATCAAAGTGATATTTATTCGCATCAATTAATACTTCAAGATTCTGTTTATTTTCCTAAAAAAGGAAATTACAAAATAGAATTAAAGCAATATATGCGTGAAAATGAATTAAAAGGGATGGTTTCAGCTGGTATAAGAATTGAACAGATTAAAGAATAGTAAAGATAATTAGTTTAGAAACACTAATTGATACAATAAGTCCGACTCGATTAGTTCAATCCAAAGCCAGTCTATCAAATAATCTAAAGAATCAGCTTCAAGGTCTCGATAATGTCTCCTTGAATGGTACTATATCAGTATAAGCTTCCAACACTACATGATCAACATTTGATGCTTCAAATATAAAGGAAACCGTTTTATGAGGATCTATCAAATCTTGGTTTGCGTAGATTTCTGCCAGTTCCAAAGCAGTATACCGACCAGACTTATGTAAGCCATTAGGCTCGATTCCTACAAGCCTTGCCTGAACTTCATTACCCGCTTTATCATAACACTTCAGGGAATGCATAGGATATGGTGAAAAAAGTCTAATTCCATCATGCTGATAGCTAAGCGTTAAAGTACTATCTTTCAAATCCAATTCAAATTCACCTCGCTTCTTCCTCTTATTCGTCAAGGTAATTTCTTCCGTTTCGGTCGCCACGAAAAAGGTCAAATCTAAACTACACGAGTCTATCTTAGGCTGGGCCTTAAAGATATCCGAATGGAATGGTCCAATAAGGTTTAATGGGGAAAAGGACTCACTTCCCCATTTCGGTGCCAATGTATGTGTGTCCCCGTTTTCTGAAAATATTTTCAGTGATGATGCTTTTACATATGCTCCTTTAAGAAATTGCCTTGAAAATACATGAAAGCCAGAATATACAAACATCGGTCTGTTCAACTCATCATCAACTAAGGTCAGGCTATCAATAAATTGGCTCACACGCTGACTTTGTTCGTTCTTACTAAAGCCTTTAAAAGGCTGTTCATCAAGTGGTGGTATATTTCCAGTCTCAGAATTTAACCGATCTACATTTATCACATTATTCAATCTAGTAAAATTGAGCTCCTCAAATTCACTCAATATATCTGGCGCATCTACCTCTCTCATTTTCACAAGTGAAAACATTTCGTTTTCACTTCCTAACTGCAAATATTGGTGGGCTATCTTTGGCATTCCTGTTTTCTTATTTAAGGTTATCCGTTGAGCGAGAATAATGTTCTTGTGATTTAAACCTTGCCTGTCCTGTAATGCTTAATTGAACTTTATTCCTGGTAATATCTTTCACTACAAATTGGTTGTTCATTTTCAGGTACTTAGAGTTCTTTACCAAAACTGAATCAATTACCTTGAATGAACTCCCTTTTTCCATACTAATATTGCTGAAAGGGTTCAAATTCTTTGACCGAAAATCTCGAATCAAAGGTTCTAGTATTCCTTCCTCACGAAGTGCGTCTAAACCTGGATCATTGCTTCCATCACCCATGGAAATACCCTCATCTGAAGAAATCAAAAATCTTTTACCTTGAAAAAGTTTCTTGAAAGCTATCTGCTTCTTATCGTATTGGACGGAATCGTAGGTATTAAAGTATTTTGTTCGAGATGATTCCGAGGAGTGTCTAGTTAAAGAAGGTTTTAAAAACCCCTTTATGCCTTCTATTTCGAGATAAAAATCCAAATCGGAATTGATAAAAGTGATGACATAATCTATTTTCATCATCATTTGAACATAACCGACTGGGTAATCCTCATTTTTATCAGTATTGAGGAGGACTTGTGCCTCATAGCGATAAGGCTGATTTAGTTTTGGGTTGAATTTAATGGATTCCCCCTTCCCAAAAAGCAAAAATGTAGCTCCGAAAAGTATTATAATTAATACTGATACAATGTATTTACTCATTTTAATTCAATTTCGAAATTCTAAAGTTTTTCTATTGCCAATACTTTTTCGCATTTACCATTTTTTGAAGGTTAGGGTCATCCAATGCTTTATGCTTTAACTTAAGCTCAATGAGCTCATGAGCTTCATCCCAAACAATGAATTTCTGACCATTTTCATGAAGTACCTTTCCATTAGTACTAAGCACGCTTTCTTTTTTCAATAATGCATAGTGGTACTTACCATCTACATGATAAATACCTAAGGCTTTCAAACTGCTTTCTTTATCTGTAAATGAGAAGGTAAGTTTAGCATCAAGCTGTCTCTTGTTTTTATGAAATTGTTTGGATTGTAATTTCAACTCTCCAAAACCAGGAGTATATTCTGTCAAATAAGAATCAATTTGGCTGGCTGTATCTATTTGTAGTAATGCAGCTCTCGCTTTTTCCTTTTCTAATTCAGGAGTTTCCAAATGATGAAAAATGAGTTCTAGATTGTTTTGAGAAAAGTCGAAGCTAATTTCTGTCTCCTGGCTAATAAAAGTAACAGGGCTGTAAAATAAAATGGACAAATAGAATAACAGTTGATTTAAGGGTGCAGTCATATTTAATTAATAGTTGTACAATAATATTCTTATTGGGGTATAGCTAGTTAGTGTTTTAATGATTTCATTTGAATTTAAAGGTTGACCACCTATGTTTATAAAAAAAGGATAAATCTTTCAAATAACTATCTACCCATATATATCGGGAAATTACATTAGATTCTTTCCAGTTTTTTCGCTCTGCAAGCTGAAATATTTCCTCGTCATCCATATTGTAGGCAATTAGTTTCCATGAATTAGGATCTAAAGTAATTTTCAAATACTCAGTTTCACCAAATACCTCTGTTTCACGTTTATCGAAATCAGTAAAGTAAAAAGTACCTGACCAGGGCTCGCCATCTTTAATGATATTTTCGGATTCTCCCTTCTCCCTATCATGAAGCAATACTGAACCGTTCCTATTCTCGTCAAGCATTAAGGTTATACTGTCAGTACCATTCTCTTTATAAATCACTGTTTCATACTGTCCATCAACCATTTTGGTCTTTTCAAGCAACCGACTATCTAATTTGAAATTACAATAAACCAAGTTCCCTTTATTAATTTTGTACTCATTGTCATCAATATCTCTCGTATAAGGGATAGAATTTTTAAAAAGTCCATCATAAGGCTTTCCTTCCTTATAGCTATATTGATCTTCAATATGACCGTTTTCATCATAGCTGATGTATTTACCATGAAGTTGTCCATTTTTATAATGTTGAAAGATTCTCAATTCTCCATTCAGGTAATATATTTTATCAACACCATTTCGTTGACCCTCTTTATAAACTGATTCTCTTCCCACCACAGCCTGATAAGGCTCCTTATCAAAGTATTTAATTTCTTTGACGATACCGTGAACCTCCCCTTCCTTAAAAGGTTTGATAATATATAAATCATAATCAGCATTATAACTAGGGTGTTCCACAATTACTCCAGAAAAAGGCTCTCCAACCCGAAATTCTGCTTCTGCTAGCTTACTGCCATCAGGAGCATAATATTTTGATTTTCCATTAGACTGAATGTCGGCCTCTAAAATTGTATAGGGCACTTTATCTTCATCATATCGTTTGTCATATATTTTTTTGGTCAGTATCTCCCCCTCCTCATCATATTTAGTGACTTCTCTTATAAGGTCACTTTCATAAAAAAACTTTACCTCTGTGCCAATTTCCTTTCTGTTAGAATAGTTCAGTTTTCCTATTACCTCTCCGTCTTTATCATAATAAGCTACAGCTTTTCTGCGATAGCCGTCATAAATAAAGTCCGACCTAAGGTCACCCGTGCTGTAATACCATTTTTCACGGGTTCTTCTTCCATCTACATAAATCGTTTCTTTCTTGCTTATTCGCAAAGGATATTTGTAGTGGAAATATTCGACCTTTTTAATTTCTTTTCCATGTTTATAGTGTTTTTCATAACGTAATTTAGCGTTAAACAGCTCCATTACAGTGCCCTCTATCGGCTTTTCAGATTCCAAAGATTCAAATGTGGCCTTAGCAATCACCTCGCCTTCTTTATTATAATAAGTTGCTATGGAATCTCTTTTATTCCTGAATTTTTCACCCGATTTGTAGAAATGAATTATTCCAGTCATCTCGCCCTTCTCGTAAATTTTATGCATCATTGAATTCTGGACGAAAGTACCATGATATGGATCGTTATTTTTCCAGATCAGCTCATGGCTTAGATTCCCCTCATCATTAAAACGCTTTTCAACCCTATCGCCATTATCACCAAATTTTATTGACCGCTTCAAATTGCCATTTCTAGCATAAAATTTCTTTTCCACGTTTTCTCCATCTTCCCTTTTCACAATCTCTCTTACCGGCATATGACTACCCTCCTTATCGTCATAAAAATCCACTTTAGTGCCAGTTCCACCACGCTTAAAATAGTCATATTCAGTGTTGTAAGGGCCTGAAAACTCACCTAAAAGTGTGCCATCCGATTTGTAATATTTAGCTGTAGCTGTCTCTCCTTCTATAATGACCTCCTCTCTTAACGCACCTGTTCGGTAATAATCTTTACGACTCAGGACGTTCCCTTTTTTGTACTTGATAATAGCGCCCAACTGCATGGGGTCGGAATAGTAATCGACAAAGGTGCCATTCTTTTTAGGCTTATCCTCCTCATCAGCATACATCTCAAATTCTTGATCTACACATTCATATTTGCCCAATAGCTCCCCATTTTCATCATAAAATTTGTAATGACGTAAAGTATCTCCATCATTGTCTACGGTTAAAGTGTAGCCATAACGAATACCATTGGGGTCATTCTCAAAAATATATAGTGAATGTAATGATCCTTGCCGGTAAGTTGGCATAAGGTAGGCACTTCTTGAGTTTGCATAGACTACAATTTTGCCCTCATAAGCCTTATTATTTCGATATTCAGCAGTAGAAAATTTCTCACCTTCCCAATAAGAAATACATTTTTTCCTATTTCCTTTCTCGTAAAAAACTTTTTCACTTATATCGCCATTTTCATAATACCATGTAACCCATCCTTCCATTAACTGTCCATCGGCTGAAGTAGAAAGACCCTCCATTTTCTTCTGACCAGATAGGTAAAACTCTTCCACCCTATACCCGCTATCTGTTTTTATTGGATTAAAACTATAGTAAACAGCCCTTTCTCTGAGATTGGTAGTATAACCAGAAGCATCGTACCAGGTAGTATCGCTTTGAGCAAGTGCAGTTTGTTTTGTGGTTAAAAGTAGTATGAAAGTAAAGGCAAAAAGCCAAGTTGATAGTTTAATAGTCATTATTTTAACTAAATTATTGTAGCCAGT
Source organism: Marivirga salinae (assembly GCF_030503855.1). NCBI lineage: Bacteria > Pseudomonadati > Bacteroidota > Cytophagia > Cytophagales > Marivirgaceae > Marivirga > Marivirga salinarum. The sequence goes on along the minus strand of NZ_CP129971.1, from coordinate 1,973,132 downwards.
AAATTTTAGGTAAATAAATGGAGGTTCTTAATATCAACAAAAGTATAAAATTTAGAATTTTAGTCCTATATATTATTTCACTTTATCTATATTGGAAAAGAAATAGAGATCAAATAGAGGATATTTTAATCTTAGAATTCAGAATTGGTTAAATTTATCCCTTTTGAGATTTAGTTTTATAATAATCAAACTCCTTCAAAATCCGAGCTGCAATTTCATATTCACTTGACCTATTCACAAAAGCTGGATCAAGATCCAAATATTGAATAAAATCATTTAATTTATCACCTTCTAACCCAGTTAATTCTCTTACTATTTCAGGATTATATTTCTTGTTATTCGAAATAGTTGTTCCTTGATTAGCCACTGTTTGGTAATACTTTACTTTGTTTTTGTGGGATTTGCTTAATTTCTTTGTAATAAATGAAATAGGCTTAGTAATAGCATATTTAACAGATTTCGTATAATTAGGGTCGTAATTTTTGGGTATTTCGCCCTTAGGCTTGGATGGTGGCATTCCTGAAATCACAAAAGTATCATCATCTTGAACACCCATTTTCACCAAGCGATTTCTAAATTCTGCTTCAGTTTCTGGCAAATTACTAACTCGTACTTCCTCCAATTGAATACTAGCAGGGTTCAAGCTGATATTTAAAAAACGAGAATTATTAATTACAAATTGCTTTGAATTGAAATTTACATTTGAAACTATTAAGGTATCCCCCATTTCAGCAATTAAATGAAACCTTCCATTTTCATCTGAAACAGCCATTTTATTTGATGTTGTATTGACAATATGTGTACCTTCAATTGGTAAGTTATCCTCACTTGATTTAACCACTCCTTCCAATTCTTGAGCTTGCACTAAGAAAAGACTTGAAAACAGCAGTAATACTGTACAGATTAATCTCATATGATTTTCAACGTAAGCAATTTAAATAATAATATATATAAACCACATAAATAAAATATAATTCAATCTATACTATTTTAACAACTACTCTGATGACCTATCTAAAAGCCGTTTATCAATATTTTTAGTAGTTTTAGCACCTAACTCCCTTAAAATTTCAGTTCTTCTAATTAAATTTCCTTTTCCATCATATAGCTTTTTCATAGCATCAGAGTAGCTATTTTGTGTGGTTTTCAAATTATTGCCCACCTTCAACAAATCATCAGTGAAGTTGGTGAATTTATCATATAAGGCACCAGCTTGTGTTGCAATTTCAATTGCATTTTTGTTTTGCAAATCTTGTTTCCAGATATAAGAAATAGTTCTCAAAGTAGCCATCAAAGTAGTAGTGGATACGAGTACTATATTTTTATCCAATGCCTTTTCATAAAGATTGTGATCTTCTTTTAACGCAATAGTTAGAGCAGGTTCGTTGGCAATAAACATTAATACATAATCTGGCTGATTGATGTCATAAAGATTTTGATAATTTTTGTCTCCCAATGTTTTAATATGAGAATACATGCTATCCAGGTGATTTTTAAGGAATCGCGCTTGCTTTACATCATCATCGGCATCAAAATAATTACTATATGAAGTTAAGGATACTTTTGAATCCAATACTAAATATTTATCATCAGGCATTTTGATGATATAATCTAGCCTTTGATTATCACCCTCTTCATTTTTATAGTTTTTCTCTTTCTCATAATGAACTCCTTTTTGTAAACCAACCTTTTCTAAAATGGCTTCCAATTGCATTTCACCCCAGTTTCCTTGCGATTTAGAATCTCCTTTTAAAGCTCTAGTAAGATTTTCAGCTTCTTTAGTGATTTGAAGATTTAGTTCTTTTAGAGATGTAATCTGTTCTTTTAATGCACTATTCCAGATCAGGTTTTCCTTGTTGCTTTTCTCTACCTTCTCTTCGAATTTATCGATTTTTTCACGCAATGGATTCAGTAATTCTCCAATATTAGTCTTATTCTGATCTGTGAATTTTTTGCTTTTTTCTTCAAAAATTTCTTGAGCTAAATTCTTGAACTCATTTTTAAATTGTTGTTGCAGTTCAGCTAATTCTGATTTATGCTCATCTAATTTTATTTTAAGATTTTTATAATCTGACTCAACTGTTGATAATTGTCTGTTTAGCTGAACATTCTTTTCTCTCTCAGCAGAATGAGCTTCTTTTTCACTTTTTAGTTCAGAAAAAAGGTTTTCCTTCTGACTTTTTATAACGCTTAGTTCGGTTAAAACTTGTTGCTTTTCTTCCTTTAAACCTTCCAATTCGTCCCCACTTTTATTTTGAGACTTAAGAATAAAGTAAGCCAATACTACTCCAACCGCTAAACCAATTATGACTGCTATAATTTCCATTAGATTATTAAGGTATTAATTCGAACAAAATTAAAGATTCAAAAGGACAGATTACTTAGAATTCAAAATAAAATATTTTTAATAGCTCATAAAAAAAGCCGGAAGATCCGGCTTTTTATAATGCTAAAAATATTTTTTTGTTTTAGTTCAATACAAATCTAATTGGGATTACCCTCTGAGAACGTACTGCTCTACCTCTTTGTCTACCTGGTGTCCATTTCGGAGAATTCTTCACAACTTCAACAGCTACTTCATCACAACCTCCGCCAATACCTTTCACGGCCTGTACGTCCGTTAATGATCCGTCTTTCTCAATTACGAACTGAACATAAACAACACCTTCGATTCCCATACGCTGGGCTTGTCTAGGATATTTATCAGATAACTGATTAGCCACGTAATCATAAAAAGCTTGAATCCCACCAGATGGCTCAGCTTGTTGTTCTACAATTTGGAAAACCTTATCAACTTCCTCTTCAGCTTCTTCTTCGAATACGATGTCTTCTATGGCATCATCTTCAGTCATGTCCATATCTAAATCTAATTCAATTTCCTCTTCAATTTCTTCTTCATCAGGAATCTCAATGATTTCAGGAAGTTTCACTTTTGGTGGTGGGGGAGGTGGTTGCTCCGTTGGCGGAATTTCCATAATATCTTCCATGTCATCACTAACCGTACCTAAATCCATGGCCGGTCCCTCATCATAAAATTTGTATTCAAAAGCAAAGAACACCAATGAAATAGAAACTACTAAACCAATATTTAGGAATAGTGTAGACTTTTTATTGATATCAGCTTTCGGATTTTTTTTAAGTTCCATAATTAAAGCATCGTTTAGATAGTAAAACTATTATTTAATGGATAAAATTCAAATTATACTTACAATCTTTTCAAGAATTTATGAAATTATATTTTATAAATCAAATAAAATACAAACCATCCTGCAAAAATTCCAAGTGAATTAGCTAAAATATCAGCCAATTCTAATCCTCTATCTGGAATTAACATTTGAAATAATTCAATCGCTAAACTATAAACAAAACTGATCACTATCGCTAATAATACAGCATTATAACGAATGAATAAAAAAGTATATTGTTTGGAAAATCCTAGTATTAACAAAAAGCAAAGTATGCCAAAAACCCCAAAATGCGCAATTTTATCAAAGCTGAGAAAATCCCAAACATTGGTCAAAGGCATTGATTCACCAGGTGTTAAGCCTAATAGCAGAATGAGCAAAAACCAGATAATCCCAAACAGATTATACCTGAGAAACATAATTATTCCCCTATCAATTCTTTGTAATCGTCTGCTGATAACAATTTATCTACAGAAGATGGGTCAGAAAGTTTCAATTTAATCATCCATCCTTTTTCATAAGGGTCTTCATTTACAGATTCAGGAGCGTCTTCCAAATCTTCATTGAATTCTAAAACTGTTCCACCTACAGGCATAAATAAATCAGATACAGTTTTTACTGCCTCAACAGTTCCAAAAACCTCTCCTTCTTCAAGCTCTTCATCTATAGTTTCTACCTCAACATAGACAATATCACCTAACTCACGCTGAGCAAATTCTGTGATTCCAATGTAAGCTTCATCACCTTCTACCCTCACCCATTCGTGATCTTTAGTGTATTTTAAATTCTCAGGAATATTCATTTGTTATTCAATTTTAATTTGGCTACTATTTAATAATTCTTCAAAATTACACTCTTTTTTTGGATGCAAAAATAATTATTGCAATCCGAACCTAATTTGTACTCCAAAGGCTGTATTTGTGGTAGGAAAGGAGTTTTGAACCCGCGGTTCGTTGAAATTTCTTTGATAATAAAAATTAAGGTTGAGTCTATCATTTACAGTGTAGTTAACCGTAGGTCGAAGCTGAAAGTTGATAGTACCATCTACTAAGACATTTCGCCCATCATCTAATGTTCTTTGGACGACTTCAGTATCTCTGACTGTAATACTAAGCTGCATAGTCAAATCATTATCGAGAGAAACCGTTCGACCATTAACTTTAAATGGTAAAGTAAAATTAGGATCAGTAAATCCTATATCAATCACTATATCATTACTTTTTTGATCTGTGATTTGAGAGGTTTCTGTACTTAATGCCACATTTCGTTCCTTTTTATATTCAAATTTGGCTGTTAATCTTCCGGAACTTCTGAGACTAACACCTATTAAGGGAGAAAAACGTTCTGAAATCAACACTTGGCCTATTGTATATACAGGTAAATAGAAACCACTATCAGAAACCACAGAAGGCAAAGGGTATTGTTCAATATTATTACTGAGGTTTAATTCACTTTCAGAACGATAGACTGCATTATTAATATAATTATTAATGGTTAAAGTTGATACATAAGCATGACTTAAACTTACACTAGGAAAAACATCTTTTATAGCTTTAATATTAGTTAAACCATTATAATCGACACGCCAATTAGGTAAAGGTAATTTTGGAAAAGGGTTAGTAGATATTTCATCAGTAGAAGTACCAGTATAGGCTGCAAGGAATGAAGGAATCAACACATCTTGATGGTTAATTTGATATTCCCCACTACTGGTATTAGCTTCAGAAAGTCTTTGCCTTATACTTTCTCTATTTTCTCTTACTTCCTCAAAAAGAGGTGATGAAGAATCATCAGTAGGCACAAATGAAGTTTTTATCATATTATAACTCATTACGTAATTACCACTCCTGGAAGGTGTGAGATTTACAAATGAATTCGATTCATCACTAAATCTGAATAATTCGCTATAATTATCATTTATCGTTCTATTTACATCCAATTGAATGCTTAAATCCTTAACTGGTTCAAGAGTAGCTTTTAAATCCAATGTTTTTACAATGGATTGTGTATAAAAGCTCGATTGAGAAGAAGATGTAGCCAACCAATTATTTTCAGCAGCAGTATAGCGGATACTTGGATCTTGACTACCAAAAACAAAGGGCAAACCTGGTGCTGTTAAGGATGAATCTAACCCAAATAAATAGGCTCTATTTCTAAAGCCTGGTAATAGTGTCCCTCCTCTTTCAGAATAACTTCCGGTTACATTCTTTAAAGACATCAATAATTTCAAGAAACCTTTTACTATGGGAGCTCCGGGCTGAGTCCAAGTAGTATCTTCTTGATTTGCTCTCATTCTAGGTGGGTTATTTATACTATTAAGAACCTTCACTTTATTGTATAACTTATTCATATCCAATCGTGAATTCAGTCCCCATTCATTACTATTCTGAATAAGATGCCCCAGTGTATCAATTTGATTAAGTGAACCAGAGGTCCAATTATAATCAACCTTATAACGTGCTTCTGCAGAAATCCAATCCGTTAATGGGAATTTACCTAGTGGTAATTGATATCCAGCAACTACACTCTGATCAAAATTCTTCATCCTTCCAAAATTCTGAAGATTGGTCATTATAGAATCCCGTTTAATCTCACTGTTAATTTCTCCTGCTGGTTCGTCTATAATTGAAAATGCCCTTGCTGTATAGTTTACATTTAAATTCTCAGTTAAACTCCAATCAAGATTATAATTTCTATTTAAGGTGAATGATTTTTGAAATTGCGGCTCAATTCCATCTATGGTTAGCCTATCATTTCTTAATTGAGTTTTAATATAACTTCTATCCAAATCGGCCCTCATACTAAAAGTGGTAGGTAAAGGGTTAATGTTAATATCTTGAATTAATTTTAGATAAGGAGAACTCAAAAATCCAACATTTTTCAATGGTGCAATACTTGTATTTGGGAATCCGTAACTATACCCTACAGCACCTTTATAATTCTTTGTAGCAAATTCGGCTGTTTGCAAATTACTCCTTAAGATGTCACTATAAGCATATGTGAAATCGAAGTTAGATATTGCTATAGGCAATACTAGCTTATCTGTTTGCTTCCTTTCTTTACGAACATTTGTAAAGTTTATACTTCTTCGTACTTCTTGATCAATTACTAATTGGCGGTAATTTTCAGCTTCTTCAGCAGTTTCAAAACTTTCCAAAGCAGCAGTAAGCGGGATATCAGGATCTCTAGGATCAAAAAATGGAGTGGCCGTAAAAGTTTGATATCCTAAATACATTGGCACTTTTATACCAGATTCTTCATTAAAGAATTTACCTAAACTAAAATTTGCAGAAACATCGTAAGATTCAGAAGTCTCCCTAGTTCTCTGTGCAATGTTTTGTTCAATTCCACCAAATCCAACAGTTGTATAGCTTGTTCCTAAAGTTATATTAGCAAAATCAGCTAATTGAGTATTTAAAGTTGCATTGGCTGCCCATCCATTTGTCTGATCAAAATCAGTTACTCTCATTTCATTTGCCCAAATACAAACATCTTGGGGCATGGTGTTACTTCCTCCTTCTGGATTTCGAATACCTATCATCATGGTTTGGACAGAACTCATGTCAGGCCTACCTCTTACAGTTAAAGTATATTTGCCAGATTGCTCAGTAAATGGCAGTAAAACATTTTGATTCCCTAAAGTTCTGTTTCGTCTAGCTTTCAACTCATAAAGTCGATCTAAATCTAAATCAATTTCATTTTCTAATGGCCATATTTCTCTTTCATCAGTTGTTTGGTAAGGCGTGATTTTTAATGGAAGTTCAATTTCATAATAATTATCATCAAAATCAGTCCCTAACCTAACAAAGGCCGTAACCTCATCATCGTTAACATTTGGGCTTTGAGCATGCAGAAATAATTTAATTCTACCATAGTTAACTAAATCAAAGTTCACGTTTTTAAATGCTGCTACACCTTTACTATCTTCAAGATCATCCACGCAAAGTTGAATTGATTTTTCATCTTGTCTTACCTGATTAGCCACTGCTGCAATGTCTTGATCCCTTGTTATGCCAGGAGGCAAAACATAAGGAACTTTCCCAGGACCATTTTCCGAATTTGCTTCTATACTTACAGATGAAATCACAAGATTTGATGGCTTTGTTTCAGGAGTTTCAATAATTCCAGTTTTTTCTAATGAGCCATCATACTTTCTCCATTGGGAGCCTACTAATCTGAAATCTGCCATTCTTAAAACCACAGGCTGTTCAAATTCAGTTAATATAGTTCTGATATACCGGATTGATTTGAAACCATTAATTTCACCTTGAGTTCTTGAGGGGTTTCGAACTGGTATTCGAAATAAATACCATTTCACATTCTGATTTTCATCAGAAGCAGCAACTTCATCTACAATCAAGGGATTTGTGGCGACATTGAGATCATTCTCATTCAATGATACCTCATATTCATAGTATTCTTCTAAGGTTGAAACGGTCTTGTCATTATTTAAATCCTCTGAATCAGGATAACGACTACCTGATGGGTTAAAAGTATCTTCCCCACTGCTTGCTGGTGTGTTACCTTCTGTACTACTGAAATTTTTATATCGTTCTATAACAGGAGCTTCTCTCTGGTCAAATTCATCTCCCAAGAAATACGTAAAATTATCTGCGGCAACATCATTCAAAATTCGATCTTTTGCTTCTTCCGAGATTGCAGGATTTGAATTGATTTCATTTACAAATTCATTATAAAATTCTGCTTCTTGATCATTTCTAACTCCATCTAATCCAACATCTTGATTAGGTCTTGCGTTTTCAATATTAGAAAAAACTTCTGTCACAGGAGGATCAGAAGGCACTCTACCTTCTTCCGTTATATTTACTTCTGCCAAATCATCATAATCTTCTGGCAATCCGTTTTCAAAAGCAAGTTTATTATCGGGCAGCACATCCTCAGATACACTTCCTAAATTAAAATACAGCTTTCCTCCTGTGGTATTATTGGTTGCATCTTCAGTTCCATCATCTACTATTCCTCTTTGTGTATCAATATATGGATCCATCAACCAAAATTCGATATACTCAATATTGTTTTTATCAAAATCTACTTCCGATGTTATGGGTCTTGTAATTCCAGCCCAATTTTTTTGGGGGTTTTTTAAATATCCATCATTGGTAAGGTCGCTATTAAAGTTATACATCCCTCTTTCAGAAGGGAAATAGGCTATATCAAAGGTTTGTAATATATTACTTCCCATGTTTCTATCCCTATTCTTATAAATTTCCTGCATTATTATACCTCTAGCATAATGATTCTCACGGGCCTCCTCTGACATGACGGCTGCATTTGGTCCGTTTGTATTGTAAATGGTAGTATTATCTATATTATACCACGATAATTTTCCTCTCTTTTTATTAGCTCCCCATTTCCCTTGATCCATAAATCTATTATCTTCCGTCTCAGGAGTTGCCGCCATTTTCCAACTCACAAAATCACTCCCTAAATTATTTACAGTAACCGATTGTTCAAAGTCATCTAAATATGCAGCTCCTTGTCCATCTACTTGACTGCTCGTAGATGGAATTAATTGTGCAAACTCACCTCTAAAAGTTAATGAGGAAGGCGCTTTTGTATCTAAGAAAGGCAGGAAATCTACCATTTTCGTTAGAAATGGCACTTCATCACTATAATTCATATCCAATCCCCATTTCGTATTACTTGAAGGCTCAGAACCGATCGTATATCGAGATACGCCCAATGGCCTTTGGGTATGACGAAGTACAGTGGCTCCAATGTTTATTTTATCACTTACAACATAATCAAAACGAGTTCCCACTAAAGTTTTAGATTGGAAATTGAACATATCTTCCGTTTCAAAATCAATATCTATATCTCTGCCTGAACTGAGAATTCCTTCATTTAATATGATTACTTTACCTAAGTTATAATCTACTCTATAATCAATCCCTTCCTGGAGGGGGGTTCCACCGGCACTTACACGTACCGAATTTTCTGCCACATTTAAGCCTGGAAGTGCAATCTCTGTTGCAGAACCGCTACTTTCATATTGCCCCTTAATAAAAAACTTATCTTTTGAAGTTAACTGCTGCGCATCATTTTTGGTGGATTCATAAAGCGTATTAAATACATATTTACCTCTAAAGGTTTGTTCGTCAGCTCGAAATTGTTCGCTCAAACTACTTCCAAAAGGCTCCAACACAGGGAAAATAATTTTACCTTCTTCCTGATTAATGGTTAAACCATTGATGTAATCAAAGTTACCATCTGGTTGAGGATCATTATTCTGGTTTAGACTATCTAAATTAAATACTCTAAGCAATGGAATGTCTCTTAATGAACTCTCGTGTAAACTTGGGTTATCCTGGCCTGTTCTATCATCACGATAAATAATCCTAAGTTGAAAACCATCTTTGCTTATTCGATTGCCTTGAAGGTTATAAATATTTTTCATCATTAAATCCCAAGTCGGAACATCCACATTGATTTTAGAGGGTCTTAAAAGTTTTAATAGAACCACTTCATCATTTGACCTGCTACCATAATTTTCCGCCATTTCACCTACTTGATAGCGTTGACCATTATAAGTGTATTCAAATGACACTGCTAACATTTCATCATTCTGTAGTTGTCTTCTTAAAGAGATATAGCCTAGCGCTTTATCAAAAGTATATTCTGTTGCATCTAGTTTTCTTGCCACATTAATAATTTCGTAATCCACAGTTCTAGATAGTTCAGGATTTGAAGTTTCTAAAGTGCTTAAGAAATTATCATAATCTTTATTGTAACTATTAATATCTTCCCAAAGGCTGTTGGCATCATTATCGGTAGGATTGTTGGATGGCAAACTAGGTTTTAAAAATTGATCTTGATAAATATCATTCGGATTTGCTTCTCCCAAATCCATAAAGGCCGCTATTGATCTTAAGTTTTGAGTATTTTGATTTCTATTAAGGACATATACTTCTACTCTTCTTATGTCCAAACTGGAATTAATCCTTGGCAAACCATTTAACCATCTTTCATAATTATTTCTAAAAAAATGACCCAAGAAGAAATGTCGGTTTTCATCATAATCGGAAGATCTAACTTCAAATTCTTTTCTTTGAGCTCCTCCTTCTACTTTTATACTTTCCGCTTTCCCCCTTTGAGTAGAAGCAACACTGGTCACAAAGAGATGCCCAAATTGCATTTGGGTTTTAATACCGAACAAGTTTTGTGCACCAGACATTAAAGAATTATTGACGGGCATACTCACATTCCCTATTTCAATTTTTTTCAATATTTCTTCCTCATATCCGGTATATTCTACTTTCAAGTCATTCTGAAAATCAAAGGAATTATTATTGGCGAAATTTGCGGTAATAGCCAATTTTTCACCAACCTTACCAACCGCATTCATATTAATCTGCTGATCGAATTCAAAACTAGAATACTTTTGAGCTTGAACTGGCAAATTTGGATTTTCATTTTTAGTGATACGTCCACCAAAATCGAGAGTGATAAATCCATTAGGAACTAGTTCTACAAAACTGCCCCCAAAAAGTCGATCAAAAACAGGGCTGACATAAAGTGGCGGAATTAGAGAACGACCACTCACTGCACTTTCACCATCCAAGCCTAAGGAACGCTCTTTCCAATATTCTTTTAATATCCTATCATCTTGATAATTAGAGAACTCCTCATAAGACATAGAGGATGTTGGTCTAAACTTTATATCTCCTATAGTTTCATACATTGTATAATTAAAACCAGTATCAATTTTGACATCCATATTTAAGGCCGCGGGATCTTCCAATAATAAAGGACTATTTCCGGCTTGGCTTGAAAATGGATCACCATATCGATCTTGAGCTTGGTAAGTTGGCCTTCTGGTAGGTTGATAATTTTTTACACTATCAGTTTCGGTGGAATCAGTTGCAACTGTATCTTGAGATTGTTCAGTGGTTTGCTGAACTTCTTGGAACAAATTAAAGGCAGAACCGTTAAAATTTGCGTATAGATTTATGCTACCTCCAAAAATGAAAGTAAAAACCATTATTACCCATAAAAGAAGTTGAGTGCTTCTACTTAGCAAAATACAATTTAGTTTAGGCTGATTTTAAGGCTTGCTTTATTAATTGCTCTAAAGTAATATTTTCCTTGTTAGCTTGCAATATCTTATCAATAACCTTTTCAGCAGAATTTTTAGCGAACCCTAAATTTATCAAAGCAGATAACGCTTCGTTCCTCAGGCTATTGTTTGAAACAGCAGAAGATTGGCTAGATTCTGAAATTAAACCTTCCTTTTTGTATCGGTCTTTCAATTCCAATATTACTCTTTGAGCAGTTTTTCCACCTATGCCTTTTATCGATTGAATTTGTTTTACATTCTCAGCCACTATTGAAGACTTTATTTCATTTGGATTCATAGCTGACAACATTCCAATAGCAGTTGAAGGTCCTATCCCCGAAATACCAATTAAATCTAAAAAGACAGTTCTTTCTTCTGGCAAATAAAAACCAAAAAGGGTTTGAGAATCTTCTTTTACATGAAAATGAGTAAGAACTTTAGCCTCTTTCTGATTTTTAAAAGCATCATAAGTGGATAGTGGAATAATGACATGATACCCTACTCCCCCAACCTCCATGATTAGGTGAGTAGGTTCAAGTTCTACTAAAATTCCTTTTAAGTATGAAATCATAAATTTGATCGGTTCTGATGGTCTTGTGCATCCACTACTGAGATGGCTACCATATTTACTATTTCTCTGATAGAACTACCTAATTGCAAAATGTGAACAGGCTTATTCATTCCCAATAAAATTGGCCCAATTGCTTCTGCATTTCCTAATTCCATTAATAATTTATAGGCAATATTTCCAGATGCCAAACTTGGGAAAATAAAGGTATTAGCTCCTTTATCAGCTAATTCACTAAATGGATATGTCTCTTTTAACAATTCTTCATTAACCGCAATATTAGCTTGAATATCTCCATCTATTATTAAATCAGGCCATCTCTCTTTTGCAATTTTTCTGGCTTTAGCTGTCTTCTCTGGTATATCTCCTTTACTACTTCCAAAATTCGAATAAGAAAGCACCGCCATTCGTGGCTCATATCCAAATACTTTTGCTCCTCTAGCTGTAAGACCAATGATTTCTACCAATTCATCTACAGAAGGATTGGTATTTACAGTAGTGTCTGAGAAAAAGAAAGTACCTTTTTTGGTCAATAAAATATACATACCAGCTACTCTTTTCCCTTCTTCTGCCCCAATGATTTCCAAAGCAGGGCGAATTGTTTTAGGATAATCTTTAGTAAGACCGGAAATCATAGCATCTCCTTCTCCTAATTCCACCATCATGCTGCCAAAATAATTTCGATCGCGCATTAATTTTACTGCCTCATATTGCGTAACACCCTTTCGCTTCCTTTTATCATAAAGCACCTTCCCATATTCTTGACGTTTTTCATCATCTAAGAAATTATCAATGATGGTTACGCCTGCTAAATCTAATTGATGGGTTTCGATAAGTGCTTCTATTTTTTGGCGGTTACCCAATAAAATAGGTGTCGCAATACCCTCATCAATGACCATTTGAACAGCTTTCAGAATATTCACATTATCTGCTTCTGAGAAAACCACTCGTTTAGGATCTTTCTTGGCTTTCGTCAATATCCTGTTCATCAATTTTTGGTCAACTCCAATTCTTTTTTGAAGATCAACATCATATTGCGCCCAGTCGCGAATATTCGTTTTTGCTACTCCTGATTTCATTGCAGCATTAGCAACAGCAGGGGAAATAGTAGTAATTAAGCGAGGATCAAGAGGTTTTGGAATTAAATATTCTCTTCCAAAAACGATTTTCTGATCGTCATAAGCTTTATTGATCAACTCTGGAACAGGTTGTTTAGCCAATTCAGCAATAGCATAAGCAGCTGCCAATTTCATTTCTTCATTGATGGCTGTGGCTCTTACGTCCAAAGCTCCTCTGAAAATATATGGAAAACCAATCACATTATTTACTTGGTTAGGATGGTCCGACCTTCCTGTAGCCATGATGATATCTTTTCGTGCTGCCATAGCATCAGCATAAGGAATTTCCGGATCAGGATTCGCTAGTGCAAAAACAATAGGATTATCCGCCATTGCTTTGATATGCTTTTTGTTGATTACATTCCCCGCAGATAAGCCTAAAAATACATCCGCACCTTTCATGGCATCCATGATTTCCTTAATCTCTGTATTACTAGAAGCAAACATTTTTCCGGATTCACTTAAATCATCTCTGTCCTTTGTAAGCAAACCTTTTCTATCAAACATGTAAATATTTTCCAGCTTTGCTCCAAGCGAATGATAGAGTTTAGTGCAGGAAATAGCTGCAGCACCAGCTCCCAAAACCACAATTTTTATATCTTCAATCTTTTTATCTACTAATTCTATCGCGTTTAGAAGAGCTGCGCTTGATATAATAGCAGTACCATGTTGATCATCATGCATTACAGGAATATTCATTTGTTCCTTTAATGCAGTCTCTACTTCAAAACACTCCGGTGCTTTTATATCTTCTAAATTGATTCCACCAAAAGTGGGTTCTAGAGATTTGATGATTTCTACCAGCTTTTTTGGGTCTTTTTCCTGTATTTCGATATCAAAAACATCAATACCAGCAAATTTCTTGAATAAAACTCCTTTTCCTTCCATTACAGGCTTAGATGCATCTGGTCCAATGTCTCCTAAACCTAGAACAGCGGTTCCATTAGAAATTACCCCTACCAAATTTCCTTTAGCTGTGTATTTATAAGCGTTTTCTTTATCTTTTTCAATCTCCTTGCAAGGCTCTGCCACACCTGGAGAATAGGCTAATGCCAAATCAGATTGAGAGCTTAACATTTTGGTTGGCACCACCTCAATCTTTCCTGGAGTACCTTGCATATGATAATTTAATGCATCTTGTCTGCGAACTTTCTTTGGCATAATAATTCTATAAATTTGTTATAATTCGATCAATTCGGAATTTAATATAGTTATCCTAACTGAATAAATAATATTAAAGTAAATTTAGAAAAGACTGTAATAATCTACAGCATTAACCAAGATTTTTAACAGATTAGTCCTGTATATTCTCAGGGACTTTTGCAGTACCTAAAATAGCTTTTAACCTACGCATTGGTTCGCGCTTTGATTCTCCTGGTGCATCTAAATAGCCTTCTAGATAATATAAATCACCAGATTCTTCATTAGCAAAAAGATAACTTACAAATGCGCCACCTCTAGAATTATCAGAGTATTTCCATAAGCCTTTTATTCTTAATGCATATTGATTATTCAGATTTACCGTATCGATTACAAAATCAATTTCATCCTGACTAGTCAAATGTAAATCTGGCAGATCTTTATCTGTGATGTATTTTTTTCCTAGTGAATTCCTTAGTGATTTGATTTTTGTAGGATCAAAGACAGATTCATCATTGTAAGGCATTTTAACTATCCAAATATTATATTCCTCTTTGGTATCTAGTTCTCTTAACCATATAAAATGATCACTTTTTTGTGCAATATCGAATCCAAAAGGCACAATCAATTCAAGGTTTAAAGAATCGTTAATATAATTCATAATACCTTTTTGAGCCGTATTTTTGAAAGATGACACTAATCTTTCAGCTTCTTTATCATTAAAAAACTCTTTTATCCCTGCTTTATTTGCTTTTATATTATTGATTAATTCCTCTTCATTTCTGCCAAACAAGTAAAGCACTTCTTGCCCACGCGCATATACATCCTGTTGATTGAAAGAAAACAAATCAGGATTCTTTTCAATTTGATTTAAAGAGTTTTCGGTAAAATACTTTTTCATGTATTTCCCTTCAGGTTTTTTATTATCTAATGTGGCTACAAACATTAAATTTTGTGAGGCTTTAAATACACTATTGAACTTACTCGGGTCAACAGGCTTTAGATCATATAATTTCTCGTCTTGTGGAAGTACCTTAACGTTTGATGTAAAAACCTCTCTTAATAAACCACCTAATTCTCCATCCCACAAGCTTGGAGGAACAACGAGAATAACTTCTCCTGATTCACCTCTAGCTTTTTGCATATTAGAGCTAGAAACTTGATTTTCTTGACCACCTTTTCCTTCATCATTGCAGGAAATCATGAAAAATGAGGTGATAAATAAGATAGATAAAAAATATAATTTATTGAATTTCAACATAATGCTAGTTTTATGAATTTTCATTAATCTTGAGTACTTGACCAGGCTTTATCCCATTTCCCTCCAAATTATTTAATTTTTTCAACTTCTCTACCGTTAACCCATCAAATTTTCTTGAAATATCCCATAATGTATCTCCATTTTGAACTCTGTACTCACCAGATTTCAAAGCTACATTTTTATTTGGTACATTTTTTTGACTTATTGCTGCAAGTTGCTTATTTACTCCATCATAAAAATCATCAGCAACCCAAATACTTAAAGGCTGACCAACTCGAATAACGGTACCTCTCAAATTATTCCATTGTTGTAAATCTGCAATCCTAACATTATAGGTCTGGGCAATTTTACCTATGACATCACCTGATCTCACTTTATAAGTTAATTTTTGCCTGCCATAAGTACTACCTACCTCATTCCTAGCCAATTTCTCGAAATGTTCCTTCCCTTGACCGGCAAAACGCATTATATCTTTAAGATTTTCAGCAACAAAATTTTTCTGGTTGGATGGAATTCTTAATGGATACATTGGATGTTTATCTGAAATGACGCCACGTTTTAATTCTGGATTAAGGTCGTTTAAAGTTTCTAAACATATTCCTGAATGCTCAGCAAATAAGGGTAGGCTTAAAAATCCATTTATTGAAACCGTTTCATATTCTGGCATGTACTCATATTCTTCAATAAAGAAATTATGTTCTTCCAAATAATTCATGCTGTACATTATCGCAATAAATTGAGGAACATAAGACCTGGTTTCTCTGTAGAGATAAGGGTAAATTTCCCAGAAATTCTTTTTATAGCCACTTCTTCTGATGGCCTTACGAACATTTCCAGGGCCAGTATTATACGCTGCTAAAGCTAATGGCCAATCATTATAAAAATATTTATAGAGAAAAGTAAGATAACGGCAAGCAGCATCTGTTGATTTCTCCATATCCATTTTCTCATCTAAATACCAGTTTTCTGATAATCCGTAATCCACTCTTCCAGTAAGCGGCATAAACTGCCATAAACCAACAGCACCTGCTGGAGATTTAGCTTTAGGATTTAAGCCAGACTCCACAATTGCTAAATATTTCAATTCATCTGGTAAATTGTATTTTTTCAAATAGCGCTCAATCATTGGAAAATACTTAGTCTGCAATTGGGCCACTTTTCTAGTATACTCTCTGTCTGTAACTGTAAAATAGCTGATAAATGAATTGACTACAGGATTATAAGTCAATGGTATTTCATTCTCAATTTTAGATAATCTTTCTTGAATGATTTCCTGTTCAAATTCAGGAACGTATTCATATTGGTGAGAAAATTGAATTAGTTTTCTATCTAAGGTATCGTCTGTACTAATTGTAGTATCTGTAAGTGTAGATACAGTTAAAGTACCGATTGCAGTAGGAATAGACAAAGAATCAGCTTGCTGGGCGTTTAAGGGTGAAATTATAAATGCCCAGCACAATCCAAAAATCAATATATTTCTAACCTTTCCCTGCATAATAATAAGATTATGATTTAATCAAATAATCAGCAAATGCATATAATTCGCTTTCTTTGAAAATATCGGTCATAATTTGTAAGCCAATTGGTAAATTTTGAGTATCCGTACCATTAGGAATTGAAATAGCCGGAATACCCGTCACATTAGCTTGAACGGTGAAAATGTCCTCTAAGTACATTTCAGCAGGATTATCTCGGTTTGATCCTAGTTGAAAAGCGGTTGTTGGTGTGGTTGGCATTATGATGAAATCATATTCCGCAAGCATTGCTCGAGTTTCATCTCGAAGGATTCTACGAACTTTTTGCGCTTTAGTATAATAAGCATCAAAATAGCTTGCCGAAAGCACAAAAGTGCCCAGCATAATTCTTCTTTTCACTTCCTCTCCAAATCCTTGAGAGCGAGAAAGCTTGTACATGCTTTCAATATTATGTGCTTCTGGAGCTCTATATCCATAGCGAACGCCATCGAAGCGAGATAAATTAGTACTTGCTTCTGCTGTAGTTAAGATATAATAGGTAGGCAATAAATAATCTAAATGCGGAAATGTGACTTCATTGACTTGATGTCCTTCACTTTTAAGCCATTCCAATTTAGAAAGAGTAGCTTCTTTAATTTCAGATTGTAAAGCTTCATTTTCTAAAGTTTCCTTTACATATGCAATCTTCAGCTTTTTATTGAACTGAAGATTATCAGCATAAACAGGTACATCTTCTCTGGAAACAGTACTATCATATTCATCATGACCCGCTACTACCTCTAAAATACGAGCATTGTCTTCAATATTATTTGAAAAAACACCAATGCAATCGAAAGAAGAGGCAAAAGCGATTAAGCCATAGCGAGAAACTCTAGAATAAGTCGGTTTAATGCCTACCACGCCACAAAAAGCTGCTGGTTGTCTTACCGACCCACCAGTATCTGTCCCTAAAGAAGCCATGCAAAGTCCAGCTTGTACTGAGACCGCTGATGCGCCAGAAGAACCACCAGGTACCCTTGAGTTATCTGCCGCATTTAGAGTGGGGCCATATGTAGAATTTTCAGTAGAAGAGCCCATTGCAAATTCATCACAATTTTGGGCTCCAATAATAATAGCGTCTTCCTCTATCAATCTCTGAACTGCCGTTCCTGTAAATTGGGATTCAAAACCTTCTAAAATTTTAGATGCAGATCGGACTTCATGGTTTTGATGGACCAATACATCCTTTATGCCTATCACCAGACCAAAAAGTTTTCCTATGGGTTGACCAGCATCCAACTTCTCTTGAAGTTCATCAGCTTTAGCCAAAGCCTCAGTATCATAAACATCTAAAAACACATTGAGATGCTTTTGCTCCTCAATTTGCTTTAAATAATGCTCTACAACTGATTTTAGGGTATACTTCTGTTGCTTCAGCTCTTGCTGAAGAAATTTGAGACTGTGATAGGTTTCCAATTTTATTGGTCTTTAGTATTGCTACTTTCAGTGCTATCTGTTTTAGAGGTTGTATTTTTAGTACCTCCGTCTTCTATATTATCTTTAATTTCTGTTGTAGCATCTTTAAATTCTCTGATGCCTTTTCCTAAGCCTCTTGCAAGGTCTGGAATTCTTTTAGCACCAAAAAATATCAAAATCACTAACATGATCAGAAGAATTTCCCATCCTCCTAATCCTCCTAAAAATGCAAATACTGTGTTCATTGCTTATTGAATTATAAATGTGATTGTAAAGTTAAATAATATTTGACTGCCTAAGCAATCACTCATCAAAAAATTGACAGCTTATTATTGAGAAAGGTAAAGAATGGGAGAATAGTTCAGTTATTCAATTCAATTTTTAATATCACTTCTTAAACAACCATTGCTCTGGATTTAGTTTCTGGTTATTCTTCCACACTTGGAATTGGATTTCTGAGGTGCCATCATTATCTGTATAAACAATACCTAAAGTTTCTTTAGCGGTTATTTTATCCCCTTTCTTTACTTTCACTTCTTTTAGTTTTGCATATACAGTGAAATACTCCCCGTGTTGCACCATCACTACATTGTTCATACCTGGAATGAAAGCCACATTTCTTACTTCTCCATCAAAAACGGATCTTATCTCCTCATTTTCATTGGTTTGGATATCAATTCCATCATTATTGACCTGAATATTTTTATAAACAGGATGTGGATGGGTTCCGAATTTTTGGGAAATGAAACCTGAATTCACTGGCCAGAATAATTTATTTCTATTGCCAGCGAAAGAATCTGACAGTTCTTTCGCTTCCGGAGTTAGTGCAAATTTAGTAGAGGAAGCTCCCTTAGAACTTTTCTCTATTTCTTTCTTAATTAAATCGGCTATGATTTTTTCAAGATTATCAACTGCCTTTTTCCTATCCTCAATTTCATTCTTAACTTGTTTCTCCCGCTTATTTAACTCCGCAACTAAGCTACTTTGTTGTTGTTTTAGTTTATTTAATTCTCTATTCCTGAAAATCTGTTCTTGCAATAAGGTGCTTTTTTCCAACCTTACCTCTTCCACACTTTCTTTTTGGCCGATTAATAAATCTTTAATCATTTCAATTTGAGAGGCTTGCTGTCTACGCATTTTACCGTAATACTCCATATATTTAAGGCGCATAAACATTTCATAAAAAGAGGTTGAAGCAAAAATATAGGCAAGTTTGCTTAAAGACTGATTACTTTTTTGGGTAGCATATAGCATACTAGCATATTCTGCCTTCATTTTATCTAAGTCGCTTTCCATAGAGTTAATGATGCTTCCAATTTCATTCAACTTTTGGTTCAATAAATTAAGCTCGTTAGATATAGAATTTGTTAAGGATTGCTGAGCTTCAATTTTATAATTCAGTGCATTCAATTGTCCAATTGTAGCTCTCTTTTTGGATGTAGTTTGATTTAATATTTTTTCAGCCTGACTGATTTTCTCGAGATTTTCTTTCTTTTCTTTCTCGAGTTCTTCCCTTGATTTTTGGGCATTAGCTAAATGCCCAAAAGTAAAAAGGAAAACGAATAAGCCAATGTGGAAAATTTTAATTTTCATATTTACTGGATACGCTAAAAGGAAAGGAAATCGGAGTATTCCCTACTTCTACTTTTGAATGATTGATTTCAACTTGAGTCCTTTCTTCACCATTTTTTCCTTTTGATATGATTTCTACATCGGTATTAAATGGAAATGCTTGTTCTGCTATGATGTTAAATTCAGAAAATATGATTTCCATTTTACTCCCATCAGGAATTTCACGAACTTTTACATTTCTAACTTTTCTGTTATCAACAGCGGCTGTTGTTTCCAATTCAAACCTCCCTCTTTTTTGACCAATTTTAAGTTCTCCGGATTTTTTCGAAAAATTATCATCTCCTTTAAAATCAAACACCTGATTTCCAAG
Source organism: Marivirga salinae (assembly GCF_030503855.1). Classification (NCBI taxonomy): domain Bacteria; kingdom Pseudomonadati; phylum Bacteroidota; class Cytophagia; order Cytophagales; family Marivirgaceae; genus Marivirga; species Marivirga salinarum. The sequence goes on along the minus strand of NZ_CP129971.1, from coordinate 1,952,911 downwards.
AAGGATAGATTGCACCATTTCAAAATCTACTTCAAAATTAAGCGTGTTGCTCAAAGTTTCGTAATTATATCGATAGACATCTTTATTGACTCTATCCATGAACACAATAGTGTCTTGACTAATAAAGCCACGAGCTGCTTCTATTCCAAAGATAGGCGAAACTGAAACCCAAATAACACTATCTTTCTTCATTCTAATTGTAGCACTTGAGCTTAAGCTTTTGTCTGGCGAACTAAATCTAATTTTGGATTTAGCTTGTAGATACTCAAAATCAAACTTCTCTAATGCGTATTCTTCCTCCACAGAAGAAGTTGGTAAAAGCTTTTTACCACAAGAGGAAAAAATCAAAACTGCACAACAAATCAACACACTAAATAGACGCATCATAATATTTTTTATTAGATATTTTTTTATCAATTAATTCAGAAGCTCCGCCTAAAGATTTGGCTCTCTTCCATTGTTCCAATGCTTTTTCTTTTTGTCCGTTTTTATAAAGCGCATCAGCATAATGTTCTACAATAGTGGCAGACGACTGATTCTCTACTGCTCTCTCCAGATATTTTAGAGCTTCTTGATATTCTTCCTTCTGAAATAACACCCAAGCGTGAGTATCCAAAAAAGTGGCATTATCAGGATTTGCCTTTACCATTCTAGCTGAAAGTTCCTTTGCCCTTTCTAAATTCTGTTTTTTCAAGGACAAATAATAAGCGTAATTATTTATAGCAAAATAATTAGTCGGATTAGCTTTTATGGCTTCTTCGTAAGTTTTGAAAGCTTTTTCATATTGTTTATCTGCATGGTAGGCATCGGCTAATTGAGCTGCAAAGCTGCTTTTCATCCTATCATTTCCGTAAACAATCGATTTGCCTTGCTCCCAAAACATAATTGCCTTCTTAAAATTCTTTAAAGAAAAATGTGCAGAACCAGCATATAAATACAATACTGGCTGATTTGGGAAATAGGAAAGGGCTTCATCAGCATAATCGATTACATTTTCGTAATTATTATTTTCCATCTCCAAAGACAATAAATTTTGCCATAATTGAAAATTATTACCGTTTATATCCACCGCTTTTTTATAGAAATATTGAGCACTGTCTTTTTCTTCAAGTGCAAAATATAAATCACCGTTTGCAGCATATGCATTGGCATCCGTTGAATGTATTTCTAAAATACTTCTCCCTAAGCCTTTCAAGCTATTCAATTCTTTATCAGTTGAAAGCTTTTGAATAAGCGCTACAAAGTTATTCAGCTTATCTTCCAATGGAATTTCCTCAGAACTAAAAGCACTTTTGAAATGCTTCATTGCCAATTCCATTTCGTTGGATTGTCTGTATAACTTGCCCAGTTCCATTTCAACCAATGCTTGATTTGGATGTTCCACTAAATGATTATTCAAATATTCGATAGCTTCTTTTTTCTTATCATTAGATACCAATATTTGAGAAACAGATACTGCATACTCCCCAATCTTAGGATAAGCTTCTACCAATCTTTTACCTTCAGCAATTGCCTCTTTTAGTTTGTTCTGCTTTAAATAAATTTTTTGCTTTTGAGTGCTTACTTCTTCTAAAATCCCAATTCGCTTCTCAATTCTGTTATAGGTTTTCAAAGCCATATCAGGATTTCCATTGTAAAGGTAAAGAGCTGCCAATTCTAATAGGTAGTCATCTGGCGCATCTTCTGAATACTCATATAAATCCTCATAAGCGGAAATTGCATTCGACAAATCTCCTTTTTCAGTTAAAATTTCAGCTTTCAAAGCTTGGTAATAGTAATTGGTCTCTTCTTTATCTGTTGCTTTTGAAATGTAAAAAAGGGCCTGATCCGTATCTTCACTTTCTTTAAGGATTTTAGCAATTTTAAAATTTATGGCTGCATTGTCAGGCATAATTTGGTGAGCCTTCATGAAGCTGTCCAGTGCTTTAGCTGCATTATCAATAGACAAGAAATGCATACCTTCTACTATTAAAAACTCAACATTAAAACGATCTACCTTTAATGGATCGGCATCAGGCAATATATCTTCTTGTTGAGGGATTTCTGGAGTTTCCGGAGTTTGGGCATAAATCGCCAAACCCTGTCCATATAAAAGGCAGAAAATAAGAAGAACTTTAAATATATATTGAAAATTTATATTCACGATTTTTATTCAATCACCTTATTATAATCTCCTATACTCAAATCTTTTGCTGCTCCGTTATACAATACAAAATTCCCTAGCATACTGTTTTTTATTTGTGCTTCAGATATGATGGAATTTGTTTGAATAATACTATTGCTAATTCTGCTATCCTGAACCTCAGTATCGTCTCCGATGGAAACGTGCGGACCTATTACAGAGTTTTTAATAAAAACATTCTTGCCTAAATAAACTGGAGGTATAATAACAGAATCTTCTATTTTAGAGGATTTACTAATTAATTCTTCACTTTTAATAAACTCCAAATAGCGTTGATTGGTATAAACTGTGGCATCTTTGTTCCCGCAATCCAGCCATTCCGTAACTGTTCCGGGACGCAATTTAATACCCTTATCTTTCATGTTTTCCAATGCCACTGTGATTTGGAATTCACCACCCGCATCTTTAATATCATTATCAAGCAGGTATTGAAGTTCTTTTCTTAAGTCCTCTCCTTTTTGGAAATAATAAATACCAATTATTGCCAAGTTGGAAACAGGGGTTTTTGGTTTTTCAATGAAATCAGTAATAACGTTATCATCATTTACCTTCACCACACCAAATGCGGAAGGATCATCAACTTTTTGAGTCCAAATGATGCCTTCTTCTGAAGTATCCAATTTGAAATCAGCTTTAAATAGGGTATCTGCAAAAGCCACTACCGTATTTCCATCCAATAAATCTTTGGCACACATAATAGCGTGAGCAGTCCCTAAAGCTTCTTCTTGATAATGAATTGAACCTTTTGCTCCAACAGATTCTGCAATTTTTAATAAGCTTTTCTCAATTTCTTCCCCGAAAGAAGATTTAATGATAAATCCTATTTTATCGACTTCGCTTCCGCAAACTTTTGCGATATCTTCTACCAAACGCTGAACAATTGGCTTTCCAGCAATAGGTACTAATGGTTTTGGAACTGTTAACGTATGCGGCCGCATGCGTTTTCCCATGCCGGCCATTGGAATGATAATGTTCATAATTTTTTTATGTTTAGTCCAGCCCCCTAACCCCCAAACGGGGAATTCGCACGGAACTGCATTTAAATTTTAATTTGATTTTGTATCGCTTTATTAAATCTTTAACTTTTAAAATTACAAAAGGAGTGATGAAACAAGCTATTTTTGTAAACTTCAATCTGGGAGCGTTCCCCCTTTGGGGGCTAGGGGACTACCCTGTACTCCCAAAACCACCTGCACTTCTTTTAGAATCTTCCAAAGTATCCACTAAGCTCCAATCAATTTGCTCATGCTTGGAAATCACCATTTGGGCTACCCTTTCTCCAGATTCAATAAAAAAAGCTTCATCTGATAAATTAACCAATAAAATTTTAATCTCTCCTCTGTAATCTGCATCAATCGTGCCAGGACTATTCAAAACCGTTATCCCATGTTTAAATGCTAATCCACTTCTCGGACGGATTTGCGCTTCATAACCATCAGGCAATTCCATAAATAAGCCCGTTGGCACCAAAACCCTTTGCATAGGTTTCAAATTGATAGGCTCATCTAAATTTGCTCTTAAATCTAAACCAGCAGCACTTTGCGTTTGATACGCTGGTAATTCATTATTTGATTTATTTATAACTTTTACTTGCATAATATATTATTCTAACTCAAAAGTATCATTTTAATTTTTCGGAAAAAATCCTTTTGCGTTCATATAGAAACATCAAACCTATATATAATAATGTAATCAGTAATCCCAACCCATAATTAAGCCAAACAGAGCTTGGTTTAAGGTAGAAAAAAGCAACAATTATGATTCCTGCTATTAAAATGTTTAATGATATTTTACCTACCGGATAAGGAATTTTAAAATGTTTTTGACCACTGAAATAACAATAGATCATCATACTGAAATAAGCCAAAACTGAAGTCAGTGCGGCTCCAGTATAACCTAATACCGGGATTAACAGGATATTCCCTATTAAAGCTACAATACCCCCAACTACACTAATATAGACTCCATAATACGTTTTGTCGGTCACTTTAAACCAAATACTGAGATTGATATAGATTCCAAAAAACAATTTACCAAAGAGCAATATAGGTACTAAAAACAGTGCCTCCCTATATTCATCACCACTTAGAAATATTCTCCCTATTAAATCAGCATTTAGACTAACCCCTACCCAAATTACAAGTGATAGAGAAACAAAATAATAAAGTACTTTAGCGAAAAGCTCTGGTGCTTCTTTATCCTCCGCCTGACTGAAAAAGAAGGGCTCCCCTGCATAGCGAAATGCCTGAATTGCCAAAGCCATAAAAATACTTAATTTGAAGGAGGCCATATAAACCCCTAAAGCCGCTTTAGCGGTTTTGTCATCATAAAAATTTTCAGGTAAAATATGAGTAAAAATGATTTTATCTAATTGTTCCACCGATATTCCTGCCAATCCCATTATCAAAATTGGTAATGCATAGACCAACATCTTTTTTACTTTAGGCCAATGGAATTGTAGTTTTTGCATAAATATTTCTTTATACAAAATGAAAACCATTGATAAATTGGCTAAAAGATTAGCTAAAAACACATACCCAATATCATAAGGCTCTTGTGTAGCCCAATTCATCCAACCGTTTTTTGCCAAAAATGGAAAAAGCATTAAAAAACAGAGATTGAAAATTATATTGAGCACTATGCTACTGATTCTGGCAAAAGCAAATTTTCGGGCTTTATGAGCTAATCGAAGTTTTGCAAAAGGAATAGCTACTATAGCATCGACAAAAAAGATGACCGCTAGATATCGGACAATGTAAGTTTGAACATCTAATTCAAGGAATTGAATTATTTGATTAGCGAATATGAAAATACTTCCACTGAATAGCACGGAAGTTAAAAGAACAGCAGTAAATGCGTTGGAATAATAGCTCTCTGATTTTTCCTTGGTGGTAAAACGGAAATATGCCGTTTCCATACCATAAGTATAAATGATATTCAAAAAAGCCGCATACGCATATAATACCCCTATGGTTCCAAATTGCTCTCGCATGAAAACTCCCGTATGTATCGGAACCAATAAATAATTCAGCACCCTACCCAAGATGCTGGGCAATCCATACAAACCGGCTTCAGATGCTAATTTTTTAAGTGGGTTCATGTGTGGGAGTTGGAAGCTTGAAGTTAGAAGTGGGAAGTTGAGAGACCGAATTTGGTTATAGGAAGATGACTACCAAAACGATAATTCATCTTCCTAATTTTCATGCTTGTATAATTCGTAATTACAAAATTCGTAATTAGTAATTAAACTACTCTCCTTTAAACTCAGCAGCTCTTTTCTCTAAAAAGGCTTTTGTTCCTTCTTTGAAATCTTCGGACTTGCAACAAGCTGCAAAGCTATTAGCTTCTGTTTGGTAACCATTTTCTTCACCTGTATAATATCCATTTACACTATCTATCACCATACCAATGGCAAGAGGTGCTTTGCTATTTATTTTACTTAAGATAGAATTGGCTAAAGTCATTAATTCTTCATGACTTTCAGCTATATGATTTACTAAACCAAGACTTTTTGCCTCTTCTGCTCCAATGAAATCAGCTGTCATCATCAGTTCTAGGGCTTTTCCTTTGCCTATCAGCTGAGTTAATCTTTGAGTACCGCCATAACCTGGTATAATTCCGAGGTTTACTTCTGGTTGACCAAACTTAGCATTAGGAGTTGCAATACGCATATGACAAGCCATTGCCAGCTCACAACCACCGCCTAAAGCGAAGCCATTTACAGCTGCCAAGACAGGTTTGTGACATTTCTCTATCATTTCAAACACTTCCTGACCATTTTCAGAAAATTTTCTGCCGTTCATTTCATTTAATTCTGAGATCTCAGAAATATCAGCACCGGCAACGAAAGCTTTTTCTCCTGCACCGGTTAAAATGACAGATTTCACTTCGTTATTATCATAAATATCTTGGAAAGCTTCACGCAATTCTTCTATAGTGGCGATATTTAAGGCATTTAGTTTTTCGGCTCTGTTGATGGTGATGGTTAGTACACCATTGTCATTAGCCAGTTGTAGGTTTTCAAAATCAGCCATAAATGAATTCTTTTTCTTTTAGAATGCAAATATAACGTATGCAGACCCAACCACAAAGAGCAAATTACTTTAATGACAATTGGAAGTTTGCTAGAAATTGAATTTGAAAGACTTAATCGAGGAAAAGGATACATTCAACGGAAAAGCTTATTGCTTGACATCCCAAAATTAGGAGATAGTCGTATATTAAGTGTTTCATGTAAGAAAAATAGGGTTTTCACTGATTGATTTTCATATACTTATACGTGAAACCCGTATATTTGCATATATAATTTAATGATTATGAAAAAGATTTTATTTTTAGCCTTCTCAATTGTACTTTTAGTAACAGTTTTTTCCAGTCATGCGCAGACAAAATGTGAAACCACAGATGCAGGTGGTATTTGGGCTGACGCAGGTACATGGCGAGATGCTAACGATCCAACACAACCATGTCCATGTGAAAACGGATACCCTGGTTCAACCGTTGTGACTGGTGAAACTGATTGTCCTGCAACTGCGGTAATTCGTCAAAATACCGAGGTAATCATTGGCCAAGATACAGATGTATATTACAACGGTATACTTGTTATTAATGGGACACTAACTTTTAATTCAGGAAACTCCGGTGGACCTCAAGCAGGTCAACTTATAATGGATGAGACTTCTGATATTTTTATAAGTAGTACAGCATCTATTCAGGCTTTAGGTAATAACACTAATCAGACTAATAATAACTACATAACATTAGGAACCACTACAGTCAATGGATCTAATATAAATACCATTGACGATCAACCTAAACCCAATCAACTTACTCAAGATAATTTAGGTGGCGGTGGATGTAGTGCAGATGGATCTTGTGATGCCGATCTAGGCGATCAAATCGGAGCCCTACCAATCGAACTAAAATCATTCGAAGCCTTAAAATCAGGTAAAAATATTTCTTTAGTCTGGGTAACTGCTAAAGAAGAAAACTTCTCTCATTTTGAAATTGAGCGTTCAATTGATCAAGACAATTGGTCACAAATTGGCTTAGTGCAAGGTTTGGGTGAAAGCATGTCTGATGTAAATTACGACTTTACTGATAGAAACGCTCCTTTTGGAGTTATTTACTACAGATTAAAATCAGTAGATATTGATGCTACATTTGAATATTCGCCAGTAGTAAAAATTGAAGTTGGTTTCGAAGGTAAATTGGCTGTTTCTCCTAATCCTGTGAAGGATGCTTCCAACCTTAAAATTCAAGTGCCAAGTGAATTTAGAGAAGATTTGGCTTATGTTGGACTATTTGATTTATCTGGATTGAAAGTACAGGAATTCAGAAACTTCAATACTGATGGCTCCTTACAAATCAATCAAAAATTAAAATCTGGTATGTATATACTAAAAGTAAATCATAACGGATTACAAGAAAATATTAGAGTGGTTATTCAGTAAGCCAAGCCCCCCAACCCCCAAAGGGGGAGTCACGCACTGAAGAAATTCAGCTGTTTAATTTGAAAGAGTTATAGCCTACTAGGTCAAGAAATTCATCATCATTCAACAATAGGGGATGCCTCACAGCAATGTGGGGCTTTTTTATTATATGTTGTCGAGTTGGCAAGTTTTCAGGTTTGCAAGTTGATTGTTTGTTGAAACCAGTCTCAATTAGAAATATACAGATTTAATTCTAGGTAATTGGCAATTATAATTCTAAGGTTTAATTCAAATTTAATATCTTAAAGACAGGAAATCATCCAAAATACAAGGTGAATTTTAACTTATTTTACAAACTGTAAAAACAAAAGTCCTTTTAATTCTGCTGGAGATACAACACCTAGTAAAATCGCAAATAAGTTAACCTGTCAACAAGCCAACCTGAAAACCTGCTAACTTATGTCTAATTAAAATCAAACTCATCAGTTGAGGCTTCTTCAGGAACTTCTTTTTCTTCTTTAATCTCTACTTCTACGGTTCCTTTTTTGAACTGAGCTTCTTCTTGCTCTCTAATTCTTCTAGCTACTTCTTTATCGTATTCCGTTACTTTAAATTCAGTTCTACGGTTGGTTTCGTGCTCCTCTTCTGTCTCCGCATCTTCAATAATGAGTTGACTTTCACCATAACCTTTGGCTTTTATTCTAGAAGGATCAATTCCTTGAGAAATGATATAAGCAACTGCTGATTCTGCTCTACGCTTTGATAGCTCTTGGTTGTAAGCCGCTTCTCCCCTAGCATCGGTATGTGAGCTTAATTCTATTTTTATAGGTGGATTATCTTTTAAGATTGTAACCAATTTATCTAGTTCAAGAGCTGCATCAGCACGAATATTAGCTGAATCGAAATCGTAATAGATGTTTTCCAGTTCGAAGGCTTTATCCAAAATGATCTCTTCCAATAATATTTCAGTTTCAAATACCTTATTGGTAATTAAGGAAGTCAACTGACTTTTATCTAATGTCTTTCCTACAGTAGAGAAAGTCTTTCTTGTGGTGAAATAGTTGTCTTTCTCTGCGATAATAAAGTAATCCTCTTCTTCCGAAACCCTGAAATTGAATTTACCATCTTGACCAGTCAAAATTTCACCTAACAAAACACTGTCTTGTGAAAACATTCTCACATTAGCTCCAGGTAAAATCACCTCTTCATCATTTTTATTATGAGTAGTAGTAACTCCAGCTAAGAAATAGTTTACAATTTTTAAATTCGGATTTTCATTTTTGAAGGTGTAAATATCATCTCTACCTTCTCCGCCTGGTCGATCACTTGAAAAGAAACCTCTGTCAGGAGAATACATAAATACCGCAAAATCATCTTTATTAGAATTCATGGGTTTACCCAAGTGTGAGATGGTTATTTCCCCTCCTTTTCGTTCTGCTACAAAAATATCGAGTTTCCCTAAGCCAGGATGTCCATTTGAGGAAAAGTATAGTTTGCCGTCTTGTGATGCAGATGGAAACATTTCATCTTCGGGAGTATTTATTTTATCACCCAAATTTCTAACATTTCCCCATTGACCACGGCTATTCACAGTTGCAGAATACAAATCTACTCCACCAAATCCACCTTCCCTTGTTGATGAAAAATAAAGAGTTCGACCATCTTCACTAAAAGCCGGAGTGGAATTCCATGCTTCAGGATCATTAATTTTCATCAGCTCTGGTTCAGACCATTTACTATTTCTATAGCGGGTGATATAAAGATTTACATCATTCAAGCCTTTTCTTTTTCCTGTATTACCTCGCGCAAAAACCATTGTTCTACCTCTGTTATCAATGGCTACAGAACCTTCATTTGCGTCAGACCAATTAATAATAGATGATAATTTCTCAATAGATGCCGTATCAATATTCGCTCCTTTTGATTTTACTTTATAAATATCAGAAAAATTATCTCCTGTGGCTTTATAAATTCTACCTTCCTCATCTCGAGTGGAAGTAAAATACAACTCACCATCATGAAAAAATGGTGCATATTCAGCGGCTGGGGTATTGATTGCTTCTAGATTTTTAACAGTATAAAAAGTCTGATCCTCAAGAATGTCATCTATATTATTCAAGTTATTCAATTGGAATTCAGCTAATTTTTTGATCTCAGGATTGTTAGCCTGAAGTAGGTAATTTTCTAGAACCTCTTTTGCCTTATCGTAATTTGAATTTGCTTTTAGGGATAATGAATAATTATAAAAAACTTCATCTTCTGTATAACCAGAGTCAATTGCAGCGCTATAATAAGGTTCTGCTATTTCTAATCTATTAGACAATCTATAAGATTCTGCGATTGAAAATAATGCTTGTGCAGAATTATCATCTTTCTTTAAAGCTTGCTCATATAAGTCAATAGCAGAATCAAACTCTCCCTTTTCAAACTTCTTTTCCGCTCTTTTAAAAGTTGAACAAGAAACCAAAAAAAGTAAAGTTGAAGCAAATAATATATATTTTATCTTCACCAAAATTTAAAAATTAATATAATTCCGAACTTATAAACGAGCATTTCAATAAAATCATGCTTCCGTCTTAAAAAATCTTCCCATCCAACTTTTAGCTGCAGGGATTAACCAGTTTTTATCAAATTCCTCTTTAGTAGTGACCATATTATTGAAAGTCATGGCATCAGCATTAATCTCATCTGACTCCACCTTTGATTTTATTGACGGTAATTTCTCCAAAACAACTTCATTATCTTTCAAAAAAGCAATCTTACTTTTATCAAGTAAATTGATTTTTAGCTCATTTTCTAAAGATTTTATAAAATGAACTGATTTGTCGATTGAACATCCTGTTGCTGATGCATTTGTTTCATCCACAGCAAGCACAATAAACTGATCATATTTTATTTCAATAGATGCATTTAATGCTTTATTATGAGCTGTCCAGTTTTCCACAAACACCTTACCATTTTGCAAAACAAATTGCAATTCTTCTTCATTAAATGACCTATCAGCTTGATAAACCCACAGTCTAGAACTTTTGTCTAAATTATCAAAATTAGTGTACATACAATTTAATTGAATAAAGTTAATCCGAAAGAGATACTAAATCAGAATACAAATCTGATTTTTTCAGCTAAACGGCACTTAAAGTTAATAAGTTCGAATTGAATCTAAGTAAAGAATCCTTAAAAATTGAAATAGGGAACTAGATGATTACTTAATTAAATATTCTTTCAAAATATTTTACAAAATTGCCTTATAAAATATTACATCAAAAAATAGTAAAAAAAATAATTCACCACATTAGCCTAACCTTTAAATTATTTAAATATCAATTATTTAATTATAGCAGCGATTTTATAGATGTAATTGCACTTTACATATATTTAATTGCTTATAAAGTAATTTTAATAGAATTATATTTTGTTAAATATTTTTATTAAATAGCAAGCTGAAAAAATATGAATTAGATAAAACTTGATTTAATTCTATTTATTGTCTCACTAAAAAACTAAAATTATGATTAAAAAATTACTTATGATTTGCTTAGTGCTTTCTGCATTAAGTTATTCAACCAAAGCCCAAGATCGTAACTGCCATACCATGGACGTTTACGAACAACAAGTACAACAAAACCCTTCTTTACAACTAAAAATGCAAGGGATTGAAAAAAGAACTCAACAATTTATTAATAGCAGTGAGCAAGCAAGAAGCGCTGCAGTAAGTGGAGTAATTACAATCCCTGTTGTTGTTCATGTATTGTATTCAAATTCAAATGAAAACATTAGCAGCGCTCAAATTCAATCTCAAATTGATGTATTGAATGAAGATTACAGAAGATTAAATGGAGATGCAAACCAAGTTCCTAATGAATTCGCTTCTGTTGCTTCTGATATTGAAGTTGAGTTTGTAATGGCAACTACTGACCCTAATGGAAATCCAACTTCAGGGATCACAAGAAAATCAACTTCAAGAACATCTTGGGGTACTAATGATGACATGAAAAAAACCTCACAAGGTGGAGTTGCTCCATGGGATGCGTCTCGTTACCTAAACATGTGGGTTTGTAATATCGGTGGAGGAATTTTGGGTTATGCTCAGTTTCCTGGCGGAAGTTTAGCTACTGATGGTGTTGTAATGAGCCCTCAGTATTTTGGTAGCGCTGATAAAGGAACAGGATTTTTCTTATCCGCTCCATTTAATAAAGGTAGAACTGCTACTCACGAAGTAGGTCACTGGTTAAATCTTCGTCATATCTGGGGAGATGGCGGATGTAATGTTGATGATTTCGTAACTGACACTCCTGTTTCAGGAAATCCTAATTATGGTTGCCCTAATTACCCAACCAATAGCTGTTCAGCAACTGGAAATGACATGACCATGAACTACATGGATTATGTAGATGATGCTTGTATGTATATGTTCTCTGCAGGACAAAAAAATAGAATGAGAGCATTATTTGACACTGGCGGATTCAGAGAAGGATTTGTGAACAATGATGGTGGTGGAGATCCAACTGATCCAGGAATTACTTATTGTGCATCACAAGGAAACAGCGTTTCAGATGAATGGATTGCCAATGTAAATGTTGGAGGATTAAACAATTCTACTGGAGCAAACGGTGGATATGCTGATTTCACCTCTACTTCAGTAGATTTAGCAATAGGATCTAGCAATAATGTTAGTTTATCACCTGCTTTTTCTGGTACTGCATACAATGAGTATTGGAGAATATGGATAGATTTCAATAAAGATGGTGATTTCAGTGATGCAAATGAATTGGTGTATGATGCTGGTTCTCTAAGTAGCACCACTGTAACTGGTTCTTTAGCTATCCCTTCAAATGTAAGTTCAGGAGAAACTAGAATGAGAGTTTCAATGAAATATAATGGTGCTTCAACTCCTTGTGAAACTTTCAGTTATGGAGAAGTGGAAGATTACACAGTTAATATCACTACTTCAAGTGCACCAACTTGTGAAACACCTGAAGGATTAAACGCATCAAATGTAACCGAAACTACTTTCACGCTTAATTGGAATAGTGTTTCTGCTGCAAATGAATATGATATTCAATTAAGAGCTGCGGGTAACTCTACCTGGTCAGATTTCAACTCAACTTCAAATAGTCTCGCATTAACAGGAGCTTCTGAAGGTACTACTTATGAGTGGAGAGTTAGAAGTAGCTGTTCAAGCTCTGACAGTGATTATTCTTCTATTGCTTCATTTACAACTGAAAGCGCTCAAGTGGAAGTGAACTATTGTGATTCAAAAGGAAACAGTGTAGCTGATGAATGGATTCAAAGAGTAAGATTTGGAAGCATTGACAATACTTCAGGTGCAAATGGTGGATATGGAGATTTCACAAGCCAAAGCACTAATGTAGTTACTGGCGGAAGCTATAATATTACAATTAATCCGGCTTGGGCAGGAAGAACTTATAGAGAAGCTTATAATGTTTGGATTGACTGGAACCAAGATGGTGATTTCAATGATTCTGGTGAAGCAGTTTATAGCAGAAGTAGAACAACCAACACTGCAATAAGTGGAAGCATAAGTGTTCCAAATAATGCTTTAACAGGTGCTACTAGAATGAGAGTAACTATGAAATATAATGCTAATGCTAGCTCATGTGAGGCATTCTCATACGGAGAAGTAGAAGATTATACTATTAATGTATCGTCAAGTGGAAGAATAGAAAATCAAAGTAAAATTACTGATTTTACAATTTTCCCTAATCCTGCAGTTGACCAAACAACATTAAGGTTTAACAGTGAAGAAGCCATGAATGTAAATATCAATGTTTATGATGCGGTTGGAAGACAAGTTCAGTCCATCTCATTAGAAAACGTGATAGGTACACATGATGAAACTTTAGAAGTATCTGATCTGAAGCCTGGCATCTACCATATATTTGTAGAAGCTAATGGAAAACGTGAAAACTATAAATTAGTGAAGAAATAAGCTTCAACTAAAACCAATTAAAAAGGCTGTCAATTCATTTTGACAGCCTTTTCTTTTTAAAACTCTTTTTCAATATCAAGTCAACATTCCGCCATCAACCTGAATCACTTGACCTGTAATATAAGAAGACATATCAGAACCTAAGAATACGCATAAATCTGCAACATCATCGGGGCTACCTCCTCTTTTCAAAGGAATAGCATCTCTCCATCCTTGAACAGTTTTTTCGTCTAAAGCATCAGTCATTTCGGTTTCAATAAAACCAGGAGCAATAGCATTAGAACGAATATTTCTTGATCCTAATTCCAAAGCAACAGATTTAGTGAAACCAATAATTCCTGCTTTTGAGGCAGAATAATTTGCCTGTCCTGGGTTTCCTTTTATTCCTACAACAGAAGTCATATTTATAATAGACCCGCTTTTTTGCTTCATAAAAGTACGGTTAGCAGCTTTTACCGTATTGAAGCAAGATTTCAAATTGATATTGATTACATCATCCCACATTTCTTCCGTCATCCTCATCAATAAATTATCTTTAGTGATTCCTGCATTATTCACTAAAACATCTAAACTCCCGAAATCAGCAACTACTCCAGCGATTAATTCTTCAGCTGCCTTAAAATCAGAGGCATCTGATCGATAACCTTTCACTTTTACACCATAAGCATCAGCTAATTCTTTTTCCAAAGCCTGCCCTTTTTCAACACTTGATAAAAAAGTAAAAGCTACATTAGCTCCTTGTTCAGCATATTTCTGAGCGATGGCTTTACCTATTCCTTTTGAAGCACCTGTGATAAGTGCGGTTTTTCCTTCTAATAGTTTTGTCATAATGGGTTTGTAGTTGATTGTAAAAAGCCTAAAATTACAAGGAATAAGCTAATTAAGAAAATGAAAAGCAAAATAGAGATAAAAGTATGATTGAAAGATATGAATGGCTACTATTTGCTGGATTATTAATACTTGTACTAGGTATTCATATCTACAGTTTTTTGGTGGTTTAAGATGAACACTGGAATCCTTTCAAAATTGGTCTGCAACTTTAGGTTTTCAATCTAAAAGTATATTATTACTTTTAATTTGATACGTTGAATAAATTCTGATCTCCATACTTTTTTTTATCTCAAGTTTAATATCCATGTATTTTATAATAAAACTAATTAATTTTAAAAGCCATTCTTGCATTTACCAATTTCATAAAATAAGCTCGCTCACAAATGTCAACCATTAAAAATACTAAGTTTCAACTTTTTCTTCTCTATACATGTATTTGTATAGTTCTCGTCATCAGGATCAATGTAGAATCAACTGGATATATGAGTCCAGATTCCAAATTTTACACAAAATCTGCTACCAACTATAATTTAGGAAAAGGTTTTGTTGCTCCTACCACTTATCCATTTAATGAAACTACTCCTGAATCATATATGACTGTTTGGCCAGTTGGCTATCCAGCTCTGATCGCAATATTTTCAAATTTAACTGGCTTTAATTCTTTTGTCTCCTCTAAAATTACTAATGCATTTTTTCTGGGACTAATATTTATTTTATTATATTATTGGTTTGGAGAATATAGCATTTTACCAGCCTGTTATTTCTGCTCATTTAACCAATTAGAGATTTATTCATATACTTGGTCAGAAGGTGTATTCTTATTTTTTCTCCTTTGGCTATTATACCTTTTAGAGAGGAACTTAGCAGGTAAAAAATCATCGGTTAACCTCATTTTATCAATCATTTGTTTGGCTTCTCTTCCTTTATTAAGATATGCTGGTTTAATTTATTTTTTTTACCTAGCTACAGTAGTTGTAATCCTTTTCCTAAAGAAAAGATATTTAGTTGGCAAACACATTAGTGTTGTCCTTTTTGTATCCAGTATCCTTGTTTTTTCCTACCTACTGAATAATTATTTCATTTCAGGAGGTTTTTTCAGTGGTCGTCCTAGAATATTTCCTGAAGTAGAATCATTGTCAATTTTCCTAAAACTGCTATTTACTGGAATTGTAAACGAATTATTCATTTTAAGAAATTTCTATTGGAATTGGGATCCGCTATTTATTCTGATGTTATTAATCCAACTTATTATTTGCTATTATATTTTCAGAAAAAAAGAACATCTTGATGTAGACGTTCTTAAAGGGAAAAAGCATATCTTGACTATTTCATCATCCTTTTTTTACCTTATTTCTATTTTTGTCATTAGAAAACTATCACCTTTTGATGCTTTTAATTATAGAATATTGGCACCATTTTCAACCCCTATTTTTATTGTCTTATTAGGAAATTTGAGATATAAAATTGAGAGGCATAAATATAATTATTTCCATATTTTAATTGTAAGCTTTTTTATATTGTCTTTGATAATGAATTTACCAAAAAAATTTATTTTAAGTTGGCTTGGAGTAATTTAACGGGATAACATAAATATCTGATTAGTACCAGCTGCCATAATTAAACATCTTGATCCGTATTTCCTAGTTATGAATTATAGGTCAGTATGCTAAAATCGAGGCCATTTTTATAAGAAATGGGATTATACAGAAAGAAGCTAATATTAAAAAAAGAAAACACTGGTAAATAAAAGTACTCCTAAAAATTTCAACTTTTTGCAAAAAAAATATAAACACCTTTGAAAAACAGTTATATAAATAAAAAATTCACTCCTTAACATAGACTATCACCACCCAAAATAAAATTTTGGATATGATTAAACATATAATGTAATCGGAATAAATTTTAACAAATAGTGAAATATCTATTTATGGCATTTATATAATAGTTTGAAATAGAAAAAATAATTCAATCAGATGTTAATATTGAATAAAGCAACAAAATTTTTTTCTAGCACCATTTCCATTAAATTTGTCAGCAAATTAAAACGAATCCAAAATTTAATTAATCAATATTATGGCATCAAAATATGACATTATAATAGTGGGCTCCGGCCCCGGTGGTTATGTAGCCGCAATCCGTGCTTCTCAATTAGGTAAAAAAGTGGCTATTGTTGAAAAAGAAAGTTTGGGCGGAATTTGCTTAAACTGGGGTTGTATCCCAACTAAAGCTTTATTGAAAAGTGCCAATGTATTTGAATATATCAGTCATGCTGAGGATTACGGAATTACCGTTAAAGATGCCAAAGCTGATTTCTCAGGAATGGTAAAAAGAAGCCGTGGTGTAGCAGATGGCATGAGTAAAGGAGTACAGTTCTTGATGAAGAAAAACAAAATCGATGTAATTGACGGTTTTGGGAAATTAAAATCAGGAAAGAAAGTAGAAGTAGAAAAAGACGGTAAAAAAACTGAATATTCTGCTGAAAGCATCATAATAGCTACTGGTGGAAGAGCCAAAGAATTGCCAAATCTTCCGATTGATGGCAAAAAAATCATAGAATACAGAAAAGCAATGAGCTTAGAAAAACAACCAAAGAAAATGGTGGTAGTAGGTTCAGGCGCTATAGGTGTTGAGTTTGCCTATTTCTATAATTCTATAGGTACGGAAGTGACTATCGTTGAATTTATGGACAGAATTGTGCCAGTTGAAGACGAAGAAGTTTCAAAAGCATTAGCTAAGACTTACAAAAAAGCAGGTATCAACATCATGACCAGCTCTGAAGTAACTTCAGTTGACACCAAAGGAAGCGGTTGCAAAGTGACTGTTAAAACCAAAAAAGGTGAAGAAAAACTAGATTGCGATGTAGTACTTTCTGCTGTTGGTGTGGCTACTAACTTAGAAGGGATTGGTTTAGAAGATGTTGGCGTTTCAACTGATAAAGGAAAAGTATTAGTTGATGATTTTTACAAAACTAATGTTGATGGCGTTTATGCAATTGGCGATATCGTTCATGGCCCAGCTTTAGCACACGTAGCTTCTGCAGAAGGAATCATTTGCGTAGAAAATATTGCAGGTGAAAAACCCGAGCCATTAGATTATAAAAACATACCAGGTTGTACATATTGCAGTCCTGAAATTGCATCTGTTGGCTACACCGAAAAGCAAGCCAAAGAAGCAGGATATGACTTGAAAATAGGTAAATTTCCATTCTCAGCTTCAGGAAAAGCAAGTGCAGCAGGTGCTAAAGATGGTTTTGTGAAATTAGTTTTTGATGCAAAATATGGTGAATTATTGGGTGCTCACATGATTGGCGCTAATGTTACTGAAATGATTGCTGAAATTGTAGCGGTTAGAAAATTAGAAACAACAGGACATGAGTTGATTAAGACAGTTCATCCTCACCCAACTATGAGTGAAGCGGTGATGGAAGCTGCAGCTGCTGCTTATGATGAAGTGATTCATATATAACACAAGCTACTAAGTCACAAGCAGACGCTTTTGACAGTGCAGTAGATAAAAACCTATAAAAAATAAAACAAAAAGCTGTTAAGCAGATTAGTTAGTTGAATTTGCCTAACAGCTTTTTTTATTGGCTTAATATGATTTATTTAGCAAACGAAATTCAAAACTATAGCACCAGCAGTTAAAATATCGGAAGAAGTTCTCATAAAAGAACTAAAAGCACAGAAATCTAGTGCTTTTGAATATCTGTATGATAATTACAGTGCTGCTATCTATGGAGTGGTAGTTAGAATTGTTAAATCAGAGGAAGTAGCACAAGAAGTATTGCATGATGTTTTTATGAAAGCATGGAAAAATATAAATGCTTACAGTGCAGAGAAAGGCCGCTTATATACTTGGCTGGTCAATATTAGCCGAAATGCTTCCATTGATAAACTTCGATCAAAAGAAATAAAGAAAACAGGCAAAACCGATTCAGTCTCAGACAACGTACATTCCATTGACAATGCAAATTCAACTGAGCTTTCAATTGATGGCATAGGGTTAGAGAAAGTTTTAGATAAGCTTTCTAAGGAACTTCGATTTGTAATTGATCAAATGTATTTTAAAGGCTATACGCAAACTGAAATTTCTGAGGAATTTGATATCCCACTAGGGACTGTCAAAACAAGAGCTAGGACAGCTATGCGTACATTAAGAGAATTATTATTGTGAATAATATTGAAGCATACATATCGACAGGAGTAATCGAAGCTTTCGTTTTGGGGCAGCTCAATGAAGCTGAAACAAAGGAATTGCTTCAGTATGCTGAAGAGCATGAAGAAGTGAGGAATGCCTTGGATGAGACTGAGGAGACCTTATTTGCATTAGGCCAAGAAGGAAGTATTACTCCTCCCGCCCAATCCAAAAAAGCACTTTTTGCTGATCTGGGATTAGAAATGGAATCAGATAAAGCTGATTCTGAAGAAGAACTTGTTCAAGAAGAAATCAAAAAAGAGACAAAAGCATTCTCTATTTATCCTTATTTATCTGCAGCTGCTAGCATAGTAGCTATAATAGGAATTGTATTCAGCGTTTATTATTATAACCAATGGCAAAGTACTGAAGCCAGATTATCTAATATCATTGCGCAAAATCAAAGTATGGCGCAGCAATACAATGTGGTAAAGAATCAAATGGAACAATATGCCGAGAATGTTGAAATCCTTAGACAACCAGGCATAGAAACCGTTCCTATGAAAGGATTGGATATAGCGCCTGATGCTCAGGCATTTGTGCATTGGAATAAGAAAACTAATGAGGTATTCTTAAACGCTAAGAAAATGCCGTCTAATGAAATGGATCATCAATATCAACTATGGGCAATAGTAGAAGGAGCTCCAGTAGATATGGGTGTATTTGATGTAGCAGGTGATATGACGCGCTTACTTAAGATGAAAACCATTGGAAAAGCTTCTGCTTTTGCTGTAACCCTTGAACCTAGAGGCGGTAGTAAGAATCCTACCATGGAGAAAATGTATGTAATCGGTCAGATTTAATTTTGATTTATAGAAAATGTCAATAAGTCTTCTAAGGAGGTGAAAAAATGGAATACTTCATCCCCTTCCAATGATATTAAGCTAAGCTATGAATCCTAATCCTTCTTTATAATCCCAAAAATATAACCTTGGTTATTTTCCTTTGTGTTCTCTTGTCTCTTTTGTGGTGGAAATTTGCTAACGTTGGTACAGAACAACAAACATTCTTTGTTAACCACAAGAGATACAAAAGAAAACAAAAGGTTTTTTGCTAAAGCAAAAAACTTGTTATATTAGTCTTTTTCCAATTATTAAATTGTGGAATGGTGGATTATTAACAACAAAAACTTTCTGAAAATTGGAATGCCTTAATTCCTAATTATTAATTCCTAATTATCAATCACTTCTTGCTTGCATTAAAAAGCTTTTGCTTTTCGTCTTTGCTTAAGCTTTCATAACCCTTTTCAGAAATCTTATCCAATATTCTATCTATTTCTTCTTGCTCTGTTGTGGATGATGTAGAGGAATATTGCCCACTGCTTTTACTGGCTCCAGCAGTCTGCTTCTTTTTGTAAGTGACTTTAATTTTTGGCTTAGATTTGAATATACTTTGAATAAAACCTAAAGTCATTTGAATCCATAATCCAAAATCAGTACCTGCCTGCAAGCCTCTAACATATAAAAAGCCAATTCCTGCTCCACCTAAGTGGGCTAAGTTTCCACCTGCATTCGGACCAGCTGAATTAAGTAAAGATAATACTATATAAACCGCTACTATATATTTAATTTTTACCGGACCAATTAATATTAAATGAAATCTATGGTCTGGAAGTAATGTTGCTGCTGCAGTAGCTACTGCATAAACTGCTGCAGAGGCTCCGACCATACCGTTTGTAGTCCTATCAGCTAAAAATGGGATTAAATTATAAGCTAATATGAAAATCACAGCACCTGCCAATGCTCCTAAAACATATAAATTCACCAATTTGGCACTACCTAAATATTGAGAAATCAACATACCAAACCAGTACAACACTAACATATTCATTAAAATATGAAAGAAACCAGCATGAGAGAAAGCATAGGTAATGATGGTCCAAGGTCTGTATATAAACCTTTCTAAATCAGGCGGAATGGTAAACTGTGCATCCACTATTGCATAAAGCCCTTCTACACCTGAAAATTTACCTATTAATGCTAATAAACCCAATCCAACAAAAACCACAGCATTGATAATAATCAACTGGTTTAATGCATTATTGGGTCTTTTAAAATTTTGTTTTAACTCATCGAAAAATCCTGCCATCTTTTTTAATAAAATCTTGTATTACCTTTCTGCCAAATCTTTACCAGAATAAACGCAATCAACATTCCTCCTAAGTGGGCATAATGGGCTACATTATCTCCTGGAACATTCTGTATGCCTGCATATAACTCATATAATCCATAGAAGGTTACAAGGTATTTAGCTTTGATAGGAATAGGCGGAAATAGTAAAAACAATTCTGTATTTGGAAAGAGGAAGCCAAATGCAAACAAAATCCCAAACACAGCTCCTGACGCTCCTATTAAAGGGACATTTCCTTGAAATCTAACTACTTCTTTTACTCTTTGAATACTACCCTCAATAAACTCTTGCTTTTTAGGGTTTTCTCCATAGGCATCGATAAAATCATACCAATCACGATATACATAGCTTGCATTTTCCTGTATAAAAGAAACAAATCCTTCATAATTCGGATTTTCTATATATTGTTCTGCTGCACTTTCCAATTGTTGCATTTCAACAAAATTCACTGCTCCATAAAGTATCCCAGCTCCAATACCGGTTACCATATAAAAGATAAAAAACTTTTTTGAACCCCAGAAATTTTCAAGCATAGGACCAAATATGAAAAGGGCAAACATATTCCCTAACAAGTGACCGAATCCAGCATGAAGAAACATGTAAGTAATGAATTGGAAAGGCTGAAAAGAACTTGCGAAGATATAGCGCAAACCAAAATATTGTGCCAATTCAAATTCCAAAAATGAAGGAATAAGTAATAAAGCTATATTGATTAATAATAGGTTTTTAACAACCGGAGTAAGTCTTGCGAACATAAATTTAAACTATATAATTTCTATAATTAATTAGTGTAACCTCTCTTAAAAAAGGTTTAATAGCTCTTTTTAATTAAAAAAAGCTAGCAATTTTATTAAGGTCAAAAATAATAAAAGTTGAGTTACCTGAAGGCGCATAATTAGGATTTTGACAAGCAAAAAGTTTATCAATTAAAGCATTCATTTCCTCTCCATTCAACTTATGCCCTGCTCTTATGGCTGACCTTTTTGCCAAAGAACGGGCAATATTTTCATTTTTCGATACGCTTAACACATTTTTATTATGTTTAAACTGGTCTATCAAGCCTTCAAAGACTGATTTTACCGAGGTATCAGTTAATTCTGTTGGTGCTCCATTAATCACAACAGTATCTTTTCCGAAAGAAGAAATCACAAAGCCTAAAGCTTTCAACTCCTCCTCCATATCCATTACCAGTGCATAATCTGGTGCAGATAATTGCACTTGCTCGGGAAACAGGAATTGCTGAGAACTCCCATCGCTATTTTGCAGATGACGATTGAATTTCTCAAATAAAATCCGCTCATGAGCCGCTTGCTGATCCACTAACATTAAGCCTGATTTAACTTGAGTTGCAATATATTTTTGATGAATTTGAAATATACTTGATTTAGTTTCCACCCTTTCATTTTGGGGCGTTTTGCTGTCATTTTCCCCATTAATTGCACTCCCAAAAGTCATTGACTGCTGACTTTCATCTGCAATTTCATCACTTTCTTCTTCTTTGCTTATTTTCTGGCTTAGCTCTTGGAAATTGGACAAAATTTTATCCCACTCCCCATCATTATCTTTGGGTTGTTTGAATTTTTGATAGTTAGTGGTTTTTCTGGAAAAATCATCTACCTGATTTCTTCTAGGGGCATTAAAACTGAAATTCACATCACTATCAAAATCTAAAGCTGGCGCCACATTATGTGCCCCTAGTGCTTGACGAATAGCAGCCGCTAAGATTCCATAAACCATGCGCTCATCATCAAACTTAATTTCTGTCTTCGTTGGATGAACATTTACATCAATTCTTTTGGGGTCAATTTCCAAACATAATACATAAAATGGATGTGCTTCCTTTGCTAACAAACCTTCAAATCCATTCACAACTGCATGATGTAAATAGCCGCTTTTGATGTAGCGATTGTTTACAAAGAAAAACTGTTCACCTCTTGTTTTCTTCGCAAATTCAGGTTTACCGATATAGCCATATATTTTTAATTGGTCGGTTGTTTCTTCACAAGCAACCAATTGTTCTTGATAATTCTTTCCAAACAAGCCTACAATTCGCTGACTCAGTTTACCTGCATTCAGTTGGTAAACATCCATATCATTCTGATGCAGACTGAAAGCCACTTGTGGGTTAGCCAGAGCCACACGATGAAATTCATCAATAATATGGCGCATTTCAACTGGATTGGATTTCAGGAAATTACGCCTAGCAGGAACATTATAGAATAAATTTTTTACTGATATGGTAGTGCCGCCAGTATGAGCAGTATGGCTTTGGTTTTTTACTTCCGAAGCTTCCACTTGAAGTAAAACCCCGAGCTCTGCCTCATAAGTTTTGGTTTTAAGTTCTACTTGCGCAACTGCCGCTATAGAAGCCATAGCTTCTCCCCTGAAGCCCATTGTTTTCAAAGCAAATAAATCGTCTGATTTTCGGATTTTAGAGGTGGCATGTCTTTCAAAACACATTCTGGCATCAGTTTCAGACATTCCTAATCCATCATCAATCACCTGAATAAGTTGCTTTCCGGCATCTTTCACCACCAATTTTATCTTACTGCTTCCGGCATCAATGGAATTCTCAAGTAACTCCTTCACTACAGAAGCCGGCCTTTGAACTACCTCTCCTGCAGCAATTTGATTAGCAATTGCATCAGGCAATAACTGTATTATATCGGACATTTACTTTATTATGTGGATTCTACAATTTAATTACACAAAGTTTTTACTTGGCATTGAAAGTCAACAAAGTACCCTTTAACATTCGTGCTATTTCAGATAGACTTTATTTCTTCCTTCTTCGTAAAATTATGTATAAAGGAATTAAAAGTAATAAAGCAAAATAAACATTAGCTCCATACATTAAATATCCTCCAATCGAGACTCCCACAATTATAATCATCAAAAATTGAAATAAATCGGCAGAGCGATTTGAACCTCTTTTTGCTTTATAAGCCTCTCGAATGCTTTCAGCGTTACCACCGTTACGTTCATTTTTCAGCTCTTGTCTAATTCTACGAGTTCTTTTCTCTAAATCTTCTTTAATAGGATCATAGTATCTAGGTTGTATTTCAAACCTTTGATGTCCTGGCAATCTAAATATGGATGGAAGTTTCATAATTACTTATTTAATAGACGAATAAAGGAACGAAGCTATCGTTATGTAAGTTTAAATTGTATTCTGCTATTATGAATTCAATTTATTTCAACAAATTAGCAAAAATTAACAATAAAAAGGAATCATCTTTCTCAGAAGCAAACTTAATGTTAATTTAGCTTTTATCATAAATTCAAAACTACCACATGTTCAAAAAAGTTTTATCCCTATCAATTCTGTTGATTTTTTTAATAACAAGTTTACTTTTTTCGCAACAAAAAGAGTACCCGCAATGGGTTGAGAAAACTTATGAAGAGATGAGTCAGGAGGAAAGAATTGGACAGCTTTTTATGGTAGCGGCTTATTCCAATAAGGACGACCAACATATTAAAAATCTCTCCCTACTTATAGAAAATTATCATATAGGAGGATTAATATTTTTCCAAGGCGGCCCAGGAAGGGAAATCAATATGACCAACCAACTTCAAGCTAAATCTAAAATCCCTTTGTGGATCGGAATGGATGCGGAATGGGGATTAGGAATGCGATTAGACAGCACTATGAATTTTCCTAAGCAGATGACATTAGGCGCTATTCAAGATAATGATCTGATTTATAAAATGGGGGCTGAAATCGCTCGTCAGGCTAAATTAGTTGGCGTTCATGTCAATTTTGCCCCTGTTGTGGATATCAATAACAATATTAAAAATCCTGTGATCGGAAATCGTTCCTTTGGGGAGGACAAAGTAAATGTGGCACAAAAAGGAGTTGCTTATATGAGAGGCATGCAAGACAATGGTCTCTTAGCTAATGCAAAACACTTCCCTGGACATGGAGATACTGACTCAGATTCGCATATGACTTTGCCAGTTATCAATCACAGCACAGAAAGAATGAATGAAATAGAATTGTATCCCTTCAAAAAGCTGATTGAAAATGAAGTGAACAGCATGATGGTGGCACATTTGCATATTCCTGCTTATGACAATACGCCCAATAAAGCTACTACCCTATCCAAAAATGTGGTCACTGATTTATTAAAAGAAGAATTAGGTTTTGATGGATTGATATTCACTGATGCTTTAAATATGAAAGGTGTTAGTGATTTTTATGCACCAGGAGAAACTGACCTATTAGCCTTCAAAGCAGGAAACGATGTTTTACTATTCCCTATGAATGTTCCTAATGCCATCAAAATGATAAAAGATGCCATTAAAAAGAATGAAATACCTGAAGAAAGGTTAGAAGAAAGTGTGAAGAAAATCCTACACGCAAAATATAAATTAGGGCTTCATAAAGGCTTTGAGAAATTAAATGTTGAGAATATACATGAAAAACTCAATTCTACTGAAGCTGAAAATCTAAACGAAAAACTATATGCCGAAGCTGCCACTTTGGTGAAAAATGAAAAAGATTTTCTTCCTATTCATATTTTGGATACCACCAATTTTGCATCTCTTTCATTGAGAGGCAATAACAATAGTACATTTCAACAATATTTAAATAAATATGCTGATTTCACTCACTATCATTTATCTAAAGAGAATATGAATTTAGGTGATTACAGTCAGCTTATGAATCAACTAAGCCAATATGAGACCGTGGTGGTTGGCTTGCATGGAATGAATAATTCAGCTTCAAAACGGTTTGGTTTAAAATCTGAAGACTTATTATTTCTTCAAAATCTGTCAGAACAAGCAAATGTAGTCTTGACAGTTTTTGGCAATGCTTACAGTTTGAAGTATTTACAATCATTTCAGCACATTTTGATGATGTATGAGGATAATGAAATTACTCAGAAATTAGCTCCTCAGATGATTTTTGGTGCAAAACCAACAAAAGGGAAATTGCCAATTTCGGCTGCTCCTAACATGAAAGCGGGGACTGGAATCAATACCAAAACCCTGAATAGATTTGGTTATAGTAATCCATTAGATGTGGGAATGGACCCCAAAATACTAGCAGAAATTGATGCAATTGCACAAGAAGCTATTGAAACAGAAGCTACTCCAGGCGGTCAAATATTGGTTGCCAAAGATGGTCAAATCGTATATGAAAAAAACTTTGGGTATCAGACTTATCACAAATACTCAAAAGTAGAGGATGAAACCATTTATGATTTGGCTTCCATCACAAAAGTGGCAGCCACATTGCAAAGCATTATGTTTTTGTATGATAGAGGAATTATTGATTTAGATGAAAAAATCAGTACATATCTGCCGGAGTTGAAAAAGAGCAATAAACAAAATATGACCTTGCGAAATATTTTGACGCACCAAGCAGGATTAATTCCTTATGTTCCATTTTGGAGGCAAACACATGATATGTTTGGATTGAAAACTCCCTTATATCAAAACCATGAAGCCTCTCTTTACCCTAACCAATTGGCTTCAGGACTTTACGGTCATCAGGTTTTAGGCGATTCCATTTGGCAATGGGTGATTGATTCAGAATTGCTTGAAAAGCCTAGGTGGCAAAAAGGTTATGATTACAGATATTCAGATATGGGATATTATATTATGCAAAAAATAAGTGAACGCATGACTAATATGAGTTATGAAGACTTGTTACATGAGAATTTTTATAAGCCAATGGGAATGACCACAATGGGATTCCTTCCTTTATGCCGATTTCCTGAGAGTCAAATTGCCCCAACTGAAAATGACTTAATATTTAGAAATGATCTGATAAAAGGCTGGGTACACGATCAAGGCGCTGCAATGATAGGAGGTGTCGCAGGGCATGCTGGTTTATTTAGCAACGCTAAAGATCTTGCTATTTTAATGCAAATGAATTTATGGGATGGTACTTATGGTGGTGTTCGATATTTCAGTAAAGGGACTGTTCCTTATTTTACAAGAAAACAATTTGATGAAAATAGAAGGGGGTTAGGCTGGGACAAACCTGTTGAAGAAGAAGGACCCTCTCCTACTTCTCATTATGCTTCCCCTTTAACTTTTGGTCATACTGGCTTTACTGGAACTGCAGCTTGGGCAGACCCTGAGTTTGGATTAGTTTTTATTTTCTTGTCTAATAGGGTTTATCCTGATGCCAATAATAGGAAACTGATTACGTCCAACATTCGAACAAGAATAATGGATGTGATTTATCAATCTATTTTTGAATATGAATCAGAGCAAGAAGATTATGTGAATTGAATAAGTCAATTCTAAAATTTTAAACATAATTGCAGGGCATTACGTTTTACTTCTCATCTTATCAAAGAAGTTTTATTTAACTAAAAATAAATGAATATAGGTATTGTTTGCTATCCTACCTTTGGCGGAAGCGGAGTTGTAGCTACAGAATTAGGGAAAGCTTTAGCTAAAAATGGACATAATGTACATTTCATCACTTATTCGCAGCCTACTCGATTAGACTTTTTCAACGAAAATTTATTTTATCATGAGGTTGATATAAGAACTTATCCCTTATTTCAATATCCCCCTTATGAACTAGCACTAGCTAGCAAAATGGTAGATGTTGCTCAGCATGAAAAATTAGATTTATTGCATGTACACTATGCAATCCCTCATGCTTCTGCAGCTTATATGGCAAAGCAAATATTAAAAGAGAAGAATATTAATATTCCTGTGGTGACCACTCTACACGGTACTGACATCACGCTAGTAGGAAAAGATCCATCATATGAACCTGTAGTAACTTTTAGCATCAATAAATCAGATGGCGTTACTGCAGTTTCTGAGGACTTAAAAAAGGATACCTTAGAGCATTTTGATATATATCAGCATATCGAAGTGATCCCTAATTTCATTGATTTAAATAGATTTAAAAGACAGAAAAAAGAGCATTTCAAAACAGCTATTTGCCCAAATGGCGAAAAACTACTGGTACATACTTCCAATTTTCGAAAAGTGAAAAGAGTAGAAGATGTAATCCACGTATTCAATAATGTTAGAAAAATAATTCCTGCAAAATTACTATTGGTAGGTGATGGTCCTGAAAGAATCAAAATGGAAAAGCTCTGCAGAGAATTAGGCACTTGTGAGGACATCCGTTTCTTAGGAAAAATGGAGGCAGTAGAAGAAGTTTTATCAGTTAGTGATTTATTCTTAATGCCTTCTGAAAAAGAAAGTTTTGGCTTGGCCGCATTGGAAGCCATGTCTTGTGAAGTCCCTGTACTTTCTTCAAATGCAGGAGGAATTCCTGAATTAAATATTAACGGAGTAACAGGATTTACTTGTAATGTGGGAGACGTTAAAGACATGACCGAGAAGGCTTTGTATATTTTAGCTGATGAAAATTTAAATAAATTTAAATCGGCAGCACTTGAACGAGCTAAGAAATTTGACATTACCAACATCCTTCCTCTTTATGAGAATTTTTATGACAAAATTTTAAACAAAGAATTAGCCGAAAGGTCATCCTAAAATCTTATATCGGAACAAATCCTAGGGTTAGTCGTTAAAATCCCATAGTTAATCGATGAACAACTTTTTTAAAATTGTCACTTTTATTTGATTATGGATATAGCAGAAGACAGAAAAATCAAGGGTTCAGGAACAAAAAACTTATTCGAGAACCCTATACTAGAAAAATTAACTAGAAGCCATTTTTCGGTTCCTTTAACTATTTTAGCTATCATTTCAATCTCTCTTGCTTACCTATCTTTCACTCAATTCAATATTGCGACCACAACTTTTGTAATCCTATTTGTTTTGGGTTTCTTCAGCTGGACTTTAGGAGAGTATTTGATACATAGATATGTATTCCACATGGATGATGACAAAAGATGGAAAAGATGGATTACCTATACTTTCCATGGAATCCATCATGAGTATCCAAAAGACAAAGACAGAATTGTAATGCCACCGGCAGGCGCAATAATCATTAGCAGTATTATTTTTGGTGGATTTTGGATAATAATGCAGAATTATGCATTTGCTTTTGTACCAGGATTTTTGATCGGCTATTTGGCTTATGCTTTTGCACATTATGCCATACACGCTTATCAACCACCCAAAAATTTCTTAAAATGGTTGTGGATTTACCACAGTATTCATCACTATAAGCATCCAGACAAATATTTTGGGGTTTCAACTCCAATCTGGGATTATATTTTCAATACTATTCCCAAAAAGAAAAAATAATGGCATCAGTTAGCATTTTAGGTTGCGGATGGTTAGGATTCCCTCTTGCAAAAAAATTAATAGCGCAAGGATATGAAGTAAAAGGAAGCACAACAACCGCTTCAAAAATGGAAGAATTGAAAGAGGCTAAAATTAATGCTTTCAACATTGATTTACCAAATGATGATTTAGGAAGTGAGTTTTTTAATTCTGATTATTTAATTATCAATATCCCACCAAAAACTTCCAAAAAAGGGGTAGATCATCATATTGAAAGCTTAAAACCAATAATAAAATACATTCCTCCTACTCAAAAAATAATTTATATTAGTGCCACTTCTGTCTATCCAAAAGTTGATCATCCAATTGATGAAGAACATGAACTTGATCATCAATCTGAAAGAGCACAAGCTTTAATCCAAGCCGAACAACTTTTGCTTAACGAATTTAAAGAAAGGTTAACCATTATCCGATTTGGTGGTCTTTTAGGATATGAAAGAATTCCAGGAAGGTATTTTTCTGGGAAACCTTTAGCACAACACGAACAAAAGGTAAATTATATTCATAGAGATGATGCTGTTGGAATTATTCAGGCTGTCATAAAGCAAGAAAAATGGTCAACTATTATAAATGGGACAGCTCCAAAACATCCAACTAAAAAGGAAGTGTTTTTAAAAAATGCGAAAGATTATGGTTTCGAAGCCCCTCAATTTGAAAACATAAAACAAGAATTGACAAACCGAATTATTGAAAGCTCCAAAATTGAATATATCTTAGATTATTCATTCACATACCCTGATCCACTGGATTTTTTTTATATTAATTAAAGAAATGGCTTTTTAAAGATTTTATTATTTAGTATCATTCGGAAGTTTTATCAAAATCTATGTGTACGCTAACATATTTACCACTTTCCGAACAGCAATATATATTAACCACCAATCGTGATGAAAGCCCTGATAGAGGTCACGCTGGCTTCCCATCATATCATCATGTTGAAGGTAAAAATATAGTATTCCCTCAAGATCCTAAAGCAGGAGGTACTTGGGTTGCCACTTCTGACAATGGAATTAGTGTATGTTTATTAAATGGGGCTAATGCACCTCATGATTTTAATCCTCCTTATCGGATGAGCAGAGGAATGGTAGTTATGGAAGCCATTGAATGCATAAAACCAGATGAATTTTTCAAGAATTATGATTTCACGGATATAGAACCATTTACTATGGTAGTGCTTTTCCATGATCCTGAATTAAGAATACTCGAATTCAAATGGGATGGTAAAAATACATTCATAGAAGAAAAAGACCCTAAAAAACCACACATTTGGGCTTCAGCTCAACTTTACACAAAGGAATCTATTCAAAATAGAAATGAATGGTTTAAAGAATGGTTGAAAGACAATAAAGAATATACTGTTGAAGCTATCAGAGATTTCCATAGAAATGCTGGTTCAGGTGATTTGAAAAATGATATGGTGATGGATAGAGAAGAAGTGAAAACCGTTAGCATCACGAGTATTTGTTCTTTAAAAGGAATCGTCAATATGGCTCACCAAAATTTATTAGTAAATAGCCAACAAGAAATTAGCTTATCGCAACATGTGAATCAAGAATTCTCACATCATATTTTATAAGAGGTTTTTATAAATCCCTTTAAAACACCTTTCAGGATTGATTTTATACCTTTAGAAAATCTAAAATACATTTCCGATAAATTTTAGTAGATAACAGTAACATTCATCTTCTTATATTAGTTAAGTTTGAATATGTTAGGTTACAGATTTACAAAATATTTAGCCCATAAGGATTTATCAGACACTACTTTTGATCAATTATTCAATGTATTCAATGAATTGTTGATCATAACGGGGGGTGATGTTAGTGAGGCTTTAAGTTGGCTCACCAATATTGATAAACAATACAACATCACAGATGGACAATATGGAATGGGCGATTTCATAGAAGATTTAAAAAACAAAGGATTTATCTCCGATAAAACGCCTGATGGTTCTTTTGAGATTACAGCCAAAACTGAGCAGAACATCAGAAAAAATGCTTTGGAAGAAATCTTCGGCAAACTTAAGAAATCAGGAAAAGGAGAACATAAAACCAACTTTACAGGCTTAGGAGAAGAACCAGGCACGGATAGAAGAAATTATGAGTTTGGTGATTTATTACATCAGATTTCCATGACGGATTCTTTAAGAAATGCTCAAATCAACCATGGATTAGGTGATTTCATGCTTACAGAAGATGATTTGGAAGTAGTTGAAAGTGAATACAAAACACAAACTTCCACTGTCTTGATGATTGATATATCGCATTCCATGATTTTGTATGGTGAAGATAGAATTACGCCAGCTAAAAAAGTAGCCATGGCTTTAGCCGAACTCATCACCAAAAAATATAAAAAGGATACGCTTGATATCATTGTCTTTGGAAACGATGCTTGGCAAATTCAAATTAAAGATTTGCCCTATCTGCAAGTTGGTCCTTATCACACGAACACCATAGCAGGATTGGAATTGGCTATGGATCTATTGAGAAGAAGGAAAAATAAAAACAAGCAGATTTTCATGATTACAGATGGGAAACCTACTTGTATGAAGCAAGGCATCAAATATTATAAAAACAGTTTTGGGCTAGATCCAAAAATATTAAATAAAACACTTAATCTGGGGGCGCAATGCCGAAGGTTAAATATCCCAATCACCACCTTTATGATTGCTTCTGATCCTTATTTGCAAGAATTTGTAAAAGAATTCACTACCGTTAATAATGGAAATGCTTATTACAGCAGCTTACAAGGCTTAGGTAACTTAGTGTTTGAAGATTACAAAAGAAATAGAAAAAAAAGATACTGAAAATAATTATATGAGCTACGATAAACTCACTTCGCAAGATAAATTAAAAATTACTACACTTAAAGGATTAATGGAAAGCGGTTATCAACCGAAACCAGTAAAAGAAGAACTCAGACAAAATCTCATAAAAAAAATGAAGGCTGGTGAGAATGTTTTCGAAGGCATTTGGGGTTATGAAGACACAGTTATTCCAGACATTCAAAGAGCCATTCTATCTCGTCATAATATTAACTTATTAGGCTTAAGGGGGCAGGCAAAAACCAGAATTGCCCGAATGATGACCTTATTACTTGATGAATACATTCCAGTTCTCAAGGGGTCTGAATTGAATGATGATCCGATGCACCCAATTTCCAGACAAGCTTTGGACATCTTGGAGGAAAAAGGAAATAATGCAGCTGTTGCCTGGATGCATAGAGATGAGCGATATACTGAAAAATTAGCAACTCCGGATGTATCCGTTGCCGATTTGATTGGTGATGTTGACCCCATTAAAGCTGCTACTTTAAAATTACCTTATTCTGATGAGAGAGTTATTCACTATGGATTAATTCCTCGTTCACATAGGGGAATTTTTGTCATCAATGAATTGCCCGATTTGCAAGCTAGAATACAGGTAGCTCTCTTCAATATTTTACAAGAAGGTGATATTCAAATAAGAGGTTTTAAATTAAGATTACCCTTAGATCTACAATTTGTATTTACCGCAAACCCTGAAGATTATACGAATAGAGGTAGTATCATTACTCCTTTGAAAGATAGAATTGATGCCCAGATTATAACGCATTATCCAGAAACGATTGAAATAGGTAGAAAAATCACCACTCAAGAAGCTGCCATTAAAGATGAACAGAATGAGGCAGTTGAATTGAATGAGCTCTCTAAAGATTTGATTGAGCAAATAGCAATAGAAGCAAGAAATAGTGAATACATAGATGAAAAAAGCGGTGTTTCAGCAAGATTAACTATCTCCGCATTTGAAAGCTTAGTAAGTGCTGCTGAGCGAAGATCATTAATTAATAAGGAGCCAAAAGTATATGTCCGTATGTCTGATTTTACTGGAGTTGTTCCGGCCATTACGGGTAAGGTGGAATTAGTATACGAAGGGGAGCAAGAAGGCCCTGGCATAGTTGCCCAAACTTTAGTAGGGAAAGCCATTCGCTCCCAGTTTGATGATTATTTTCCAAATCCAGAGGAATTGAGAAAAGATAGGGAAAAGAAAAATCCTTATAAGCCCATAAGCAAGTGGTTCAATGATGGAAAAAAAATCGATTTATTCCATGATGATAATGAAAAAGAATATCATAAAAAACTGGATAGTATTCCTGGGCTAAAAGACTTAGTAAAAACTCATCATAAAAAATTGAATGAGAAAGAAACATACTTTATGATGGAATTTGCTCTGCATGGTATGGCAGAATATAGTCTTTTAAGTAAACATGCATTAGCAACCGGACATAGCTTTAAAGACTTACTAAGCAGCATGTTAAATTTTGAAGATTCATCTGAGAGTGATGATGATTTTAACATTTAATTGTATATTTGAAATGGAACCATTGAATTAATTATAAACTTGAAGATAGCTGATAACCTTATTGGGGAGATAGAGGATTTGCTGGCTGAGGCTCATCAAATATCAAAAGAGAGTGTACCAAATGCTATAAGCTTAACTGAAAAAGCGCTTTTTAAATCTCAAAAAATAAAAGAAAAGAATGCCATTCATGCAAATGCTTTAAACCAACTTTCTTCACTACAAAGAAGAAATAAAGAGTTTACTACAGCTAGATCATTGGCAGAAAGAGCGCAATTAATATCCAATAAAATCAATTACGATAAAGGGAAAGGTGATGCTTGCTATAACATTGGATTACTATTAAAAGAACAAGAAAAGTACAGTGAAGCTTTACCTTACTTAACTTATGCACTTCATTTATATGCTAAAATTAAAAATCATGAATTTCACATAAAATCTCTATGCCTTTTAGGGAATTTATATGAAGGTTTTCATGATTTCAAAAATGCATTTCTAGCTTATGAAGAAGCACTTGCAGAGGCTGAGGAACATCAAAACATCAACTTAATCAGCGATATCTATTTAAGCCTAGCAAGTATTAATTTAAAATCTAATAAAGTTTCCAAAGCTTCACAATTAATAGAAAAATGTATTAAAGTAAAAGAAGAACTCCAGCAGGAAGAGAAGCTTGCAAGTGCTTATTATCTGGCTGGGAAAATTAAATCCAAAGCCGGAAAGCTTGATAAAGCCGGCTATCATTTTATGATTGCTTTATCTCTATTTAACCAACACAATATAGAAGCGGGTATGGTAGAGAGTATGGAGAAATTAGGAGGAGTTTATTTCAAGCAAGGAAAGATTAAGGAGGCTATCGACTTATTAGAAGAAGCAGTAAAAATAGCTGAAAAAAGTAATCTAAAAATCAGTTTATTTAAGTGTCATAACCTTCTTTTTCAATGTTTTAAGCCTGTCAACACTTCAAAAGCACTTTTTCATTTAGAGGAATACGTAAAACTGAAGGAAGAGGAAAATAATAAATACATCAAAAATTTAGTAGATGGCTATGAGGTGATTTCCCATATGGAAGATTTAGAGAAAGATGCCGAAATAGAGCAAGAAAAAGCCTCAATAATAGAAAAGAAAAATACCGAATTAGATTCATTTTTCTATAGAGTTTCCCATGATTTGAAAGGACCCATTGCATCTCTTTTGGGTTTAAGTGAATTAGTTGATAAAGATATCAAAGATCCTGATGCAAGACATTTCTTTAAAATGTATGATCATCAAATCAGAAGATTGAATATGATTGTAATGGAGCTCATCAACATCACAGAATTGAATTATAGAGATATTAAGCTTACTCCAATCAATTTTTATGAGATTGTAGACAATTGTATTTCAGCTTATGCGTATCTTCCTAACTACTCCAAGATAAGTTTTACCATCGATATAGAGAGCAATTTATATTTTAAATCTGAGTGGTATATTATTAATACTATTTTACAGAATTTGATTGAAAACAGTATTAAATATATTGATATTAATAAAAATCAGCCTAAGGTAGATGTAGTAATTTTTAAGCGAAAAGATCATGTCATATTAAAGGTAATAGATAATGGGCATGGAATTGAACCTGAACATATAAATAAGATATTTGGAATGTTTTACAGAGCCAGTGAAGAGGGATCAGGAACAGGTTTAGGTCTATTTGTTTTAAAAAGAGCAATTGAACGTTTGAAAGGTGACGTATCAGTACAAAGTGAACCGAAAGTAGGGAGTACATTTGAAGTTAAAATCCCTTTAGCTAAAGAAGAATTAAATTAACTTCAAGTTTTAAAAACTAATTTTTCAACCTTCTGGAAGTATTACTAACTGCTAATGGATTAATCAGTTTATTATCTCTTACCTTGATGGACGTAGTTTTAAGTATAGGTAATATAATATCCTATCAATTTGATGTAATCAACATCTCACAAATCAACAAGGTAAAGCAAGAACATTAGGATTGACTTTAGCTTTTGTCATGAGAATTGCCTTATTATTTGCAGTATCATGGTTAATTGGTCTTACTCAACCACTCACCACAAAATATCTGGTTTTGAACTCACATATCGAGATATCTTCCTAATGCCAGGCGGACTATTTTTAATTTATAAAAGTACAATTGAAATCCACCATAAATTAGAAGTAGAAGAAATTGATGTAAAATCTAAATCCAAAGCAAACAGCTTTTCTTCCGTAATATTTCAAATCATTCTATTAGATGCTGTATTTTCATTTGATTCCATATTAACTGCAGTTGTTTTAGTAGATAAAATGTAAAACCTCAGTATGCGAAAAAATAAAGACCTGTTAAATTTAAAAAAACGCATAAAAGAGTAATCTAAACCTTTTTTCTTTTTGTATATATTCTCCTAACTTGTGCCATCAATTAAGGGGTGCCTCATAATAACGGGCTGAGAACATACCCTGGACCTGATCCTGATAATGCAGGCGTAGGAATCAATGATATAGCAAATGGAAATTTTAAATGAATTGTATTATGGCCTCCTCAATATGGGATGGCTCGAAGGATTAGGTGTATTTTTTGGCATCTTATATATCTATTTTGCAGCCAAAGAGATGATCTGGTGCTGGTATGCTAGTTTGGTAAGCGTAAGTATTTATTTAGTTATTTGCTATCAAGTTCAGCTTTACGCAGAAATGGGATTAAACTTCTATTATTTAGGCACAACAGTATATGGTTGGTGGCATTGGAGAAATCCCAATAGAAAAGAAAAGGAGTTACCTATCTCTAAAATGAAATTAAAAGAGCATGTTATATTTATCATTTCAGGGATCCTTTTCACTTTTGGACTTGCTTACTTTTTGGTAGAAAACACAGATGCACAACTCCCCTATTTAGATTCTTTCACAACCATTTTTAGTGTATTGACCACCTTATTGGTAACACGAAAAGTATTAGAAAATTGGCTCTACTGGATCGTTATTGATGCCGTAGCGGTTTACATTTATTTCCAAAGAGAATTATTTTTAACATCTCTCTTAATGGCGGCTTATGTAATTATAGCAGCAGTAGGTTATTTCAACTGGCGCAAACTTTACCATACCAAATACGCATGATTAAAATTGCAATAATAGGACCTGAAAGTACTGGTAAAAGTACCTTAACAAAAGGATTAGCGAATTACTTTCAGGAGCTATATGTGCCTGAATACGGACGACAATATCTAGAAGAAAATGGCAGTCAGTATGAGAAATCTGATCTACTGAAAATTAGTAAAGGCATGCTTGGAGCTGAAAAAACGCAAGCTAAAAATGCTCAACACTTTTTATTCTGTGATACAGATTTGATCATGATGAAAGTGTGGTATGAAGTGAAATATGGACAATGTCATCCATTTATTTTGGGGAAATTAGCTGAAAATCCATACGACTATTATTTGTTATGTGCTCCTGATCTTCCTTGGGAAGCAGACCCTTTAAGGGAAAATCCAAATATAAGAGAAGAGCTTTATGAACGCTATCAAAGGGAGTTGGAAGAATATGGCGTTGAATATTCTATAATTTCAGGAGAAGAAGGTAGGTTAAAAAAAGCAATTGAGGTGATTGAGAAATTGAAATAAGGAGAGCATTGTATTACTACTCTCCTTATCTCCTTTATTTATTTTTTAATTAATTTTTGCTGCGCTCTATAGCTGTTAGTTTCTACTGTTATAAAGTAAACCCCAGCATTTATTTCACTTAATGGAATTTCTAACTTTTTCTCATTTTGGAAGTCATGTAATCCATTATAAATTGCTTTTCCTGTCAAATCGGTGATCACCACACTACTCAACCCAAGGTACTCATCCCCAGTGTATTTAAGGTTTAAGTCATTTCGGATTGGATTAGGGTAAGCTCTAAACCCAACAGCTGATAATCCTCTGCGGTTTGAAGTAAGCGTTATGCCTTCTGATTTCACACTACAAAATTCTGTGGATACTTCAACTGAGTAGACCCCAGACCTATCTATTGAAATGGATTGGGAAGTAGCGCCATTAATAGGTTCGCCATTAAAGAACCATTGATTACCTTCTTCATAATTGGAACTCAACCCACTTTCTGTTAAGGTAATGATTGCTGGCTCCATATTTTCAATATAAAGCGTGGTGGTATCTGATTCTATACTATCACCTTCTGCTTTCAGTATGATTGAGTAATAATCAGTTGGCAAATTCTTCGGTAATGATAAACTGAATAAATTATTATTTAAATCTATCGACTCCAATTCTAAATTTTGTTCATTTCCTGAATTATCTAAAAGCAAAGCATAATAATTAAATGAATCACTTAAGTTGCCTAGCGTATTTTCAAATTCAATTTCAACTAATTCATCAATACAACTTTGGACAGAATCCTCGGTAAAGGTAACTTTAGCTTTCACATAGATTTCATTTGAGAAATATTCGCAGTTGGCTGCGGTTTTTGATGCATAGTAAGTTCCTTCACTAGTTAGCTGCAAAATGGAATCATTCTCTTGTGAAATCAAGGCGTCATTTCTATACCACCTTAGGTCTACCGAGTCATTAACCACTAATTTATTATTATTTCTAGTGATTTCAATTTCTTGAATCGGTTGAATATTTAGTGAGTCTATGTATATTTTAAAATCACTTCCCAGCTCAGGAATCATAGAGAAATAGTGCATGCCTGAATCCAAATCCTCAGGTAGACTCACTATCATTAAACCATCCTCCTCACTTATTACATCCAAAAGTGTACTATCACTCATACCTAAAGAATTTGAAATGATTGGAATAGCTGAATTATCACCTTCATTAGTTCCAGTGTAGTTGTAATAGATTTTTATATTTGCACCCATGCAAATCTCTTCACCCTGCAAGGAATTATTTGGTAAATTGAAACCATTTATTTTATAACTCGCATCTTGTGTTTTGAAGCTACCTGTTAAGGCATTTTCATTTACTACTCTAGCTACAGAATTCTCTCGATAATTAAAAATAGCATAGTGATATTCAGTTGATTCCTTTAACCCTTCCAAATAATAATTCATGTCAGAATAATTATCATTGAAGTATATTCTGGCTCCATCTTCAAGACTATCTAATTCAGTAAAATCAACTACATATCCTGAA
Source organism: Marivirga salinae (assembly GCF_030503855.1). Lineage (NCBI taxonomy): Bacteria > Pseudomonadati > Bacteroidota > Cytophagia > Cytophagales > Marivirgaceae > Marivirga > Marivirga salinarum. The sequence continues at coordinate 1,914,494 of NZ_CP129971.1, read as the reverse complement.
GTATTCTGATTCTTAATGCTATCTGTAGCCAAACTTAAATCAACTGCTTCATTTTCCTTAATCAATATCAATGCTCCAGTCGCCACCGAATCCTGAAAAGTAAAATTTGTTGAAATAGGTTCCCGATCAAAAATTGAAAAGTTTTGCGGTAATTGAACAGGTGCATTTGGTGTTGTGTAAAATGATTTTGTAACCACATCAGAATTCATATAATTTGGATCTTCAGTTTCAGAGACATTATAAGTTAAAGCCATAACACCATACCTAGTATCTGCTTTTAAAGAATCAATGGTTATGGAATCACCCTCACCTGTATACACAATATATTGCGTATATCGATCTCCAACCCTATCACCTAAACGAAATATATTATTAGCATTCCACTTTATCCCATCATTAAAAATAGAACTTCCAAAAGATGAATATCCTTCAAAAATAGAAACTAAAGTTCTATTTCCATCACCCTTAGTCCACGTAATAGTAGCTGTGTTTTGATTCTTATCAGAAATTTCAACATTACTGGCCTGAACTGTTGGTTCATTAGCCACAACTCCATTAGATTCATAAACTATAAATTTAGGACCTTTACTATATGAACTGGCACTGGTATAACCTTCCAATACTACTGTTAATGCACCTTCAGCATTGGAGGCTTTTGGGTAATTATCTTGAAAAATACTTTCCAAATTCTCACCACGAGCACTTAATCTTGAATCCAAAATCTTATTTGCTGAAGTATCAATACCATCAAAAATGGAAACATCCATGTCAGTTTCAATATCCCGGATTTGTAAAGCTGTCAATGCAATCTTTTTAGAATTGCTATTTGGATACAATGTAACCTCACTTCTTTCAAACGGGAATTCACCTGTTTCAAATCCGTTTACACCATAAAGATTTTTGCGTCCATCAACAATAACATCTCCGCCTTCTCTGAACATTAAAATATCGTCTTTCTTGAGTGTTTTAAACTTCTTCTCTCTGCGATCTTCAGAAAAAATAACTTGATCTCCTGATTTGTAACATGAGTAGAATGACAGAATATATTCAGTATCAGGACTTAAATTTGATATATTTAAAAGAGGTCTATTAAAATCAAATTTGAAATTAGTATTTAGATACAATAATTGTTCTTCACCTGAAGCTTCTGAATAGACTGAATTAGCATTGAGATTTTCTAATTCCCCTGGTCCTTTATGAGGTTTATTTGCCTCACGTAAACTTATATACAAACCTCCAAAGGATAAATAATTATAAAGCTTTAAACTAATCTCAGTTTTGAGGCCAGTTATGATGATTGCTTCTGCTTCTGCTTCTACATCTGGAAATGAATCATTATCATTTATCCAACCCTTAGTGTTTTCTAGTAAAGCCGAGTTTTTAGCATAATACACAGCACTACCTAAAGCAAAATTATTTTTGATGTAAAAATTATCTACAATAAGCGAATCTGAGTTAGTTTTTATATTAGCAATACCATCTAATGAAGTGAGTAAAACTGTTTTTTGAGAATTATTAATTATCTCCTCTACCTGCAACGTAGATTGATTCTTTAAATACACCTTATGTATATTTAAAAAGAGAGAATCGATATCCACATTTGAATAGGTATTAAAGTAATCTCTATTCCCAGTTTCGACATAGGGTAATTTGATATCACTACTAATCGAATTAACTCCTTCCCATCTTGGCATATTATGTATAATGGAATTATTAAAGCTAATATCTTCTACACTAATAGAACTTTGAGGTTCAAATGAAACATTAGCATTGGTAATTTTTAATTCCATCAAACTAAAAACATTCTTAATATTTAAATGATTCTTACTTGGCATTATTTCGATAGAAAGAATTGTAGAAGCAATATTAGACCTAAATTTATTTCCCTCTAACGCCTGTCTTAATGTTAAGTTATCAGCAAAGAAATTGAGACTATCATTGAGTTCAAAGGATGAAGCAATATTAACTTGATCGATACTACTAGAAATATCTTCATAAACAAAACTCAATTTGTTTGGCAAACTTTTGGCATCAAAACTGAATAAAGCCATTTCTTCAGTAGAAATAACAACAGAGTCCTTTGTTGCTGAAGAAACCGAATTTTCATCGAAAATGACCTCACTACTATTATCAGGCAAAGTACTGTGTTTAGTTTTACCTCCAGAACTTGTTGCCCAATGGGATAAATCTACCCAATTTCCAGATCCATTTACCCAATAATAAGTGCTAGTATTACTTGTAGCAACATCACGTTGATAAATCTGATCATTCGTGATAGTTGAAGCTAGCTTAGTGAATCTGGCATTATATATAGTTACTGTGTAGTCAGTATTAGGCTTCAACCCTTTTATATAGTTATTACTAGGTCTATCAAAGAAATAGACTTTTTTGTTCTCAAATGTTCCTACTAATCCATTTTTTATTTCAGTGAAGCCATTTGGAAGAAGTCCACTCTCAAATGGTATGGTATTGTCTGCCACTCCCTTTTCTGAGACAACCACAACTGACTCATAAGGATAGTAATATGCCTCTGTTTCATAAGATAATTTAAAAGATACTGCATCTATTTCTGAAATAGTAAAATAACTTCCGTCAAGTTTATTTGTGCCAATTTTTGGTATAAAAGAAAATGTCTTGTGCTCAGAACTTAAATAATTTTTAGCATTCTCATCCCCATAATACTCAAGTACATAAAATTTTAAGGCCTCGGTATTATAGAGCTGACGAACCAAGTATTTAGAGGATACATTTACGGAATTACCTGTGCCTGAATAGGCCAAATATAAAGTACTATTGCTGTATCCATTATCTACATTAACACGATAAAAATCTTCAATCAAACCACCATTCACAGACGGTAAATCTCTACCGTCAATAGATTGATATGTATTAAATAAAGCTCTATTTAAAGTAATTAAAACGATTCTTTCTTCACCATTTCCATTTTCCCAGCTTAAGTTTACCGTAGAATCATTAATTAACAGAAAATCTAAGTTTTTAGCTGCGATCGTGGGTCTGTTTTCAGGCACATTAAAAGTGTACTTTTTTGCCTGTGCATAAGCAATATTCTTCCCCTCCCCATTAGCTTCGGCAAAATATATGTCATAGGACTTTCCTGGCACTAAATTATTTATGGAAAAATTATTGCCTGCACCATTGTAAACCACTTGACTTCCATTAGTAAAAAAGTCTTTAAGGGTTTTATTGAATTGGTAATCCAATCCATCTATATAGCTTGGGGACTCCTCATATCTGTTTACTATGGTGGCTACAACTCTATCCCCATTACCACGAACAAAATTAATATCTGCCGTTCCTTCTTTCGTAGTAGTCGCTTCAAAATTTGAAACACTTTGAGTTGGTTCTTGTTCACCTGCTTGAACTGGAAATAATCTCCCATAAAATCCTTTATGCGTATATCCTGACCATAATTTTTTATACACAAATGTTAATGCCCCTTGGCTATTCGTAGCTTGAATTACTGAATCAGAGTTTATACCGTCAACTGTTAACTCTTCATAATCAATTAGTAATGGTGCTAGAGAATCAGTGCCATCAAAAACTCTTAAATCAAAAATGGTATTCCCTCCAACTCGACTATCAATTCCTAAATTTTGATAAGATAACTTATCTGTACTTTGTTCTGGGTAGAATGTTTGTGTTATATCCTCATAATTCCAAATAGTACCTGCAAAACCAGTAGGGTCATATAAAAACTTAACAGAGTCGATATAATCCACAGTATCATTTAAAAAGATGGAGTTTTCCGGTCTTGTAGTAAATTTATTAAACCTTAATGTGTTCCAACCATAAGTTAAACCCACTCGGTTTTCTCTGAAAAGCATAGTTGCAAAATAGTAATCTGTTGAGGGTTTAAGTCCAGAAATTTCTGTATCGTAAAAAGTATTATCTCTTTTAGTAACAACGAAAACTCCCTCTGCAATTTCAGTACCTAATCCAAATTGTTCATTTGCTTGAAATCGAGTATTATCTTTAAGTGTCTCTCTCAATAAACTTTCAGATATGGGTTGTTCACTTATTAGAAAAAAATAATTTGCTTCTTTTTCATTTCGAAAATCTGAAGAAGGGTCAACTCGAGGACCACTCAGTCTTATTTTTTCGATTTTTACAAAAGGCTGATCATATGAATAAAAATCTAAGTCATATTTTGAAAAATCATCTGAAGGAGCCTCTATTATATTGTCTACTACTGTTTCATAACTTTCCTCAGCATAAGTAATCTCTCCATTACTCTCATTATATTCTATGATTTTAACTGTATACTCAGAGGCAAAATCAAGTTTATCCATCGTAACATACCAACCTGAACCGAAACTAGAAATATTATTTGCTCTAATATTTCTTACAGTGCCGATTTCAAAATCATCCGCATAAGATTGATTATCAGTTGGTGTAAAAGTGATAGGACTAGTTCCTTTTTGAATTAAAATCATTCTATCATCACCATTACCCAAATAAAATTTGATTCGAATTGTTGAATCAGATATATTTTCAACTGTCAATTCAGAAGCCATTTGTGTTGGAGCAGGCAATGTAATATCCACATCAGCCTGCCAACCCTTAGAACTAAAACTACTTGTCTCAAAATCAGCACTTTCAAATTTAACTGTTAAAGACTCCCCTGATGAAGAAACACTTAAAGGTAAACTATGGGTATCACCAGAATAAGATTCTAAAAGTGTTGCTGTAGTATCTGCACCATCAAAAATCCTAAGCTTTTCATAAGATCGAACTTCCAATTCATTAAAAGTCAATTTCACAGATTTTCCAGCTTCTGCTGAATTTAAGGTTAGAACTTGTTCTTTATTAGGAAAATAAGAACCATTTCCACCTTCATCATAAAAACTATCTCCGGTATTTACACTGACTTCTCCATTATGCATGTATATATTTCCGCTTTCCAGAGTTGTCATAATTTTTGCAAAACTGGTAGAAGTACTTTGATATTTAACACTTGAATTGTCAGGCGTGGAGTTCACTTCCATTCTGGAAAAATAATATTCAGTATTCGGTTGCAAGCCATCGATTTTTACTTGCTTATCGTTACCTTGATATATTACATAAGTATCAGTGCCAACTAATTGACCCTGTCCAAATGTAGTATTGGCTGTATATTCAGTATCATCTGCTACAGTTACATCTGGGTAAGTACCTTCACGAATAAAAACTATTCGTTCCTGCCCACCGCCCGCAGTCAAGCCTAAATATATACTGTCACTATAAATCTTTGAGAAATAAAATTGTCCATTCCCAGTTGGTGTTGGTACTGAGTTGATTTCCCAACCCTGGGAATCGTCTAAAACAAGGGAATTTTCTAAACTAAAAGTGCCTGAACCTGTGAAATCGACATCAGTAATATTTAAATAATCTCCTGAAACATTTATTCCAGACCCAATAATGGTTGCAGTACTACCCTCAGTAGAGCTAACAAATTCTACCACCTCTGATGCGGTTCCATTAACAGTCAAGGCATTTGTGATAGTTTGTTGACTTTCTGCTTGAAATTCAACTTCAATACCTGCTGCTACTGTTAAATTATCAAAGGAGTTATCGTCCTCTATGCTAACTGTATTAAAAAAATCGGGCATTAAAATATTTACATCGAAATAATCTAAATTATTCCCTTTAAAGTCTCTGCTTACATTTATGGTCGAATTTGCCGACTCCAATGTAATCACATCGTAAGAGGCAATACTCCAATGAGATAAATTGATAATAGCATTAGTAATGTCAATATGTTTGGCTACATTATTTATGGAATTAAAATAGCCAAAATCAAATTCATTGGCACCAAATATTATAGTCCCTGAATAGTGAAAAACATTCGCTGCAGAAAAATTGCTTAGGAAGGTATAGCTACCAGAACCTAAAAAACTAATATTATTTGATTTAGGGTCATCAATATCCATATTGCCTTGTGCAATTTCTATTTCCTCCCCATCCTCATTACTGTAAAAGCTTAAACGATTGGAGTCAAGGTCTAATTCTACACTAACCCCAATGTATAGTGAGCCATATATATTAAAATCCCCACTTCCAGTGAAAATTATGGCATTACTGACATTACTAGCATTAAAATCCCGTACACCTATATTTACATTAAATGTAACAGTTTGACCATCTGCAGAAAATGAATTAGCATCAAAAAATAAATCATCATCTTCACCGGGCAGATTTGTATGCAGAGTTGATCCGCCACTAGTTGTTGCCCAGTGATTTAAATCATTAATATCACCACTACCCCCTATCCAAAAATAGTCAGCAGCATGAACGTTTAAAGCAAATAAAATAAAAAATAAAGATAATAGAGATTTGAGGGGAGAGTAGAATTTTTTCATTAAAAACTATGCTTAAAATTGAAAATTAGAATAAGATATTTTAAACCCAATTTCAAAATTAATATATTAAAAATCATTAACCTAAAATCAAGCGTACAAAGGTAAAGAAAAACCAAAATGCTGAAATAAAATTTGTTTCCTCAGAATTTCCCTCTTATACTTGCAGCATCAATAAGGGGTGCCTTAATATAACGGGCTGAGAATATACCCTGAACCTGAACTCGGTAATGCGAGCGTAGGAATTTTGAATTTAAATAGAGCCTATTAGGCAATTACATGAGAGAAACTTGTCCCGATAGCAATCGGGATTCAGTGCCAAATAATAAATTTCTGTGAAATTAAATATTATAAATCAATTACATAAAATGAATAAAAATAAGATTTCAGGAACAATTGTTCTTGTAAATCTATTGTAAAGATAAAGCGTATCTACGCTGGGGTGCCTTAATACAACGGGCTGAGATCATACCCAATGAACCTGATGCCGATAATGCGGTCGCAGGGATTTTGGTTAAGGAAAATGAAAGGAGGTAATTACCCCGCCTCCATGAGTTTCACTAACAAACAATTTAAACAATGTTACAATTTACAAAAAAGTGGTTATTAACTGCTTTGGCTGTGGTTATGAGTATGCATTTAATGGCTCAAAGCAGCATTAGTGGGAAAGTAGTTTCCCAAGAAGACAACTCGCCTTTAGTGGGTGCAAGTGTAGTGATAGAATCCCTTCAAAAAGGAAGTGCCACTGATATTGATGGAAATTACCGCATCAATAATGTTAATGCCGGTAAATATGAAATCAAGGTTTCTTATATCGGCTTTAAGCAAGCTGTTAAAACAGTACAACTCGAAAATCAGGATTTGACCCTTAATTTTGAATTAGAAAGAGATATTCAGATTACGGATGAGGTAATGGTTTCAGCTACAAGAGCAGATGAAAATACACCTACTACCTTTACCAATATTAAGAAGGCAGAGCTGGAAAGGCAAAATCTAGGACAGGATATGCCTATGCTGTTGAATTACACACCTTCAATGGTGACCACTTCAGATGCTGGAGCAGGGGTTGGTTATACTGGAATGAGAATCAGAGGTAGTGATGGAACTAGAATTAATGTCACAATAAATGGAATTCCAATCAACGATTCGGAATCTCATGGAACTTTCTGGGTGAATATGCCGGACTTAGCTAGCTCCGTGGATAATATCCAAATCCAAAGAGGGGTAGGAACTTCAACTAACGGGGCTGCTGCTTTTGGTGCATCGGTAAATATGCAAACTTCTACTCCATCTCAAGATGCTTTTGGAGAAGTAAATAATTCTTATGGCTCTTTCAACACAAGGAAGCATAATGTGATTTTCAATTCGGGAATTACCAATAGTGGCTGGTCTTTTGAAGGACGCCTTTCTTCCATTCATTCGGATGGATATATAGACCGAGCAACTTCTGATATGCAATCTTACTTCCTTTCCGGTGCTTATTACGGTGACAAAACTATCGTGAAAGCTTTGGCTTTTGGCGGAAAAGAAAAAACTTATCAAAGCTGGTGGGGCACACCGGAAGCTCGTTTAGAAAATAATGAAGAAGGTATGCAGGAAGTAATCCTAAATAATGGTTATACAGAAGATCAAGCTGAAAATCTTCTGAATTCTGGCAGGACATTCAATTACTATTTATATGATAATGAGACTGATAATTATCAGCAAGATCACTATCAACTCCACTTGTCACATCAATTTACTGATAACATACAAGCCAACGCAGCTCTCCACTATACTTATGGTAGAGGTTATTATGAGCAATACAGAAATGATGATGATTTCGCTGATTATCAATTAAATGATGTTGTGATTGGAGACAGCACTATTTCCTCTACTGATTTGGTTAGAAGAAGATGGCTAGACAACCATTTTTATGGCTTGACCTATAGTTTGAATTATCAAGAAGGTGATTGGGATGTTACTTTAGGAGGAGCTTATAATGAGTATGACGGAGATCATTTTGGTGAAATCATCTGGGCAAGATTTGCTGGTGAATCTAAAATTAGAGAGCGTTACTACGATAACTATGGAAGAAAATATGATTTTAACACCTTCCTAAAAGCTAATTATCAACTCAATGAGAAATTGAATATGTTTGCTGATATGCAAATCAGAAATATCAATTATGTTACTCAAGGGATTGACAATGACTTAACTACTATTGACACAGGTGGTGAATACTTTTTCTTTAATCCTAAAGCAGGTTTAACTTACAGTTTACCTAATAACAGTCAATTATATGCTTCTGTTGCTGTAGCTAATAGAGAACCGGTAAGAAATGATTTTGTTGATGCGCCTCAAGATGTAACACCGCAGCCAGAAACTTTATATGATTATGAATTTGGTTATAAAAAACAAGGAAGCAATTTCAGTGCGGAGGCCATTTTCTATTATATGGATTACACTAATCAATTAGTCCTTACGGGGGAATTGAACGATGTCGGGTCAAGCATTAGAACTAATGTGGAAAATAGCTATAGAAGGGGAATAGAATTGATTGGTGCTTATCAATTAACTCAACAATTATCAATAGGTGGTAATGCCACTTTCAGCCAAAATAAAATAGCCAACTTTACAGAGGTAATTTATGATTATGGCGAAAACTGGGATGAATATAATGTGATTGAAAATGAATATAGCGATACAGATATTTCATTCTCTCCAAACATCATAGCTGCCGGAGAAATCAATTATCAGCCAGTGAGAGGATTGAAATTTACGCTACTAGGAAAATATGTAGGGAAACAATATTTGGATAATACCTCTAATGATAATAGAGCCTTAGATCCATATTTTGTAAGTGATTTCGTAGGAAGCTACAAATTTGGCTTACCATTCTTAAAAACTGCAGAGCTGAAATTGATGGTGAATAATATATTTAACGAAATGTATTCTTCAAACGGTTATACATTCGGCTACAATGCCGGATCATATGAAGTAAGAGAGAATTATTTATATCCTCAAGCAGGCGCAAATTATTTATTAGGTTTAAATCTAAGATTTTAAGAAGAACTACCTGATAATTATTAATAGATAGCTTTTCCAAAGTTTAGAACTTTGGAAAAGCTACTTTCAATTTCAAAAAGCCAATTATGACTGATAAAACTTTCATCCCCTTCTACGACATCAAAAAATATCCTGATGAAGTTTTGGTAGTCGATGCCCATCATCCTCAGGGATTTGATTTATCGCATTGGCGAGGAGCGCCAGTTCCCAAGAATTGTGAAGCAGATACCAGCACTGAAATTGTTTTAAAAGCAATTCAAAACAATCTACCAAAACTGGATAAAAAATATGTCACCAATAACCATTATGATATTGATGGATTTTTGGGTGTATGGGCTGTTTTCAATCCAAAGGAAGCATTAAAGCATTATGATTTATTGACTGAAATGGCTCAGATTGGAGATTTCAGAGAGATTAATTTTGAATATTCTGAATGGAAAAAAGCCTTAAAACTAGTCTGTTGGCTGAATAAAGAAGAAGCTGAATTATTCTACCCTCCTTTTGGTGCTCCTGAAATAGCAGAAAAGGAAATGGAAGCCTGTGTCCCTAAATACATTCACTTTTTAGATGCTTTCAGCAAAGTGGTGGATTTACCTATTGCTGAAGTTCCTTATACAGAAGAATTCAATTTAGTCTTGAACCATCTTGAAAAAATTGATAACCAGGAAACAATTGATGATATCAGGATGCAAATTGTATATGCCAATGAACCATTGCATTATTATGCCCTTTATAGCAAAAGTCAATCTGCTGATATGGTCATGAGTATTTATTCGGATAACCGATATGAATTAGAATATAAATACACCACTTGGATCAATACCACTCGCCAGCATTTCCCAAGAATCAGCATGGAAAAGCTATGTGATCAATTGAATGAAATTGAAGAAAGCGGTAAAACATGGGAAGCAGAACATTTTACAGATACAGCTCCTATTCTGCGCTTAAAAGGAGAAAAATTAAGTAAGAAAGAACGCTTTCAGAGTCCTTGTTTCAGACCAGTTTATGCCTCAAGTATTAGCCCCGATGATTTTCAGAATATTTGCATTAATTACTTTAGAAGCCATTATGAGAGGCTATCAAAAGGTGTAACTTTGGATTGGAAGGAGGTTAGAAAATTGAATGAAATGGTTTTCGCCTAAGCTTGAATGAAATAAAAAACCTTCCAAGTTTTGAAAACTTGGAAGGCATAAAATCTTATTTCTACTAAATCAAATTACTCTTTTTCTTCATCTTTCTTTTCTTCGCCTTTAGCAGTCAATACCTCAGGTGCCTCTTTTAATAAAGTATTATACCAGCTCACTAATTTCTTTACATCAGAAGGATAAACCTGATTTTCATCGTAATTAGGTAGTACGTGCTTTAAGAAAGCCATAATCTCTTCTTTTGAAGATTTAGCATCTATTCCTAAATCGTCACCAAATTCTTCATGCATAGTATTAAAAATCTTCTGTAAAGGAACATTCCCTTCTGCATCAGTGGTATAAATGGATATTTCATCCAATATGGATACTCTATCGTGTGCGTGAGCTACAAGCTTTTGCTTTTTCTCATCTAAGGATTCTAAAATAACGCCTGTTCTTGAAGGTTTTACTACCTGAAACAAACCGCCTTTTCCTGTAACTGAAGCTATATCTTTTAAAGTCATGTTTTATCTTCTTAAAAATTGATGGACGAATTTAGTGCAAACATTTCCGTTTTCACAAAATTGGGGGATGGATTTTGAGGAAAATATGATTTTAATAGGAAACCGCAGATTTATGAAGTAAAATACAAATAGTTAAACCCAAGCAAAAAGATGGTCGGTGGAACACCGACTATGGAAAAATTAACCACAAAAGAAGCAAAAGCTGTCTGAAGCAGGCAGGGAAAACAAAAGCTTTTTCGCTGTGGCAAAAAATTTACTACTGATCTTACTTGTGTATTTCGAGTTCTTTTGGTAAAAATATAAGTTATGGCCTATCCCTTTGAGTCCTTTGTGAAATTCTCAGTGTAATCTTTGTGGTTAACACAAAACAGCCTTTGGCTGTCATATTTTATTTGTGGTCACCAGAAATCGAGTAGGGTAAAGATAGGAAAATAAAACTGTCGTTGCCATCAACGCCCTTGGCTTTGCATTGTCTTCCCTCTGGTTAGGCAACTTGGGTTTCATTCAACCCATTGGATATGTCTGCATCCAAGGCAAACAAAAAAGCAGAGCCTTACGACCCTGCTTTTCTATTTATTAAATAATATTACTTTCTATCTCGTTGAGAAATTATAGTTTGTAATTGCTCCATTTTACCTGAAGCAATATCTGAAACACCATCATTTATAGTAACATTATCTCCTTCTTCAGTAACAGTATAATCAACAATTGCTTGGGAATAAGTCTCATCACCATTATCGAAACCTGCTGTAGTAAAGCCATTAATTACTGGGCTAGCATTTAAAGTTGAACCACATCTTGTGAAGTCAAACAATAAAGGATATCTTACAGGATCAAGAGGGTCTATATCCACAGATGCATACTGAATGGGAACTAGATAATAGTCTCCATCTACCAAAGTTAGCAATAATCATTTCTTCTGGATTATCAAAACCAAGAATAGTTAATTAAATTGAAGTCTGTGTCATACAATTCCCAATCCATATTAATATCTGCAATATCAATAGATTAATCATCTGGAGCTTCAACTGCAATAGGATTTCCATCTAAATCATCTCCCCATGCCGTGGAAGCAACTGCCAAATCACTTCTAAAATTAACAATAGAGAAACTCGTTGTAGTTGGTTCAATATTTACATTAGCAGATCTTTCATCACCGAAATATAATTCAATCGTTTCGGCATTCTCACCAACGCAATCATCAAAGATCACTATATTCCAAGTAAGAGATTGTATATCAGATGTAGCAGGTATAACCTTTTTAGCAAGACCTAATCCATATTAATTTATAAAAATATAACCATCACCTATAGTAGCTTCGCCACCTATTTAAGATGCATCAAAACAGCATCTGCACTAGACTGAAATTCACTTAGTGTAAGTGTAACCCCCATAGTATCTTCACTGCTCTCATTATATGCAGAAGCAACATCAGACACATTAACTAAAGCTGAAACACCGGACACAGAGATTAATGTACCACAACCTGTGAAATCTTCATCTTAGGAACTACTTCCAAAGAATATCAGAAGCAATCCTAAAATATAAACATTTAATTATTTCCTTTAAAAAATTATTCAACTGGAGTAAATACATCTATTTGAGACCCTAACCCACTAATAATATACTCAAATGTAATGACACCAGTCTCAGGATCAATCGATCCTTCTCCAGCTACATCATTTGAGAATTGTTGGAAGCCATCCAAATCACCACCTAGGTTTTGAGCAGGAATTTCTAATTCACCACAAACATCAGTAAAGATAGTTGGAACAGCAAAAGCACCAGAATAACCTAATGACACCGCATAAGCACTAGTAGGCAAGAAATAATACTCACCAGGAGCAATTTTAACTATTTCAGCTGTATATTCAAGATTACTTACACCAGCATCTGGTGATGATCCAACAACATTATACATACCAGCTAAGTCAGCTACACAAATTGTTTCTGCATACTGGCTGTCAAAGCCATCACTATTGGTGGCCGTTAATACTACCTCATATTCTCCGTCATCATTATAAGTGTGGCTTGGATTTTCTTCATTTGATGTACTACCATCTCCAAAATCCCACGTATAAGAAACCGCATTTTGTGAAGTATTTGTAAAGTCAATTGTATAAGCGTTATTCTGATTAATACTAAAGGAGAAGCCAGCTATGGCCTCTGGGGCCAATATTTTTACGGTATAAGCTGCTTCAAAACTAGTTGCGCCATCCTCATTAGCCACTAATAGATTAATTTTATACGTACCAACTTCTGAAGTTTCACCATTGACGTTGATCACTCCAGTTTCTTCGTTGATACTTAAAAACCCCGGCACTTCTGCCTCATTTTCTATAGTGAAGCTAAATGGTGATAAGCCATCTAAAGTTGGTGCTACACTACTTGAATTCGTTGCCAAAGGAACGGCAATTGAGTCTACTGAATAAATCAGGTTTCTTGGCAGGTCTAAGGCAACCATTTCTATCGTAAAGGCACTTTCAAAGACTTCAGTAACATCATCATTAGAAACTGCCACAGCAATAACGTAGTTAATACCTCCTTCAAGCGTATTACCTTCAGCCACAGTGATAACTCCTGTAGAGTCCTCTATTGTGATACCTTCAAAGTTGCTGACAGAAACATCTGCAATTGAAAAGGTTAAAGTGCCACTTCCATCCACTTCAGGAGCATCACTGGCAAAGCCTTCACCTACTTTTATGGTAGTGCTATTATTGGTATAGGATAATGATCTTACTTCGAGGGCTTCTGTTTCTGGTTCATCTGTACAGGATAAACTGACTAAAAATATTAAGATTAGGTAAATATACTTACTAGGCATGTTTTTTATTATTGAAAAGATGAAAAGTAACCTTAAAAGGCATCAATTAGGATTTAAAATTTTAGCATACAAAAGTATTTTGAAATAGTCGTATTTCAAAATGTTAAACGCACACATTTATACTAACGTACCGTTAGGTAATTACATAGCGACTTGAGTTCCATTAATAATTGGTACGAATTTGCATAATAGAGTAGGGTAAAGATAGGAAAATAAAACTTCCTATCTCAAGCCCTCTCACAGAACCGTGCTTACAGACCATCGTACACGGCTCCTGTTAAGCCTTATTCAATACCATCTCATAGTATTGATGCAAAATCCTTAGCATGTGCATTGAAACGTTTTCTGCAGTTTTGGCAACTCTACTTTCAGTGATTGGGCAGGTTCTTCTTTCTCCGTGTCCCGCTGATGTTTCTAGCTCAAAGACAAGCTATCCAAAGTCAATCTGTCAGCAGTATTTAACCACGGTTACTGAACACTCGCACGGTTTCCACAGAATGTAGGCTCGTCACCCCTTTCCGTAAAATACAATCCCGCATTCCAGCAGAAATTATCTTTGCTTTTACCTGATAACCTGAATTCGATTATTAATTTAGGATTCAGACCGTTTGTAAATAGTGAGTTTCAACTAAAAATTTTGAAGCAATAGCGGGCTATTGTAAGAAATTTTTAGGAAGAAAATCGCTGTTTACAAGCGGAATCAGAAAAACTTTCCCATATAATCCAATATACTGCGTTGTCTTTCTTCGATATAGCTCGCTATATCTTCAAAAAGACGCCTTGTCTATTGAATGGATGCAAGCCATAGGCTGGTCACCCTCTGGGTGAAAAATCTGAATTTCCAAATTAATGTCGAACTCAGGTTGATACGTTCGGTTTAGCTCCAAGTCTTCGGTTTAACTTTGCCCCTTCGCACAACATCCATTCTTTTGAATATGAATACCCCTTTATGACAAGTTGCACGCTCTTCGCATAAAGTCTTCCCTGTTTTCTCCTCCCGTCCGTTACCAGACTTTCTTTGGCAGGGAATTATTCACTACTACGGTTTCATCTGCCACCTTCACCTGTTCGCCAGTTCCTTGTCGTCAAACTTGTCACCGGCTAGCATTATTTTGCAGGGTAAAGGCTTCCCTCATTAAGCAAACTATCCTGTCTGGAAACACATCCGTTATAGCATACAATCTTGTCCAGATTTCGGGCGTTCCCACTTTTTGCAAGGTTGCCCAGACTGTCTGCCAAGGTCGGTTCACTTTCGTTATGTTCCCCTGACTTGCTACACACCCTGTCGTTGCCAACAACGCCCTTGGCTTTGCATTGTCTTCCCTCTGGCTAGGCAACTTGGGTTTCTTTCAACCCATCGGATATGTCTGCATCCAAGGCAAACAAAAAAAGCAGCTCCTTACGAAGCTGCCTGTAACACCTGTTTATTATGACTTAAAAGGATTTGTGAATAATTTAATCTACGTTATCGTGCAAGAACTTATTATTGCCCAATATCTGATTATCATCATTCAAATTGAATCTTGAGATATTTTTCTCAGAAGAATGTGGCACATCTCTTAATTTTACCTGCTTACGTTTATAAGCCGGTACCTCCATTTGTTTATACGCTTCAGGAGTATTGGTATGTCCACCATTTAAGTTTTTCAATTTTTCAATCCTCTCAACAGAACGCTTTCTCAACATTTCTTGGCGCTCTGCCTCTTTTTTATCTACATCATCCTGACTTTCTGACTTATCTACTATATCATACTCATTAGACAAGCTATCAGTAAAATCATCAGCAAAATCATTCTCTTCCTCTACATATTCTGGCTCTTCCTGCTTTTTAGAAGGGAATCCAAAAGAATAACCTCTTTCCTCATCTGCAGGGGGACGAGATTCTTGAGTATTTCGCTTTTCAAAAGTAAATGGACTAGGCTCATTTCTTGGTTCTGGCTTAGACTTTTCTTCCTCTTTCTCATTACCGAAGAGCGTAATCTGCTTATTAGAGTCTAAATCATATACCTTTCTGGCTTCTTGATGCGGAATAGCATTTTCCTTGTAGCCTCCTTGATCAAAACCTGTAGCAATGACTGTTACAGACAATCCTTCTCCTAAAGACTGATCCATTCCATGTCCAAAAATTACTTCAGCTTCATCTCCGGCTCTCTCTTGAATATAATCCGTGATTTCAGTCAGCTCATCCATTTGCAATTCAGCCTTATCACCTGAAATAATGGACAATAAAATCTTTTGCGCTCCTAAAATATCAGTATTATTCAATAATGGAGAAGATAATGCTTCTTCAGCTGCTCTTAAGGCTCTGCCATCCCCTTCAGTTCTAGCAGAACCCATTACAGCAGCACCGGCATTTTTCATTACCGTCTTAACATCTTCAAAATCCACGTTTACTTGACCTGGAACTGTGATAATTTCTGCAATACCTTTAGCACCAGTAGTTAATACGTTATCCGCTTTCGCAAATGCATTTCCAATGGTAAGGTTACCGTGTATCTCTCTTAATTTATCGTTGAGTATAATCAAAACAGTATCACAATTCTCCTTTAACTGTCGAATGCCTTCCTCTGCTTGTCTTACCTTCTTCTTTCCTTCAAAACTAAAAGGCGAAGTGACAATCCCAACAGTCAGGATATCCATTTCTTTGGCTATTCGTGCAATAACAGGCGCAGCACCAGTACCAGTACCTCCGCCCATTCCGGCCGTAACGAATACCATTTTGGTATCATTGCCTAACAATTCACGGATTTCTTCCTTGCTTTCAAGTGCCGCATCTTTCCCTTTTTCAGGATTAGCACCGGCTCCCAATCCGCTTGTTAGCGTTGTTCCAATTTGTAATTTATTAGGCACAGGACTTGTTTTTAATGCTTGGGAATCTGTATTACAGACCACAAACTCAACATCCCTGATGCCTTGGTTAAACATGTGATTAACAGCATTACTGCCACCCCCACCAACACCTATCACCTTTATGATAGATTTGTGGTGTTTTGGAATTTCGAATTTATAAGCTCCTTCAGTCATAATATCCGTGTTTTAAGTTCTTTCGATATTAGTAATCATCTTTTTCATCAAAATCATCTATCAAAAAACTTTTGGTTTTATTGATAATCTTTGAAAAGAAGTCTCCTTCTTTCTTTGCACCTTTCACTCCTTTTTGTTTATGGTTGATAAACATATTCTGATTATTCAACTTAGCTTCAAGGTACCTGTTTTCTCGTTCGTCAATGGAACGATAACCTGCCAATACTAATCCTACAGATGTGGCATACATCGGGCTTTTCACAGCCTCTATTTTTGTTCTCCCTAAATGTTCGTTAGGATAACCAATTCTGGCATCCATTCCGGTTAAAAATTCAACTAATTGCCTGGCACTATGCATTTGCGAACCACCACCAGTGATTACAATTCCGCCTGCCAAACGACCTTCATAACCGGATGCTAATATTTCAGCATGCACCAAATCAACGATTTCTTCCATTCTTGCTTCTACTATATGAGCCAGATTCTTGATGGAAATTTCCTTAGGTGCTCTATTTCTTAATCCAGGAATAGAAACAATTTCATTTTCACTGGCTTCAGTGGAAATTGCTCTTCCGAATTTAGTTTTCAGTAATTCGGCCTGCTGTTGCATTACCATACAGCCTTCTTTTATATCTGAAGTAATGATGTTACCTCCAAATGGAATTACCCCAGTATGACGAATGATGTTTTCATGGAATATGGCAATATCAGTTGTGCCACCCCCTATATCAACCAAGCAAACACCAGCTTCCTTTTCATCATCAGATAAAACTGCTAAGCTGGATGCCAGTGGCTCCAATATCATATTTTCAATATCCAAGCCTGCTCTTTTTACGCATTTCTGAATATTGTTGATAGAATTAATATCAGCAGTGATTACATGAAAATCAGCTTCCAATCGAATGCCCGTCATACCCACAGGATCTTTGATTCCATCATCGTAATCCACTGTATAAACTTGCGGCATCACATGGATAATCTGATTCCCCGCAGGAATTACCATGCGGTGCATATCATTGGTCAAACGATTAACATCCTCTACAGTAATTTCTTCTTCCCTATCTTCACGAGTAATACTACCTCTTTGGATAGAGCTTCTGATGTGGTGGCCAGCTATGCCTACATTAACCACTTTAATGTCGATACCGGAAATATCTTCAGCTTCTTCTACAGCCTTTTTAATAGCCAAAATGGTTTTTTCAATATTGATGACCTTGCCTTTAACTACGCCATCAGATACGGCTTTGCCCATACCCAAAACATCCAGTTTGCCATAATCATTTTTATGGCCCACTATCACGCATATTTTGGTGGTTCCTATGTCTAATCCGACTACTATTTTATCATTTTGCATGTCCATGTATCAACTAAGGTTATTCTATTCACAAATGATTTGTTCTTTAAATTGCAAATTTACACGATCGTATCGATTCCACCCTCTGTCTGGCAGTATCTTATCGTAAAAAATTTTAAGTTTCGATAATTTATCAGAATAATTATACACCGTCCCAAATTCAATCAACTGTTTGGTAACCTGAGGGTATATATTAATTATTCCTCTTTCATCTACTTCCAATTGCGCAAACTGCGCACTCCAAAATTTATCTTGCTCTATAAATTTTATAAAATTAAATAAGTCTTTTCCAGCTTCGTCTTTTAGCATATCATTTTCTAAATAAGGTTTGAAAAACTCACCTGACAATACCATTACCCGAGCCGTAAATCTATCCGACACCGGTAATATTCTTCCTTGATCGCTGATATAATGATCAGCACCATTTGGATTAAATATTCTGGCTATTGGTCGTGCTTGCACAGCATCTACCATCATGTTTCCAGCCAAGTCTCTATATACCTCTGCCGTTTGGATAAACTTATGAGCATTCACTCGCTCTTCCAAATCTTTCAATTTGAAATTCTCATAAGGCAAATTCATCACCATTTCATTGCCATTATTGGTCAACAGACTGTTAATATCTGCCTCATTGATAAAGAAATTACCTTGCTGATTTTTTATATTAATAATAATTTTTTTACAAAGCACTTCTTCTTGTTTTTTGCTCACAAAGCCAATACTTACCACAAATATAATTATGGGTAAAACAATTTTTAGGGCAATATTTAAACTCTTCTTAAGCTGCATGCTCCTTATTAAACATATTTTTTAAAGGTTCTACTAACTGGTCAATATTTCCAGCTCCCATTGTGATAAAAACCTCTAATTCTCTATTACTTAAATAATCTATTATAGTCTCTTTATCTACTTTATATTTCTCATCTACCTGAATAGATTCTAATAAAATATCGCTGTTTACTCCTTCAATTGGTAGTTCTCTAGCTGGGTAGATATCTAATAACATGACTTCATCCGCCAAGCTTAAGCTGCGAGAAAATTCCACTGCAAAATCTCTGGTGCGCGAATACAAATGCGGTTGAAATAAAACACTTACTTTTTTTCCAGGATATAAAGCCCGAACTGAAGTTAACATCGCTGTTATTTCACTAGGATGATGCGCATAATCGTCAATAAAGACAAAATCCTCTCTTTGGATAATATATTCAAATCTGCGTTTCACACCAGCATAAGTACTAATTCCTTCTAATATCTCTTTATCATTTAAGCCTAATTGATGAGCTATCGCTATAGCTACTACTGCATTTTCAACATTATGAAAACCAGGTACAGACAATTGGAACCCTTTTATAATTGTATCATTTAAGGCTACATCAAATACAAATTTCGCATTTTTCACCTGAACGTTTAAGGCTCTTACATCTCCTGCATTTAAACCATAAGACAAAGGCTGAGCTTTTATCTTTTTAGAAGCAATATCGTCCCATAAACCATCCTTAATATATGCCTGTCCATTTGGATTTACATTTTCCAAGAAGAGAGAAAAAGATTTCTTTAACTCTTCCAGTTTGCCATAAATATCCAGATGATCTGCATCCGTTGAAGTAACCACTGCAATATTGGGCTTCAGCGTTAAAAATGAACGATCAAATTCATCTGCTTCCACCACTATGATTGCCTTTTTATAATCACCTTGATTCATGACCATATTCGTATCATAATTGGTCGTAATACCCCCTAAAAAGCCGGCTATATCCTTCTTACCACTTTTTAGCAAATGCGCAATCATGGAACTGGTTGTAGTTTTACCATGAGTACCAGCTACCGCCACGGTAAACATCCCTTCAGTCAGTATCCCTAGAACCTCTGACCTTTTATATAGATTAATCCCCTTTTCTTTCAAATAATTAAATCCTTTATGGTCTTTTGGAATTGCGGGAGTATAAACGACCAGTACCTCTTTGCTGTTCTTAAATACAAAATCAGGCATTTTTTCAATTTCATCCTCAAAATGAATTGAGATGCCTTCACTTTCCAGTTGGATGGTTAATTTGGTTGATGTTTTATCATAGCCATATACTTGCACCCCATTATGGTGGAACCAACGAGCTAAGGCACTCATGCCTATACCTCCAATTCCAATGAAATATGCGCTATGTATATTTTTTATCTTCATTCAATCATTTTAAAAATAATCGATACTATATTTTCTGTGGCTTTTGGTTTAGCCATTTTCTTTATATTTTCAGAAAGCTCCTTTTGTTTTTCAGTATCCTTTAATAATTCAAAAGCTTTCGGCATTAATTCTTTTACTGCCATGGCATCTGTTACCATTAAGGCTGCATTTTCTTTAGTCAATGCCTGAGCATTTTTGGTTTGATGGTCTTCTGCTACATTAGGTGATGGTACAAAAATTACGGGCTTACCTACAATTTGCAACTCTGAAACAGACAATGCCCCGGCTCTAGTAATAATAATATCCGCAGCAGCATAAGCTTCATCCATATTTTTGATAAACTCTAAAACTTTCAATTGCTTTTTATTAGCATTTTTAGATCGAGCTAGCATTTCATTATGATAAAGCTTGCCTGTTTGCCATAACATCTGAAAATCTTCTTTTGCTAGTAGATCTAAATTTTGCGCAATACTTTCATTTATAGTTCTTGCTCCTAAGCTTCCGCCTAAAACCAAAATTGTCTTTTTATTCGCCTCTAAATCAAAGCTGGTAATTGCTTGTGACCTTTCAGGTAACTCCAATAAGTTTTTCCTAACCGGGTTTCCTGTTAAATTTAATTTTGAGGCTGGAAAATATTTATCCATCCCTTCATAAGCTACGCAAATTTGTTTAACCTTCTTTTTCAACCACTTATTGGTTAAGCCTGCGTAGGAATTTTGTTCCTGTAGCAAACAAGGAATTCTTAAATTGGATGCTGCCCTAAGAGTTGGCCCACTTGCATAACCGCCTACGCCAATAACAGCATCTGGCTTAAAATTCTTTACTATTTTTTTAGCTTGCTTTAAACTATTCATGAGCTTAAAAGGAAAACTCAAATTCTTCAAAGTCAAACTTCTTTGAATACCGGCTATTGGTAATCCAAAAATCTTATAACCCGCCTCCGGCACTTTTTGCATTTCCATTTTACCTTCAGCACCTACAAAAAGTATTTCTGCATTTGGTAGTTGCTTTTTGATTTCATCCGCAATTGCCAAAGCTGGAAAAATGTGACCGCCTGTGCCCCCTCCGCTTAAAATGAATCGATATGGTTTTTGCATATCCATTTAGGCTGCTTCTTTTTTAGGTAAATTAGAAAATTGTTTTTTGCTTAAGGCATCTGGAGTTTCTTCAATTTCGCCTCTACTCACGCTTAATATGATACCCATTGCGATTCCTGTAAATAAAAGCGAGGTTCCCCCCATACTTAGAAGTGGAAGAGGTAAACCTGTAATTGGCCCTAAACCAACGGCAACTCCCATATTGACCATTGCCTGTATGACAATGGCAAAACTCAGACCTGCGGAGAGTAATCCTCCATAAGCTCTGCCACTGGCTGCTGCAGCCTTCATTCCTCTATATAGCAAGGTTAAATACAATAAAATTACAATTCCTGCTCCTATCATCCCGTATTCTTCAACCACTATGGCGAAGATAAAATCCGAAAAGGCCTCAGGTAAAAAGTTTCGTTGACTACTATTTCCAGGACCTTTTCCAGTTATGCCTCCCGTTGCAACTGCTATATAAGATTGTTGCGCTTGAAACGGAATATTCTCTTTATTGATGAAATTCTCAACACGGCTAATAGCGGTTTCACCCCTTTGTCCTACAACCATGGCGATACTCACTGCAAAAACTCCAACAAAAGCTAGCATGGCTAAATACTTAACTGGAATTCTACCGATAAATAAAAGTAACATACAGGTTAAGAATAATAATATAGCTGTCGATAAATTGGTCATAGCTATTAAACCACAAATTACACCACACCACAAAAGCATAGGAATTAATGCCTTTTTAAAATCATGAATATTTTGCTGTCTCTTAGATAGCATCCCAGCCAGATTGATAATTAAAGCTAATTTTGCTAAATCAGACGGTTGAAATGATTGGTTAATTAATGGAATGGTAATCCATCTTGATGCGCTGTTCAAGTTTACTCCAAACTGCCATGCAAAAATTAAAAGTGGGACTGAAAGCCATAATGCCAAACGAGATAATTTGGAATAATAACGGTAATCCACTTTATGGGCAACCCACATCGCAAAGAAACTCAAAATCACTAAAAAGCTATGACGTAGTAAATAGTATTCTGTATTGCCTCCATATTTGAAATAGGCAATAGTTCCAGTAGCACTATAAACAACTAAAATACTGAGCATACCTAAAGCAAAAACCACCGTCCAAATCACGGGATCTCCTTTGAGGTGCTTGTCAGTCCAAGCTTTTATGTTTTGAATACTTAGCATGACTGCGATATTTTTTTCAATTCTATTTCTCTTTCCAATAATTGAAATGCCAAACGAAATTGATTCCCTCGGTCTTCATAATTCTTAAATAAATCAAAGCTCGCACAAGCAGGAGAAAGCAATACCACTTCTCTATCTTTAGATAATTTATATCCCATTTTCACGGCATCCTGCATAGATTGCGTTTCCTCGATTATCGGACATCTACTTTTGAAATACTCCTTGATCTTTTCATTATCTTTCCCTAAACAAATAATGGCTTTTACATTGGTGCTTACTGCATCTAACTGACTATAATCATTTCCTTTATCCACTCCCCCAACTATCCAGATTATTGGTTTTGTAAAAGCATCCAAGGCATAATAGACAGCATCAACATTGGTTGCTTTTGAATCATTTACAAATTCAATTCCATGAATATTTCCTACCGACTCCAATCGATGTTGAATACTTTTAAATTTCGGAAGGCTTTCCGAAATTTTTTCATTCTTTACTTTAGCGAGTTTAGCAGTTAAAATAGAAGCCATGGCATTAGTCTGGTTATGTTTTCCTTTTATAGTCAGTAAGTCTTGAGCGAAAGTGTTTTTTCTTCCATTTAAATTAATGATGATACCAGACGGATTTGCATAAGCCCCCTCAGATGGTATATCTTCAAACTTCAACTCAAATAATTTGGAAGAAAATCGATGTTTTGAAAGATTCGCATTAATCAATTTATCTTCTGTATATAATAGAGCATAATCTTCTTTATCTTGATTTTTGAACAAGGAGAATTTAGATGCTACATAATTTTCAACTTTATAATCATATCGGTCTAAATGATCTGGTGTAATATTTAGCAAAATGCCAATGTGTGGCTTAAAATCCGCAAAGCCATCAATTTGGAAACTGCTACACTCTAACACCCACCAATCAAAATCCAGATTGACCAACTGACCTGCCATACTCTTACCGATATTTCCTCCCAGACCAACTGACAATCCAGCTTCTTTAAGCAAATGATAGGTTAGCATGGTAGTGGTAGATTTACCATTTGTTCCAGTTATGGCAATGATCTTTCCTTTAGTAAATCCAAAGGCAAACTCCAATTCATCTATTACTGGAATATTTTTAGCTAAAGCTTTTTGGACAATCTCCACTTTTGGAGCAATACCAGGGCTTTTGATTATTTTATCTGCATTAAATATTAAATCTTCCGTATGCTTTCCTTCCTCAAATGGAATTTCAGCTTGAGTTAATTTCTCTTTATTCGTCTCATTAATTCTCCCAAAATCAGACACAAAAACATCATATCCCTTTGCTTTTGCTAGCAAAGCAGCACCGGTTCCGCTTTCTCCTGCTCCCAATATGATGATTCGTTTATTCACTGATTTTTTTAGTATTTATCTATTTTTTTTTATTTCTATTTTATTTCTACTTTATTTCTACTTCTACCTATTTCAATTTTCTCTAAAAACTGGTCTGACCTTCGGTACTGACCTTTTTATATTTCAACTTTCATCTTTCTAATTTACCGAAGCTTCAATGTTGCGACTGAAATAATAGCCAACAAAATGCCTACAATCCAGAAGCGGTTTACAATTTTAGATTCATGAATTCCTTTCTTTTGATAATGATGATGCAATGGAGACATTAAAAATATCCTTTTGCCTTCACCGTATTTTTTCTTTGTATATTTAAAATAACTGACCTGAATGATTACAGACAGATTCTCAATCAAGAAAATTCCACACAGAACAGGTATCAATAATTCTTTTCTAATGACTAATGCTAAAACAGCTATTATTCCACCTATGGACAAGCTTCCAGTATCTCCCATAAAAACTTGAGCCGGATGAGTATTGTACCATAAAAAACCCACACACGCCCCTACGAAAGCAGCACAGAAAATCACAATTTCCCCACTATTTGGGATGAACATTATATTGAGATACTGAGAGAAAATGGCATTACCAGATACATAGGCAAAAATTGCTAAAGCCAAACCAATGATAGCTGATGTTCCCGCTGCCAATCCATCTATTCCATCGGTAATATTCGCTCCATTACTAACTGCAGTTACAATAAAGATCACAATTAATACATAGATGACCACAGTAGAGCCATCAGGAAGAAAAGGCAAAATACTGCTGTAATCAAACTCATTATTCTTGAAAAATGGAATGGTAGTGACCATTGATTTTACGTCTTCAAATGAAGATTCAGATACCATTTCAACACCTTCAGATACACTTACAGGAGAAATGAATTCACGAACCGTAACATCAGGGTGGTAAAATAATGTTAGGCCTACAATCAGCCCTAAACCGATTTGACCAAATACTTTGAATTTTCCTTTTAGTCCTTCTTTATTCTTTTTAAAAACTTTGATATAGTCATCTAAAAAGCCAATTAATCCCATCCAAACGGTGGAAACTAAAAGTAAAATGATATATATATTATCGATTTTTGAAAAAAGCAAAACTGGAATAACAATGGCCAAAATAATCATTATGCCACCCATGGTTGGAGTCCCAGCTTTTTCAATCTGACCATCAAGCCCTAAATCACGAACAGATTCACCAACTTGCTTCTTTCTTAATTTATTGATCAATGTCTTACCAAAGGTGATGGTTATTAACAAAGAAAAAAGTGTAGCCATACCTGCTCTAAAGGAGATATACTGAAACACCCCTGCCCCAAGCAAGTCCATTTTTTTATTTAAGAAGTCGAATAAATAATATAACACCTTTCTCTTTTTTATTTATTATGGATCAAATTCAACATTTCACTTACTATTTCCTTATCATCGAAATGGCTTCTCTCGCCTTTAATTTCCTGATAAGTTTCATGACCTTTTCCAGCCACTAATATGATATCCCCTTTTTGCGCAAAACTGCATGCTAACTTTATAGCTTCTTTCCTGTCTGGCAAATTCGTTACTTTTCTAACTTGAGAAACAGGAACACCTTTTTGCATATCTGCAATGATTGCTTCAGGTTCCTCAAATCTTGGGTTGTCTGAAGTCAATATTACCCTATCACTAAACCTACAGGCAATTTCAGCCATTAATGGTCTTTTAGTCGTGTCTCTATTTCCACCACAGCCCACTACGGTAAGCACTTGTTCATTTCCTGTTCTAATATTATCGATAGTTTGTAACACATTCTCCAAAGCATCAGGAGTATGTGCATAATCTACCACAGCCGTAATTCCCGCATTATTCGGTACTTGCTCAAATCTTCCATTCTTTAATTCGATTTGAGATAAATTCATTAATATTTCTTCGCTTTCCTCTTCCAACAAATGTGCAGTTGCATAAGAAGCCAACAAATTATAGGCATTGAAATAACCAATTTGCCTGAACCAAACATCCTTTTGCTCAATATTAAGCTCAAGTCCTTGCAATGAATTACTTAAAACTTTTGCTTTATATATCGCCATCATTTTTAAGGAATACGTATATTTTGAGGCTTTGCAATTCTGCAGCATCACCATTCCTCTTTTATCATCAACGTTTACCAAAGCAAAAGCATCAGATGGCAAATCATCAAATAATTTCTTTTTGGCCTTTATGTAATTATCAAATGTTTTGTGATAATCTAAATGCTCATGGGTAATATTTGTAAAAACAGCTCCGGCTAATTTTAAACCGGCCATTCTTTCCTGTTCAATGGCGTGACTACTAGCTTCCATGAAAACTATATTACAACCAGATTCCACCATTTTTTTTAATAGGGAATTCAACTGAAGTGCATCAGGCGTTGTATGTGTTGCAGGAATAACCTTATTATTTATCTGATTTTGAACAGTTGAAATCATACCGGTATGATAGCCCAAATTCATAAATAACTGGTGCAGTAAACTCACTGTGGTGGTTTTTCCATTTGTGCCCGTTACCGCAACCAATTTCAATTTTTCAGAAGGATGACCAAAATAGTTATCAGCCATAATTCCTAAAGCTTTGGCTGAATTATCAGTCTGAACATAAGTTACTTCAGGATGGATATCAATTGGAATATCTTCGCATACCACAGCAACCGCTCCTTGAGTGACAGCTTTTGAAATAAATTCGTGACCATCAACCTGAGTTCCTTTAATGGCAACAAAGACATCACCAGCTCCAACAATTCTAGAATCGAACTGAATGGCATCAATAGCAATATCAGTAGCACCTGAAATGCTGATTAATTTTACTTTATATAATATGTCTTTTAAGTTCGCCACTAACCTATTTCTAGTTTTATTGTACTTCCTTTTAATGCTCTTGATCCTGGGAATTGCGATTGTGAATTCACTCTACCCTTTTCACCTTTTACTACTACATTTAAACCTGTATTCTCTAATAAATACAGTGCATCTCTTAATGTCATACCTCTCACATCAGGCACTAAACCTTGCTGATGCTGATTATTAGGTTCCCATTTAATGGAATTATTATGAATAGATGCTCTCACCCATTCCAATTCTTGTTTATCAGAATGATTGGAAACCCCTAAATAATTTAACATAGAGGATAAGTCATTTTTATTACCCGCTTGAACGACAGGGAAAATTCCTTTCTCTGGTTTTTCCTCCAATTTATACTCTTCATGCATATTCAAATCCAATGCAAAAATTTTGTCCGCAATTTCTTTAAAAACTGGAGCTGCCACATCTGAACCATATTGTTGATAGCCTTTAGGATTATCCATCACGACTATAGCTGAATATTTTGGGTTATCCGCAGGAAAATAACCTGCAAATGATGTATAATATTGTCGAACATACTTGCCATCTATCAAGCTTTGAGCTGTTCCTGTTTTTCCTGCAATTTTGTATTCAGCATTACTAATGTTAGAGGCAGTTCCATTTTGCACCACACCTTCCAACATGATTTTTAGTTTGTCTAATGTTTCTTTAGAGCAAATTTGATCGCTAATTACATTAGTTTTAAAAGTATTAATTTTTTTATCAGTCTTTTTAATTGATTTCACCAATAAAGGACGAATCATTTTGCCATCATTAGCAACTGCATTAAATAACGTTAGAGTATGTAAAGGAGTCAATTCCAAACCATACCCATAAGCCATCCAAGGCAAAGTAATCCCACTCCATTGTTTAATAGGCGGAATATTAGGTTTCCCCTCTCCAATCATTTGAAATCCTAAAGGTTGAGTTACACCCATCGTTTTTAAATAATCCAAAAAGCGCTGAGGATTTTCACGAAAGGTCTCATCAATTAATTTGGCTATAGCAATGTTAGAAGATTTCTCAAAAGCATCACGAATAGAAATTGTTCCGTAACCACCTGGTTTATGGTCTCTTACCTTATCTTTATAAAACTTATATTCCCCATCTCCGGTATCAATTGAATCTGTAAGCTGGATATTTTTTTCTTCCAAAAGCGCCATATAGGAAGCAAGTTTAAAGGTAGAACCTGGTTCTCTTAGTCCATGACTACCTACTGCATAATTATAAACTTCACCATATTTTCCGTTTGAAAGCTTTTTCAAATTAGAAATCGCTTTAATTTCTCCTGTTTTCACTTCCATTACCACTACACAACCCATATCGGCTTCATGCTTAATCAAGTGACGCAATAGCGCAGATTCTGAAACATCCTGCAAGTTGATATCAATAGTAGTTTGAATATCAAAACCGTCTTTTGGTCTGATTTCAGAACCATCATTAACAGGTCTCCAGCTGCTACCAGAAATTTTTTGGAACAATGCTTTCCCGTTTGTTCCTGCTAAATATTTATTGAAGCTGTATTCAAGCCCAGCACCGTAATCATTTTCATTCAAAAAGCCGATGGTTCTAAATGCTAAATTTGAAAAAGGCCTGAACCTTTTATCAGTTTTAGTAAAAATAACACCGCCTGCTAATCTCCCTTCTCTAAAAATAGGCCATGTCTCCATTTCCTTTTTCTTCTGATAACCAATCAATTCATTAGAAAGGAAAATATACTGTCTACCTTTTTGTCTGGCTGTAATAATTTTTTGCTTATAATAAGTAGATGTTTGCCCAAAACTTTTGGAAAGCATCAAACTTAAAGAATCAATCTTTTCTCTGAATAATTGCTCATCAGCAATAGTAGGATCAAAAGCTACTTTATAGAAAGGCAAAGAAGTAGCCAACAAACTTCCGTTATCGGAATAAATATTCCCACGGGTAGCTTTCACTTCTTGATAGCTCATATTGATTTCCTCTGCCATTTTTTGCCACTTATCACCTTCCATCCATTGGATGTGAAAAATCTGGTACATAATAGCTCCAGCAAAAATGACAATAGCCAAAAATGCTAATCGTACTCTGAGCAATATGGACTTTTTAATATTCACCTTTTTCTACTATAATTTTAAATGGTGGTTTTTCTGATTCCTTTAATCCTAATTTCTTTACCTTTTTTGCTACTTCCGATTGCTTGGAAGCAAACATATATTCTGATTTTAAAGTGGTATAATCCGCTCTTAAATCCTCCACTTCTTGATGAAGCTTATCGATTTTTCGAGTGGTTTTATCCGCATAATGGCTGTTGCCAATGTAGAAAATACAAATCGCGACTATGAATAAAACATACGGCAGATAATGCACTGGCAATCCACCTTCGGCATTATTTCCTCCCAAAGTTTTATCCAGCCTTGAGAAAATACTTCCCGAAGCTGAATCCTTTGTTTTGTTTTTCTCCTTTTTTTTAAAAGTATTTTCGCTCATAACTTTTCAGCTATTCTTAATTTTGCACTTCTAGCTCTATTATTGAGTTTTAACTCCTCATCTTCTGCAGTAATAGGCTTTCTATTGATAGCTTTAAATGGTTTCAAAACATTTCCGTAGAAATCCTTTTCTTCCTCACCATCCAATTTCCCTTTATTGATGTAGTTTTTCACCAATCTATCTTCCAAGCTATGGTAGCTCATTACTACTAATCTACCACCTGGCTTTATCACTTCCTCCATCTGAAGTAAAGCTTCTTCCAAAGCTTTCAATTCTTCATTCACCTCAATTCTTAGTGCTTGAAAAACCTGTGCGTAATATTTATTTTCTCTTCCGCGTTTAGCGTATCTTGCTAATATTTCTTTTAGCTCTCCAATCGTATTAATAGGACTAGCAGCTCTTGCCGAAACAATGGCAGAAGCTAAAGTCTTAGCATTTCGAACCTCACCATAAAGCCCAAAAATTTTATGTAAATCAGCTTCGCTATAATCATTTATAACTTGCTTAGCAGTAACTGACGCATGTTGATCCATTCTCATATCCAATTCCGCATCGAAACGAGTAGAAAACCCTCTTTCCGCTTTGTTGAACTGATGAGAAGAAACTCCTAAATCAGCTAAAATCCCATCAACTTGCTTGATGCGATATAATTTCAAATATTTTTTAACGAACCTGAAATTCGCTTGAACAAACTCAAAACCTGGATGATCAATGGCCTCAGCATTAGCTTCAGCATCCTGATCTTGGTCAAATCCTAATAATTTCCCGTCAGTTAATTTTTCTAAAATGGCTTTAGAATGACCACCACCCCCGAAAGTCAAGTCTACATAGATTCCATTGGGCTTAATAGCCAATCCATCCAGACATTGCTGTAACATTACCGGTTCGTGATATTCGCTCATAGGGATTAAGATTCAAAAAGGTGTTTCTCAGCCAAATCAGAAAATTCCTGCTGGTCTTTAATCAGGTAATCATCATATTTTGATGCATCCCATATTTCAACTCGATTTCCCATTCCCACCACTATCGATTCTCTTTCCAATCCGGCAAAAGCCATCATATTTTTAGGAATCAATATTCTTCCTGCACTGTCGAGTTCCACGATTGCATTGCCTCTAAAGAAGTTGCGTTGTAGATTTCTGTATTCTGGATTAAATTCATTCAAACCGGCAATCTTTGAAAAAATCTTTTTGTATTCAAGCATTGGATAAAGAACTAAACAAGGCTCGAAACCTCTGCGCACAACTATTTCATCACCACTTCCCTCGGGTAGAGCATTTTTGATCTTGGCAGGCAAGACCATACGCCCTTTGGCGTCTAGCTTACAATCATATTCACCGGTGAAGAATGCCATGCTTATAGTTTACACAATTTCTTATATGCAAAGCTAAAACAATATGCGACATTTCATACCACTTTCCCCCACTTTTTTACACATTTCTCAAAAAGATTACATTTTGGGCGTCAAAAAGACAAGGAAAACAGGCTCAAAAGCAGTGAAAGAATGTTTTTAATTATTCCATTCAATTTAAAATTGAGCAGAATAAAATCATACAACTCATTAAAAATCAATACTTTAAAAAATATGAAATCTAATGATTCAAAATTTATAAGTTTTTGATTATCAGATATAAACAAAAATTTTATAAAAAACGTGAGCGTGTAATGTTTGAAGAATTGGTTTTGGCCCAAAATCATTGAATAATAGGCTAAAATTTAGATTACAGCTAGTATTTCGTCTCTGTCTTGATCAAAATTAGGTGGTGGGGCAAGGTGGGAGGATTTTCCCATAAATGATAAAATACCAGCAAAATTTCTTAATCCGAAGTTCATTTCTGCTGATTTTAAAATCATATTTTTAGCATCTTTTCCTTCTAAAACTTCCTGTACTGATTGCAATTTTCCGGCTGGAACTTGAGCTGTTTTTAATTTTTCAATGAGGATTTCGGATTGAAATAATTTTGCTTTCTCCAATAATAACTGATTTAATATTATCCTATTTTCCACCCGCAAAGCATTGGTTTTAAACCTATCATCTTCAGAAATTTCAGGCATTTCAAAAACTTTACAAAGCTTTTGAAATTGAGAATTTGTCCCTACTGCCAAAAGAATTTCATTGTGATCTACAGTTTTTAAAACTGTTCCATAGGGTGCAATATTAGGATGCTCCGCTCCCATTTTTTGTGGGTTATGTCCAGCTATCAAAAAATTAGTGGCTTGATTGGCTAAAGATGCAATAGCTGATTCGAATAAGGAAACGGATACTTTTGAACCTTCATTGTTTTTAAGCAAATTGATATAAGCTAGCAAAATAGCTTCCTTCAAATGGTGCGCTGCCAGAACATCTACCAAGGCTACTGGCATTTTTAAAGAATTTCCATCCGGTTCTCCATTCATGCTCATAAATCCGCTTTCTGCTTGAATTATTGCATCATAACCAACTCTTTCATCCTCATCTCCATAACCAGTAATTTGCCCGTAAATAATTTTTGGGTTAACAGATTTAAGCGACTGATAATCAACCCTCAACTTCTTAGCATCACCTGCTTTGTAACTGGCAATAACAATATCCGATTTGGCAATTAATTTATAAAGAATGGTTAAATCTTCTTCATCCCATAAGTCTAAGGCTATTGATTTTTTGCCACTATTAGCAGCAGAAAAATAAGCGGAAATTGAGTTCTCAGCCTTCTCGTTTTTGAGTTTCCACGAGCGGGTGACATCTCCTTTAGTCTTGGGGTTTTCAATTTTAATAACCTCAGCTCCTAGTTCAGCGAAAAACTGACCGACAGATGGTCCGGCTAACACATTGGCAAGTTCAATTACTCTTAGGTCTTTGAAGATTGGGGGCATAGTGAGTATTTAAAGTCTTAGATATTCTTAAAATGGCGTTTTATTATAAAACTACAATTTTGTGAAAAATTCATGTTTTGTTATGCCGTTTTAACTTTCTTTTTTCATACGAAATAAACATCCAATTGGAGGCTTAAGCCAATATTATAATTGAGCTTTAATTAAAGAATTCACCTACGATCTACCCCCAATATTATTAAGTTAAGATTTAAGCTATATATTTAACTTTTATCCTAAGAAATAATCAAGGTAATTTTCCTTTGTATTCTATTGTTTTGTGGTTAAAAAAGAATGTTGCTAATCTGCACCCAGATTAGCAAATTTTAACCACAAGAGACACAAAAGAAATCAAAAGGTTTTTCGCTAAAACGAAAATCTCAATAAGGAAATTTCCTTAACTAAATAGCTTTGGATCTCCCCATTTGTGAGTCGAAGGCTGGTTGGGACTTACTCCAACTCTATCGCCAAATTTTCCCATTGCTCTGTTAAGTCTTCTAATTCCTTATTTACTTTATCAAATTCCTGATTCACTTCAAAAAGATTATCTGGATTGCCATAAACTGAGGGTTTAGCCAATTCTTCTTCTAGACTTTTTTTATTCAATTCCAATTTCTCAATTTGAGTTTCCAATTTAGAAAGTTCTTTTTGTTTGGCTTTCAATTCTGCATCTTCTGGTTGATGCCTAGGTTTGGATTGCTTTTCTTTTTTCTGCTCTTTTTTTATTTCGTCCTCAATTTTCTGATCATCGGCTTTGGCAGCTTCTCTTTTAGCAAACCAATTCTGGAATTCA
This sequence comes from Marivirga salinae, assembly GCF_030503855.1. NCBI lineage: Bacteria > Pseudomonadati > Bacteroidota > Cytophagia > Cytophagales > Marivirgaceae > Marivirga > Marivirga salinarum. The sequence goes on along the minus strand of NZ_CP129971.1, from coordinate 1,881,461 downwards.
TCATAAGTACCAGGATATTCTTTCACCTGATAATCTTCAATCCACCAGATTTTATTGGCTACATTCGATACAAAATACCTATTGTGGGATACTGTAATAAAAGACCCCTCATATTGCTGCAAAGCTTGAATCAGAATGTTTTCCGATTGCATATCCAAGTGGTTGGTAGGCTCATCCAGCAGTAGGAAATTCGCATTGGAAATCATGGTTTTAGATAAAGCCACACGGGATTTTTCACCTCCGGAAAGGACTTTAATTTTCTTAAAAACCTCCTCATCTCTAAAAAGGAAACAACCCAATAAGTTTCTAAGCTCCATTTCAGTTCTATCACTACCTGCTTGCTTCAATTCATCTAATATCTCATTATTGATATTTAATGATTCCAACTGGTGCTGAGCGAAAAAACCGAATTCTACATTATAGCCTTCTTCTCTTTCCCCATTAATCTTTTCCTCTCCTGCTATTATTCTTAGCAAAGTAGATTTACCCTTACCATTTGCGCCTATCAAGGCAATCTTATCACCTCTTTCAATATGCGCATCTGTTTTTTCTAAAATCTTGATATCTCCATAAGATTTAGAAACTTCATGCAACCTTACAATATGCCTACCCGATTTGTTATTGATATTAAAGCTAAAATTTATGGTAGCATTATTATCCACCACGGCATCCACTTTATCCATTCTATCTAGCGCTTTCACTCTAGATTGTACCTGCTTTGCTTTGGTGGCTTTAGAACGGAAACGGTTAATAAATTGCTCGGTCTGCTTTATTTTCTGTTGCTGATTTTCATAAGCATTTTGTTGCAACTCCGCACGCAAAGCTTTTTCTTCATTATAAAAGCTCCAATTACCAGCGTATACATTCAATTGCTGCTGATCAACCTCAACGGTAATATCTATTGTTCTATTCAAAAACTCTCTATCATGCGAAACAATGATATAAGCCCCTTCATAAGACTTTAGATAATTTTCAATCCATTGGATAGAAGGTAAATCCAAGTGGTTGGTAGGCTCATCTAACATCAATAGAGATGGCTTTTCCAATAAAAGCTTTGCTAACATCACTCGCATTCTCCATCCCCCTGAAAAAGTCTTGAGCGGACGACTTAGATCTTCCGTTTTAAAACCTATCCCTTCTAATATTTCTTCAGCCTTAGCTTGCAAGCTGTAGCCTTCCATCATTTCATATTGTTCTTGAGCTTTGGTGAGCTTATCCACCAAATCATCGGAATAATCTTCTTCCATTTTTTTCAAAATAGATTCAATTTTCTCCTGCAATTTTAAAGCTTCCTTGAAAGCTTGCATGGCTACATGCAAAATGCTGTCATCTGACTGGAAAGAAAGTAAATCCTGATTTAAGAAACCAATGGTGCAGTCTTTACTCATTTGGACTTCACCTTTATCGGGCGTCATATCCCCATTGATGATTTTAAGTAAAGTGGATTTCCCTTGCCCATTTAGTCCAATCAAACCAATTTTATCTTTTGGTTTTATGTGTAAAGAAGCATTATCAAATAAGGCTCTATCACCTATGTAGTAGTCTAAATTATTAATAGAAAGCATGATGCAAAATTAAGTGGGATTTCTTCAGGATAAAATGCTTTGAGCGAATAGTTGAAAATAATTTACTTATTCAATAAAAAAGGGATACAAAACTGCATCCCTTATTATTAATATTTTGTATTCGCTTTTTAACGAACCATTAATCTAACTTTCTTATTAATATTTCCTTGTTTCACATCCACTATGTAAATCCCAGAGTTTAGATTTTGATTAATTGGTAAAGGCTTATTCAAATCAGAGGGATTGTGAATAGCCTGATAATGTCTTCGACCTTGAATATCAAAAATAGTCACTTGAACTTTCTGTTCTCCGTGAAAACCTAGTAATCTTAAATGGATATTTTGTGATTGTGTTGGATTCGGAACCGCTATCAAATCAGCAGCTTGCGCTCTCCTCACCCTCACTACTTCAGAATATTCAAAGGCACCATCATAATCTACTTGTCTTAATCTGTAGTAAGATTCACCGGCCAAAGGAGCAAAATCTTTGAAATCATAATCAATAGTTTGATTAGAATTACCGTTACCTTCCACAATTCCGATAGCTTCATACTCTTTACCATCAAATGAACGCTGCACTTCAAAGAATTCATTATTGATTTCAGAGGCTGTTTGCCATTTTAGCTCTACTCTGTTAAACTTATTCTCAGCAATAAAGAAAGTAAATTCTACAGGTAGAGGATTATTAGGGTCGGTGGAGCCCAAAGTAATAACCTTTTCGGTAAAGCTTACAGAATTAGAGGATTGGAAACTACCTTCAGTACTTCCTAAATCATTAAAGGCTGTCGCACCAAAATCATCCCAATTTCCATTTCCATCATTCCATGCCATTACTACTAAATCTGCTCTTTCAAATTCGTTTGAAGAAACATCACTTGCTGCATCCCAACTTAAACCTACTCTGGCAGTGGTTCCTGCAGGAGCCGCTCCACTAGAGATCCTCCAGTATTCATTTCCACTTATTTTCTTTACAGCTGTGTTAGAAGGTGTTTTATTATCTACTTCAGGGTCAGCTCCTGGATCTCCGTTGTAATATTCTGCTTCCCATGTAAATCCAGAAGCAGAAGGATCGATTACACTTGCATGTCCCCAACGTGAGCCTTTCCCTATTGGAAATGTAAAAGAACCTGAATTAAGTATTTTTTTCACCCGACCATTGATATAAGAAGCATTAGACCCCTTGGCTGGACTTGCTGAAGCGTCAGCATCAAACGTGAAATCGTTACCATTGGTGGTGATTATTCCGTTTGTTAGCCTAAGTTGTCGGTCTAAATCTAGATTACCAGCTTGACTTATCCCACTTCCATTGTTTATTTCTAGATTATAAAAATCATTAGTACCTGTAAAATCGCCACTAATAGTTTGAACGGAGGAGCCATTCATAACTACTGAAGAAGTTGAAGACCCGCTATTAAAAGCACCACCAGTACGCACAAGATTTCCTTGAATATTGAAATTTCCTGCATTCCCTATTTCTAAGATGCCAGAATTAATATTCACATTTCCGACAACAGTTTTATTATTACCATTACCGCCATTGAATGTACCACCATCAACAACCATATTACGGTCAATCTGTAAATTACCTGCACCATTGTTGTAACCACCTGAATTCACCAGCATATCTCTTTGGACAGACACCATGACACCATCAGAATTACTAACTATAGGACCTGAAACAGTAAGATCATTACAAACTGTAAAGTTAGAATTGGAAAGAATTCTATTTCCTGATCCTGAGAAAGTTAAATTTTGAACAGTATTAATTGCTCCCATCACATCATAATTACCTGCACCTGCATATTCGAGACTACCACCACCACAAGTGAAAAAATCGGCATAATATCCCGCAGGCAGTACAACACTATTTCCATCACTAATTAATCGTAAGGTTCCTGTCCCTTCCACTATTCCAAGTCGATGACCAATAGTTTCGGGTACCTCTAGAATTGCACCTGCTTCAATTATTGTTTTAAATAATCTTACACTATTATTATTCAAACGAAGAACATCACCAGCCTTAATTGTAATTTGAGCACCCAGAGGTCCTCCTAACGGTATTGCTTCTGACCATGCTGTCGATTCATCAAAGTTTCCACCACCGCTCTCATCAGTACTAAATTCTTCTATTACATTCGGAATAGCACCGTTTAAGGAGTTATCTAAATTATCTACACTAACCCCAGCCGTGTAATCACCAGTAATCAATGCATCATTAGCCCCTGAAAAAGGAAATGTCATTTCTTGATTAGCTTCATCAAATGCAGCTTGGCTGAATGCCTTATCCCAGGTGTTATTAGATTCAAAAACACGAGCAGGAATATAATTATTTTCGGAATAAGGTGAAGTAACCTCTATATCTGAAGATCTATATTTCAACATAACATAAGCGTCAAAACCTGAAATCCCATTGGCTTCAATCGTCCAATAGTATTGCAAGACATTTTCGCGGTCAGTAATCTCATCATTTGGAGCTTCTACATCTTCTACAATTGCAGGATGTATCTCGTTGGTAGGACGAACGGTTATACTCCCTGCACTACTATTGTTTATAGTAAATATGGCGGGAGTATATTTACTCTGTCCAATTGGGAATGTGAAATTTGTGGTGCTATTAATAGGATTCAAGAACTTTCTTAAGCCATTATCAGAAAGGGAGCTATTAGTTTCCACCATATTACTTATACCGAAAGGACTTACCTCTTCAATATTTGCTGAGGCCGAAAGGGTAAGCAGATTACCTCCTATATCAAACACTCCACCTTGAAGTCGTAAGGAATTATTGATAATAAAGCTGAAATCATTACCATCAGGAATCTGAACACCTTCTGGATTATTTATGGTTACGATACCAAAAGTACCGGTTCCTTGGCCGGATCTCCTTAGCTCTTGTTGAGTTGTTCCATTAAAAATGATACCATTTCCACCACTACTAGTATGAACTGCATCATTAATTACCGTTCCACTAACATTTATACTATTTCCATTATCAGCAAAAGTTCCAGCACCTATATGAAGCGTTCCATCTACAGTTATTTCTTTTCCAATATTAACAATTCCAGTTTGGTTTTTTGTGAGGTTATTAAAGGTGGCAGTTCCAATGCCAGAATAGGTCGTTGCAGTTAAATTGCTAAAAAAAGTGGTATTATTTGTTCCTAAATAAGCCCCTTCATTCATAAAATCCCCTTTTAAGATCAAATTGCGTCCATTAGCATCGAATGTAGCTCCTGAATTTACTGTTAAGGTACCATTCATAGTTAAAGGCCTTACCTGCAAATTCATAGTAGGATTATTATTTCCATTAATAACAAGTTCATTTAAAGCTATGTTGGAATTGATACCAAAATTATTTTGTGAAGCAGGTGTAGCAACATCTCCAAGAGTAATCGTTGATCCTGTCAAGTTACTGGTAGCAGGATTTAAAATGAGCGCAGCAACGGAAGGATTGGCACTGTTCTGCCTTAATACCGTAAAACTCCCCGCTGTGTGAGTGAAATCACCAACACCACCCGTTATTTCAAAAACACCTCTATTTGCTACAGGAGCAGCATTGTTTCCAACCAGTACTGTTCCTCCTGTCTGAGTGTAATTTAAAACACCTGTATTGGTAATAAGACTTCTCCTGATTTGAGAACCTACGGTTAAAGTTCCTGAATTAATGGTTAATGATGCATTTCCCGTTGGAGAATACTCAATATAGTTATTACCGTTATTCGTACCATCATTCATATCTAAGGTTCCACCTGAAATTTGAAGTCCTCCATTTAATAAGATTCCTGTATCATTTCCTCCCACATTTGCCTGGCCTTGTGTTAATGTTAAACCTGCAGATGAAGGTATAAGAAAATCATCACCTCCTGTATTTAAATCAATGTTTATTGCAGCATTATTTAAATTCAAAGTTCCATTTTCCAGCACTACCGGCTTGGTATCTGAACTTCCGGAAGCATCTCCCCCTAGTGTGAAATTGGTGAAAATTGTAGTGGATAGGCTTTGATCAATACCTTTATCCATTATGATCCTGTTTAAAGCAGGTATATTAGGCATTAAATCAAATGAAGAATTGCCTGCACCAAAAAACTCCAAATCTACAGTTGCTTTATTAGTTGCTCTGAAGAAAATAAAGTTGGAGTTATTTCCCGGATTTATAATATTACCTTGCAATCGTAGCTTATGATTTAAAGTACTTACACCATCAATTACTTCGAAGCGAGTCGGATTGGCGTTGTTTCCCAAAAAATTAATATCGCCTTCTACTGTCAGCAGCCTTTCATTAGCGCCTGTGAAAGGAAATTGCACATAAACTGCTCCATTATTAAAATTAATATTCCTTTTGACAAATACATCACCATCAACCCCACTTGAATTTAACAATATCCTATTTGGGCCTTTGAAAAAACGAATATCACCATTTACTGTAATATCAACATCAGGTAATGTAATCTGACCACCCGTTAGATTTGAATATTCAAATTGTAAATTCGGATACTCAGTGATAGTATTTCCTACTGTATAACTTGTAAAATCAGTATTGCCGAGATTAACATCATCTTGGTCAATAATTGTGGTATTTGTTCCTGGGAATCTTCTTGAATAAGTCCAAATTGTATTTGGGGCTGTTAAGAACTCACCCAAATCCCCGGCAGGAAGCGTATTTCCTGTTAATATAATTTTACTTGAATGATTACTTGTAACAGGATTGTCAGGATCGATATTGGTAAGGATACCAAAATCATGGACATCACCATTTTCTTTAATTGTTACCAAAGAGCTTTCAGCATTGGAATATCTTAAAATTGCAAGTCTTGCAATACTGATAGGCTCATAAGCAGCAATAGGATCCCCATTTGCATCAGTGTCTGTTATGGCTACAGAAAAGTTTTCAGTAGTGCTTCCAATTACCACTATATCTCCCGGACCTGGCAATTGATTAGTATTATTAATTGGAGAACCTCCCTGGGCTTCAGACCAGGTATCAGGATCATGCCAAACTCCATTTTGAATTGCATAAAGAGTTCTTAAAGTTCCATTAAATAAACTGTTATTTGCAGCCGTATAATCACCTTCTAGCAGCGTATAAGCAGTTGTAATCGTTATTCTATTATTATTTTTATCTACGTTTCCGTCTAGCTGTTCTCGTGTAACATTTACCACTCTTCCAGGTGTTAAATTTCCAGCATTTTGATCATCAGTACCGTCATAATCAAAAATCATAGTTCCGCTAGGAATATCTGTAAACCCTTCATTTCTAAGTCTCCAATAATATTCTAGGGCTTTGTCATTACCACCTTCTAGAGTGAGCAAAATGCTATTTACGGGATTTAGAATAATATAACCATCATCTGTTACATTGCTAAGGGTAATTTCAGCTGGGGTGTATTTACCAGCAGATCCAAAAGGAAAAGTAATGATTTCATTCGCATCTGCATATAATGCTACACCTCTATCAGAAGATAAACCTGAGGTTTCAATCATTCTTGTAGTACCGGGGTTAGTTACAGAAATGGAAGCATCCGGTCCTGCAAGCCTTAGTCTATATTGATTAATATCCAATACACCATTAATAAGCGAAAGGGTTTTTCTTATCACGAGTTCTCCGCCAGCCAAGGATAAATTTGCGTTATTATCCAAGTCCAAGTTATGAACAACACCTTGTTCAGATGTAATGGTCTGTAAAACAGATCCATTAAGAATCAATTTTCCAGTCTCGGTTAAACTGCTAACAGTATCTGCTAAGTACACATTACCGGCAATTTCTGTATTGAAAGTACTCAAAAGAAAATTACCGTTTTCAAGCCTGAAATTGCCTGGAATATTTAAAGCGGAAGCAGCACCATTTGTAACAACCAAGTCATTGAGAGGCCCTTTATTTATGGTAAGATTACTAATTGATTGTGTTGCTCCAGTATTAATTTCAATTGTTGCATCATTCCCCCCATTTATGGTCAAAATACTATTAGCTCCATTATTATAGGTGGCGCCTGAATTGATCACGAAATCCCCTCCTACCGTGACATTGAAATCTAATGTATTAAAGATATCTGCATCACCATTTATGTTATTGTTAAGGGTGAAATCATTTATAATTGTAAAATTATTATCAAGTGTTACGTTTTGATCTTTTAATATAAAATTATAGAAAGGAGCTGTAGAATTAATGGTTATTATTTCATTTATACCATTACGATCATCTATTGTCAACAAACCACCAGTTACTGAGATATTATTAGGATCGCTGTCTATAGTCAGACCACCTAAATTAGTTCTATCCTGTATAATAATTTCCCCTCCACTTAAATTTACCACCATATTTGGATCTGCTAAATGCAAGCTATACCTACTATTGTCTCCACCTCTAAACCTTTCGTTTATCCTAACAACACCTCCACTTTGGATAAAAGAATAAGTTCCTGTAGTAGCAAAACTACTGATAGCAATTTGGGTAGCTTCCAGTTCACCTCCATTTACTATTATTTGACCAGATGCTTCATCCCTAAAGTTAATGGCTTCAGCCTCACCTAATAAAAATTTACCCGCATCCACCTGCAATTTTCCATATAAATAAAGTCCTTGATTACCACCTCCATTATTTACTGTTATAGGAGCCCCGTGAGAGAAACCAGTCCAGCTATTACTTTCATTCGCAGTAGCGCTAACAAAGACATCTGGATCATCTAACCAGAGCCTAGCACTACCACCTATCGGGAAATCATTTCCTCCTTCAGTAAGTGAAGGAATATGAGTTTTACCTTTTAACCTAAGTGTTCCATTTGCTAACCAGAGTGCTTTATTGGAAAGTGCAGTAGGATTAGTTGTAGCAAAACCATTGTTGTTAACACCGAATAATCCGAAATGACTTTTATCCGAAGCATTTACAGTTAATATATAAGTATCATCAGTGCCCTTATTCAAGACTAAATTATACAGATCTGTAGTGCCTCCACAGAAAAATGTGCTGTTATTGAGTGCTGAAAAAGACAAAGTTACAGCACCGTTGGCTGCAGGATTTGCATAATCTGGTATTGAAAGATTAGTCAAGCGAACACTACCATTATTGGTAAAATCACCTTGTACATCCATTTTGTGCCATCTGTCATAATATGAAGCTCCCCCATCGTAAGCATTGGCTGTACCGACACTTATAGAAGCTGTACTTTGTACCAACACATTTTCTTTGATTAGTAAAGACAGACGAGTTGTACTACTAGTATTATTAATTCTAAAATCACCCTGGTTAATAGTTAAGCTTCCATTTAAGGTATAATCACTGAGTAAGGTTACAATGTCTGTTGAGGTACTCATATTAATATCGATATTATTGAAAGTCCTTCCCGTAGTCAAGTCAATCCCAGAACCATAAATTTCCAAGGTTCCACCAGCATTGGCATCAGCAAATAATGAGGCATCTCCAGCAGGAAAATTATCAATTCCCGAAACATCTCCTTGCATTCTTATTCGACCATTTCCTTTGATTGTAGTGAAGTTATGCCCTGTGGAAGATGTTAGATTTAATCTGCCAATTACTTCAATTCCATTTATCGAAATATTATTTTGACCTGAATTAGCGCCTTCCTGAATGTTTACCGTTTTACCCAAGGTAATCACCACATTATCATCGGTAGAAGGAATATTATTACCTGGATTTACCAACAATGGTGAATTTGAACCATCTAATGTCCATGTGTTAGGATCATCCCAGTCACCTGATTTATAGCTATACCAAGTTTCTGGCGGATTAGGACCGATTGAGCTAGTTTCATTATTTTTTGTCCCTAAAGTATAATACCCTTCCTGAGGATCGATATTATTGAAAGTAATAGAATTATTCGTATTACTAAATGAAGAGGCTGTTGAAACCTCTGTCCAACTTCCTGAAGTACCACTTCTAAATAATAGTATGTAATCTGCTGCTGAGGCAGAAGAAAGATCTTGTGTAACAAAACCTGCATCTTCAATATCGAAAGTGAAATCTGTTCTACTGCTATTATCACTATCAGTAATATCAAAATACCAATCACGAAACCACCTTGCCTGTAATCCAGTAACACCTCCCAAATCAGAATCGTTAACAACATTATTCACTAATTTGTAGCCTGCAAAAATATAATCTCCATTGCTTAATGTAGTTCCGTTTTCTGTCAAACTGAGCCCATCAGCTTGCGCAGTGCTTCTCTTCGGATTAATTCCGTCATTTGCTAAACCAATAACACCGAAATCATAATCTCCTTGGCTTGCTTCGTCACCATTATATTTATCATTAGAAGCTGTTGAGAATGCGATATTATATTTTGATGAAAGATAATTTTGTACAAGAATTCTTTCTAAAGGATCAATTTTTCTGGTAAAAAAAATTACTTCAGCAATCTTACCATTCCAGAAATTCTTTGGTCCATTTCCTAAATAAACGAAATCCGCTCCACTTATGGGAGAGGTTGCAGAAGCAGTGCCATTATCTGCTGTGGCGGGAGAATCTTCCAAATCATTGATATATATTTCAGCATCTGTTGCAGCTTGCCATTGAAGTCCTAAAAATTGAGCAGCAGTACTTTGTCTTCCAGATGAAGTTTCTACATTTCTATTACTAACACCCGCTTTTAAAACATTGGACCCACCACCATTTGCACCGCTAGCATCATATCTAAGGGAAAAAAATTCATCATTGTTATTGTTAGGTGATGTTCGAAGAAATCCATTATCAGTGCCCGAAATATCTGACTGTATTACTATAAATAAAGAAAAGGCAGAGTTTCCATTGATATAATTCTCTCCATCCTCATCAGAAAGAAAGTCATCACTACCATCAAAATCAAGTGAAGTCAATCCATTCAGCCCAGGGGTAGATGGAAAAACAGATGGTTGTCCTGTAGTTGTAACTTGGGTGAAATCATTTGCATTACCACTCTGATCTTGCCATTCGCTTACTGAACCATCACTGGATACTAACCCACGATCTCCCCTCAACCAAAGTTGGAGATTAGTATCAACCCCTGCAGGACCAGCTTGACTGAATACGATTATTGGGGAAAATAAACTGATTGAAATAACTGTAAGTATTGTGTAGAATCTCTTCATAATGGTTCCTTTTCAATGTAAGCTAATAACAAATATACTATCATAATATTGAAATAAACCAATAAAATATATGTAAGTTATCTTTAATCGTCAAGAATTACGATAACAGCGACAAAACTAGATTTTCCGTAGTCGAGACAGCCTTTAATTTGGCAACCATTTAATTATAAAAACTTATATTACAATAATTTAGAGGCTTTTCGGAATATAAATATTAATAGATTAATTTTATATAAATCTGAAAGATTTTCAAGACTTAAAGTGAGTTTTAGATACAATTTATGAATACAACAATGTAACTCTATATGTGTATTTTTAAACTTTTTAAATGTGACTTCCGAAGTGATTATTACAACATCCAATCAACCCCAAAAAAGAAATTTCGCCCCATCATACTCCCATAATTGTAAGCGGTATCAAAATATTCTCCAAAACCGATAGGGGTGGTCTCGTCCTGCGTTCCGCTAAGCGGTGATATTTGCTGAACATTATCGAATATATTCCTAACACCGACAAAAACCTCTAATCTTTTGAATTCCTTTCGGATTTTAAGATTATGGAGCGTGAATTCAGGAGAAAAGTCTGATCTGGAGTTGATAATTTCACCCATTGCATTTACATCATAAACCTCTGGCATGGCAGTAGGCCCATTCCAATTAAAACTATAATTCAATTTTATCCCTAAAGGAAAACTATATTCTGCAGAACCCACAGCAAACCAATCTCTAGAATAGATAATTGGATTCTCCTCTAAAACACCATTTTCATCACTTTCTGCCTGTCTAGCATTTTGCCATTGAGCGCCTAAATTCAAATAGAGATTAGCGCCAACTTGGTGATTGATGTTTGCGCTCAAGCCTCTGGTATAGGCATAAGCTTCGGAATTCTCGTAAATAATAAAACCAGGAGTATCGTAATCAGGAATAATTTTATTGGTGAAATAGGTGTAAAATCCATCCAACTCAAGGCTTCCTTGCTGATTTCCGAAAGTATAAACATGCTGAAATCCTAAACCTACATTAAAGGATCTTTCAGGATTTAAATCTTCTTCAATCCGTAATTCTCTTTGTCCAGAAACAAAAGCATGATCTTCGGTAAAAAGATTGACAATACGAAAACCAGTACCACTATTAAATCGGAAATTTGTCCACTCGCTTAGTTGATATTGAATATTTAATCTTGGAGAAAATATCAATCCGTGCCTATCGTAATAATCTATTCTCGCTCCTGAAAGGGCTTTCCAATCTTCATTGATTTTCCATTCATCTTGAACAAATATTCCTGGTATGATTTGTAAATCAGGATTATTGCCAGTCTCATTTTCTGTTGCTGGAGAATTATCATCATAGTAACTTAAACGCTGACTAAACCCTGATAAAAAGTTGTGATTTCCCCACTGACTTTCAAAAATGAAATTTGCAAAAGCCTGATGTTGCTCTGCTTCATAAAAAGTGTCTCCATAGAAACTATCCTGCCAATGCTGGCTAGCGGAAAACTGTAATTTAAAAGGAGATTTGCCGAATTTCTTGCTCCCAAATAATTCCCATCTGTGCGTATAGATACTTTCACCGTACACCTCATCACTACCTCTTAGCTGTTTATAGTTTCTGTCCTTCACAAATTCCAAAACGCCATTTCTTCTATCTTCATAATAGTATTTACCACCTATAGATAATTCTTTCTCCTCATTTTCAGAGAAATTGAATATCGAAAAACGATCTCTTAAAACAACATCCGAAAATAAATCGTTATTTTGATCTACAAATTGATTGACTACATCCCAGTGGAATCCTGAAAAGTGTTTCCAATTTTCGGCTTTGTATTGAGAAATCAAATTTCCTTTCCATTCACCCAATTGTGAAATACTGGAATTAAGGTTTACAGAATTCTTTTCTGCATGAGGTGTAATGATATTAATAACTCCTGCCATTGCCTCAGAGCCATAAAGCGTAGAACCAGGACCTCTAACCACTTCTACCTTTTCCATCATATCAGTTGGGATACTATTAAGTCCATAAACAGTAGCTAAATTGCCGTAAATTGGAATTCCATTAATTAAAAGTGATGTATAAGCTCCTTCCAAACCATTGATACTGATTTCATTAGTATAGCATACCCCACAAGCTACATTTTCTTGAATTCCATTAACCATGGAGATATTTTCCATCAAATTACCAGAACCTTGAGAAAAATCATTGAGGAAATCTGCTTTAAAAACTTCCACTTTCACTGGAGAATTACGCAAACTTCTTGCTTGCATTTGACCGCTTACCACCACTTCATTTAAGCCTAACTTATCCGGTAAAAGCTGAATTTTATGGAATTGAGATAAATCTATTTTATCAACATTAATTATCTTCTTTTGATAGCCCACATGCGAAATCCATATCTCCTTAGACTCAGGTTTTATAGATAATATGATTTCACCGTTCCCATCAGCTGTTGCCCCATAGCCTAGATCATGGTCATAAGCTGTTGAAAAGGGCAAAGGCTCACCTTTCTCATCTTTTACGACAGCTTTAAACACTTGTGCTCTCAACACACAAACACTTGATAAAAAGACAATTACTACAAATAATAACCTCAACATAAATCATTTTTAGATTAATCTAAATTTATTTTACAACAAATATATTAATTATAATTAGATTACTAAATAATAATAAAAAGGTTTACCGAAAATAGAATAAAAACGGATTATTAAATTTTATTAACTTGCAGTCAAAATATTCCACAAATGAGATATATCCTTTTTCTGATTTTAATGGGTACTGCATTTTATTCGCATGCCCAAGAGGACAGCATTCAAATCAATACCGATAGACCTGGATTTTCTGATTATCCTAAAACTATTCCAAAAGGATATTTTCAAATAGAGGCTGGTTTTTCTTTTGAAAGTGAAACAGTAAATCTTAATGACAAACTACAATTGATCAATTGGAATAATACTCTTATAAAATACGGTTTAACAAAAGGTTGGGAATTACGACTAGGTCAAACCTATCAAAGTGAAAGATTATTAGAAGCAGGGACAAACCCAGAATTTCTTTGGATAAGTTATTCAGGGCCAGCCGTAGTTGGTACAAAAATAGATTTACTTAAAGAATCAGAATTAATTCCTCAAACTGCCATATTGGTAGAATATGGATTTAACACATACAGCCCTGACAGGTTTCAAAGAAATAGTTTTTTCAGGGTTCAATTATCTTCCAAATACCAGCTAAACCCTGAATGGTATTTAATGGCAAATCTCGGATACGATGAACGATTTAATGATTTCGGGCGCATAAGGTTTACACTAAATACGGGTTATAGCATAAACGAGAAATTATCTGTGTATGCAGAGATATATGGTTTTAGATCTGAGTTCCTAACCCCATCTAATTACTTTGATGGAGGGTTAACATATCTAATTAATCCAAAATTTCAATTGGATATTCATGCAGGTTTCGATTTAATTCAACAAGTTAATTCTGTGGAAAATTATCAGCAAAGCTTTGTTGCTATGGGATTAGGGTATCTATTCAAAATACAAAAATGAGTTTAAAAGCTTACTTTCATAAAAACAATAAGTTCGAGGCGGGTTGCGATGAAGTGGGCCGTGGTTGCTTGGCAGGCCCTGTAGTTGCATCAGCTGTAATTTTACCTACAAATTTTTCACATGCCTATCTTACAGATTCCAAAAAATTGAGTTCAAAAAAGAGAGCTGAATTGGTAGATGTTATTAAAGAAGAAAGCATTGCTTGGGCAATCGCTGAATGCAGTCCTGAAGAAATTGATCAAGTTAATATTTTAAAAGCTTCCTTTTGGGCTATGCATAAAGCCTTGGATCAATTAAAACAAAAACCTGATTTCTTATTGATAGACGGAAACCGTTTTACTCCTTATCAGGAAATTAATCATGAATGTGTTATAAAAGGAGATAGTAAGTATTTCAGTATAGCTGCGGCTTCCATTTTAGCTAAAGAATATAGAGACACCTTAATGCGGGATTTAGCTGAAATCCATCCACATTATGGATGGGAAAGAAATGTAGGCTATCCTACCAAACAACATAGAGCCGGAATACAGGAATTTGGTATAACTGAGCACCATCGGAAATCATTTCAGCTATTGCCAAGGCAATTGGAAATTTTTGAAAAAGAAATTTAATCATGAAAAAATTCAAAGTAGGTTGTGTGCAAGCCACTCCTTCCCTTTTTAATAAATCCAAAACCATGGATATTGTATTAAAATGGATTCAAAAAGCTTCTGAACAGGGAGTTAAATTATTGGTATTTCCCGAAAGCTTTATCCCAGCATATCCAGCTGGCTTAGGCTTTGGCACAGTAGTAGGCAGCAGAACAGAAGCAGGAAGAGAGCAATTCAGGGAATATTGGGACAATAGTGTTGAAGTAGGTGCTGAAGAAACCCAACAGATTGCGAATTGGGCTAAAGAATACGAAATATACATCACCATTGGGGTTACAGAAAGAGATTCGAATAGCAAAACATTATACTGCACATTGCTTTATTTCTCTCCTAAAGGGAAATTGATGGGGAAACATAGAAAATTAAAACCTACTGCCGCGGAAAGATTGGTTTGGGGAGAAGGAGATGGCACCACACTATCAACCTTTAATACTGAAATCGGAAAATTGGGTGGATTGATTTGTTGGGAAAACTACATGCCTTTAGCCAGAATGGCAATGTATCAAAAAGGTGTGGAAATTTATGTGGCTCCAACTGCAGATTCACGGGAAAGCTGGAACAGTAGTTTGATTCATATCGCTTGCGAAGGTAGATGCTATGTAATCGGGTCAAATCAATTTATCCGTAAAAATGATTATCCTGAACATCTGCAAAATGAATTAGCTGCAGACAGACCTGAAATATTATCAAGAGGCGGTAGTGTCATTATTTCTCCTTTAGGAAAAATATTGGCAGGTCCTTTATACAATGAAGAAGGTTTACTCACCGCAGAAATCGATCATGATGAAATAATCAGAGCTAAAATGGATTTTGATGTGATAGGACATTATGCCCGGAATGATGTTTTTGGGTTTGATGTGAATGGGCAGCCAGATGCGGAGAAAGATGAATAGCAAATGCTAACTCAGATACTTGCGCCATGCATACTGCAGAACCAATAAGGAGACAAGCACAAGCGGACGATTGCGTAATTAGAGATTTTAAAAGGCACTCTTTCTCAACAAGGCACTGGTTCAAGTGTCCACTTGGACCTCTTAGTTTATTTATACCTTTATTTTTAAGCCAAAAAGCAATTGAGCTTAATGTTAAAAGCACAAGCGGACGCTTGCGCTAGTTATGAGGGCAGCCAACTTTTAGAGGGAAACTTGTGCGCCACCTTTTATATTTCAATTTTCATACCTCATATTTCTAAAATTTCCTCATTTTTGCAATCCAAAAAATTAAAAGGAATGATAAGAGGAGCCATATTGGTATTTTTAGGTGCTTGTAGTTTTGGAGTTTTAACCACATTAGTTAAAATTTCCTATAAGGAAGGATTTACGTTAGCAGAAGTCACTGGAGCACAAGTGTTCTTTGGTGCATTAATTTTATGGCTAATTCTTGCTGGAAGAGCCCTATTTCAAAATATCAAATTCCATTTCACTTGGAAAAATAGCTGGAAAGTATTGCTTACTGGAATCAGTACTGGTTTAGTCAGTTTATGTTACTATAAATCCATCCAAGAACTTCCTGCCTCAATTGGGATACTTCTATTAATGCAATTCACATGGATTAGTTTGTTGTTGGAAATCATTATCCATCGTAAATTCCCAACCCGAATGCAGTGGGTTTCTGTTATTTTCATTCTTTTCGGAACCTATTTGGCTGGAAATGTTTATAGCTTAGATAATATTCCTTTTAGCTTGGAAGGAATAGGTTATGGATTTTTAGCAGGATTTTTCTATGCCGTATTTATTTGGGCAAACGGCAGGGTTGGCAATGCATTAATTCCTGTTCAAAAAAGTGCTATGATGATCACGGGTTCATGCATATTTATCTTTATGATTTTCCCTCCTGAATTTTTATGGAATGGAAGTTTATCTGCAGGCTTATGGTCTTGGGGATTAGTATTTGCGCTGTTCGGAACTGTAATTCCTCCTCTTTTCTATGCATATGGTATTCCACAAACTGGAGTGGGACTTAGCAGCATTCTAAGTTCTGCTGAATTACCCGTAGCGGTTTTCTTCTCTAGCTGGCTTTTAGCTGAAGAGGTAACTGCTTTGCAATGGGTAGGGGTTGCTACTATTCTATTTGCTATAGTGGTTGCTAATGTTAAGAAAGCTAAAAAGGAGGTTTAAAACAGGACAATTTGCACTATTGATTGCCTGGCTAACAATTTTTACTTTTATATCTAGTAAAGAAACAATGGATAAATATTATTGTTAATAATCAGCATTTAAAATTCGCCCGAGGCGATAGTATTTTCCACTAGCCGGAGGCTAGCGGAAATTAAAAGAATCAAATTATCAACCCCACTCAGAAGGATTATCTCGCCATTCTTTTAAAGTGGCTAACTCATCATTTTGAATTAATTTCTTTACTAAAGCCTCTTCAAGCAAATGTGGGTAATCGCTTAAGCATACCAACTTAATATTGGCTTTTTCGAAATTTTCTACTGCCACATCAAAACCATAGGTGAAAATTGCTGCCATTCCTAAAACTTCTGCCCCAGCAGATTTTAAAGCTTCTGCCGCTTTGATAGAACTACCACCAGTTGACACTAAATCCTCTACCAACACAATTTTTTGACCTTTCTCTAATTTCCCTTCTACCAAATTCTCCATTCCATGTCCTTTTGGCTTTGAACGAACATACATAAAAGGTAAATCTAATGACTCAGCAACTAAAACACCTTGTGGAATGCCTGCAGTAGCAACTCCTGCAATAGCTTCTGCATCAGGGAAATTAGCTCGGATAACATCCGCTAAATAATGTTTTATGATGCTTCTAGTTTCAGGAAAAGAAAGTGCTAATCTATTATCACAATAAATAGGTGATTTCCATCCAGAAGCCCATGTAAAAGGCTTAGCAGGTCTGATTTGGATAGCTCCAACATCTAATAATTCTAAAGATATGGCACGTGCAATTTCTGGTTTGGCGATGGTAATCATGAAAAGTTTTGATTTAAATTCTCTGTAAATTTAAGCTTTTTATTCACAAGGCTGAAATAAAAGATTCAATTAGCATTCGAAATTCTTTCGACTCTTAGAATGTTACAAATGAATCAGTTAATCCACCAAACTCAACATCCCCATTTTATCAATTTTCAATCTGCCTTCATCATCTAATTTCCGAACGTAAGAAATCACTTTTTCCTTGGCATAACCTTCAATATTTTCTGACAATCGCTCAATATTCAAGTGAGAATCTTTCAATATTTTTAAGATTCTTTGCTCTAAATCTATATCCTGATGTACTGATTTCTTTTCGTTAATGCAGACATCACATACTCCGCACTTCTCCTCTTTATACTCTCCAAAATACTGTAGTAATTTTAATGTACGGCAGACCAAATCATTTTCAACATAATTTTTCACCGCCATAAGCTTATCATATTTATTTTTTTTCCGCTCTTCCAATCGCTTTTTATTCAAAGGAAGCTTATTGGCATCATGTCGTGCTTCCAAAAAAGTTAATTGGGGTGAATCGGATTTGGGTGAATAATCCAGTATTCCTTCCTTATCCAAATAATTTAATTGCTTTACTACCTCCTGCGGACTCATTTCAGCCATTTTGGCTATTTGCAATTCATTTATAAAAATAACTTGCTGATAAATATCTCCGCCATAAATTCGTAATACTGTTTTAATCAGCTTTTCAAATTTGGCATTAGCAATTTCATAGGCATATAAATTTTTAAAATCTAAATTGATATGCAATCCTGAGGGACGATAAAACTGTTCGTTTAACTGGATAAACCCCTCTTCTTCCAGCACTTTTAACGCATGAAAAACCGGAAAAACTTCATAGTTGTAATGTTGGCAAAAGTCTTGAATTTCGAAATTATAGCTTTGCATTTCGCCAGAACCAATGGCTATTTTGAAGTAATTTGCTAAGGACTGATAAAGCTTTTTCAAGAAATCAAATTCAGGATGAGCCAATTCATGCTTTTCTTCCATTTCTTTGAAATCCTGAGGATGATAAAGTGCCACTGCAAAGGCTGGTTTCTCATCACGCCCTGCCCGTCCCGCTTCTTGATAATAGGATTCCAGATTATCAGGTAATTCCCAGTGAACTACAGTGCGAACATCGGGCTTGTCAATCCCCATTCCAAATGCATTAGTGGCGACAATAATTCTCGTATTTCCCTTTAACCAGGCATCTTGCTTTGCATTTCGATCGGTTTGAGAGAGTCCTGCATGGTAATAATCTGCTGAAAAACCATTTTTCTGTAAAAGCTGGGCAATTTCTTTAGTGCGCCTTCTGTTTCTTGCATAAACAACAGAAGTACCCCCTATTTTCCGCAAAATTTCAAAAAGCTTGGCTTCCTTATTTTCGACTTTTCTAACCGAGTAAGAAAGATTATCACGCGCAAAACTCTTTTGAAAAAGCTTTCCATTTTTAAAATTCAGCTTATCCTGAATATCAATTTTAACATTCTCAGTTGCAGTTGCAGTTAAGGCTATACAAGGCAAATCAGGATATAATTCACGGAAGTTGGAAATCTCCAAATAAGGAGGACGAAAATCATAACCCCATTGAGAAATACAATGAGCTTCGTCTATTGCCAGTAGGTTAAGATTCATTTTCTTAGCCCTTTCTAAGAATAACTCAGTTTTTAATCTTTCGGGAGAAACATACAAGAATTTATAGGCTCCATGAGCAGCATTATCCAACAGAATATCAATTTCACGATAAGTCATTCCAGAATAAACTGCAGCTGCAGGAATTTTTCGCCTTTTTAATTGCTCCACCTGATCTTTCATCAAGGCAATTAGTGGAGAAATTACCAAGCATAAGCCTTCACTCATTAAAGCAGGTACTTGAAAACAAATCGATTTCCCTCCACCCGTTGGCAATAAAGCCAAAGTATCATTTCCTGAAGTTACGGAATTGATAATATCCTCCTGCATACTTCTGAAGGCTTCATAGCCCCAGTATTTTTGGAGAACATCAATGGCTTTTGGGTTTTGCATGGAATTTGTAAAGATATTTTATGAAATTACCAACTTGGAGTTTCCTTATTCAAAAAGGCAGCTATGCCTTTTTTGCAATCTTCCGAAGCTCTGGCTTTGGCATTTTGCTCAGCTGCATATTGCAAGCCTTCTTCCAAGCCTTTTTCCTGCACTTCAGCTATCATTTGCTTGGTAAATGCCATGGATTGACCTGAATTGTTCTGAATTAATTGTTGCGCAAATTCATAAACCGTTTCTGAAAGCTTTTCTGCTTCAACCACTTCATTGACCAAGCCCATTTTTTGAGCATCAACTGCTTCATATAATTTCCCAGATAACAACAACTCTTTAGATTTTCCTTCTCCTATTTTTCTTAATAAAAAGACTTTAACGATGGCAGGAATAAAACCAATTTTCACTTCCGTATAACCGAATTTTGCATGAGGAACCGTATAAGAGAAATCACAAACTGTTGCTAATCCACAGCCTCCAGCTAAAGCATGTCCTTGGATTTCTGCAATCACTACTTTAGGATAAGTGTAAATCTCATAGAAAAGCTCCTTTAAATGATTGGAGTCTTCCAGATTTTCTTCATAAGTATTGCCTTGTAAACCTTGAATATAAGCTAAATCCGCTCCTGCACAAAACGCTTTTCCTTCAGCTCTAAGCACTATTACTTTTGCATTATCATCTTCCTTTAGCTGTGCAAAAGCTTGTTTCAGCTCACCAACAAATTCATAGCTTAAGGCATTCCTCTTTTCTGGACGGTTTAAAGTGATATAACCAATTCTGTCTTTAATTTCAATCTTAGTTAATTCCATAGTTTATAATTTCCATTCAAAAGCACCTTTTTCGGGCACTATATAATAGTCTAAATTTTCCTCCTCAAATTTAGCTTTAAAGTTTTGAATGTTATAATAAGAATTGGATGCATCTAGCACAATCTTTTCAGGTTTAAAAAATTCCAGTAACTTCTCAGGCTTTTCTAATGCATTATTACTGATAATCAATAAATCTGCATCAATTGGTTCTTTAAAAGTAAAATTTTTATCCAATTCCTGATGCCAATGAATGATTCGCTTATCTTCCCAAATGGCTAGCTTCAATCCATGGAAATCTTCAAACAATTCTTTTTGATTTTCCGGTTCAAAATGATCAGGGTGGAAATCGGCTATCCCAGCTTGCAATTGACTTGGGTAAACATGAAATCTAAGCTTATTTTTATCCTTGGCTAATTCATCCTCCACTTTAAAATATTGAGAGAATCCGTTCCTGATTGCCAATGCATGATGCTTTCCGGTGTCATACACTATCAATTTCTTCTCCTGAAAATTTTCATATTGACGTAAACAGATACTCGCACTCATCAAAAACAAGCTTAAAACTGTCAATTTCAAATAATTCAATTTTTTCTCTGAAATGAATAGCGCGATAAAAAAGATGGCAATATAAATCAGCCAACTTTCTGGTGTATTAATAAAAATTCCATCTATAGTGCTGTTAGGAAGATAATCTAGACTGAAAACCAAATAATTAATGATTTGAATAAAATGGTCGATCAAAAAACCTATCCAATCGGACGCCCAATCCCAAAATGAAATAATCATTAAAAATAGACTACTGTTTAGGATAACAAAAGCTGCAGGAATTACAACTAAATTTGATAAGAAAAAATAAGTCGGGAATTGATGAAAATACAATAATCCCAATGGAGCAGTAGCCAATTGAGCTGCAATAGAAACACAAGTAATGGCCCAAAGCTTATCCCATAAAACAAATTCGAACTGTAATAACCCATATAATCTTGGCTGGAAAAAGACAATACCTAAAACTGCCAAATAAGACAACTGAAAACCAACCGAGAATAATAAAAAAGGATCGAAACTCAACAGCACAAAAGCAGAAGCTGCTAGCGTATTGTAGATATTCGTTTGCCTTTTCATGGCTTGAGCCAAAATGATAAAGCTAAACATCATAGCTGCTCTTTGCACGGATGGAGAAAGTCCCGTAATAAATGCATAAGCCCATAAGACGGAAATATTGATTACGGCAAAAAATATTCTACCTCTTTTACGATTTCGCCACCTCTTTAGAAGAGTGGAAACAATCAAAAAAATGATTCCAACATGTAATCCACTTACTGCTAAAACATGCATGGCACCTGCAGCTGCATAAGCATTTCGCAATTCATTGTCGAGTTCATCTTTTATTCCTAAAGTTAAAGCTTTGGCAATAGCTAAAGAGCGATCATTTTGAATGTATTCATTCATTATCCCTTCCAGATACTGACCTGTCTGAATGGAATAGGCCATAATTAAATTCCCTTTACCTTCATCCAACTTTAGCCAATTCCCTGAAGTAATATATTGCTGATGATAGATTTGATCAAAGCCTAAAAATCGCTTGTAATTAAATTCTAATGGGTTTTTAGGAGGTTCCAACTCGCTTAATCTAGATTTGACTAGTAACTTATCTCCATATTTCAAGTTTTCAGAAAGGCTATCCTTTTGGAAATAAATCATAGCATTTCCACTATATTTTTGCCATTCTCCACCAAAAAGAACTTGCTGAATTTCTACTTTAAATCCATGAGTTTTCTCAGTGACTTTTCCTGCATCAATTAATACTGCTTCAAATGCTTCAATTTCACTGGTGTTTATTTTAAGCAAGTGAGCTTCATCATGCTTTTCTGATTTCCAGAAAGCATTGAGGTACCCAAATGAAAAACAGATCAAAAAAGCTAAAACAGCAAAAGAAATGGATTGAAAAGAAGGGAATTGATACCCTCTGAAAAACTGAGCGGATAAATACATGGCTGCAATAGCACTAAATAAAAGAAGGATTATCTCAAAATAATCAGGAAGGAATGTTCCCGCTACTATTCCAAGAGACATGAATACCACAAAACGGATAAAGGCATATCGGTTCCAAGCTTGTCGCATATACTAATGTAAATAACAAGTTGAAACTAGCCAATTGCTTTAACTAAAAGTTTATCAATAAAATAAAAAAGGAGCTCATTATACGAACTCCTTTTCACAACTCGAGTGACTATTTTTCAAGTTTTTATAAAATCAAGAAATGATTGATTAAATCTTAAATTCAAATACTAAAAAGTCCGCTACTCCTTTGTTACTGACATTCTTAATAGAGTGACTACTTGGTAAATGCCAATGTGCTACTCCTTTAAAAATATTACGGGTTTCTTTGGTTTGATTTTCCTTATCATAAACTACAGAATAATCGGTTAAAGGATACGTAAGTCTATAAATTCCTTTATGAACGGAAGTTTCTTTTCCTACTTCCAATTTAACTCTAGAAACTCTTACAGATGCGTTATCAAAAAGTGAAACAACATTTACCCCATCAGCTGTCTTAAGCTCCGATACTTCATACATCTTTCCTTCTGGAAAGCTTTTTTGCTTTCTCATCACAATCAAATATTTAGCTGGAGTATTACCAATATTTTTTACACTATGAATATTTTCTTGAAACCAATTTGGGACACCCTTTTGGAATAATCTTTCTTTTGCCTCGTCATCATCAGTAAGGCTTTTTAACTTCACCTGAAAATCATTTAAAGGATACATAACCCTTTCTTTTCCTTTATGCCAAGGTAACTCTTCTCCAGGTTTTAAATTAACCTTGATTGCTTTGATATATTCATTATCTATAAGAACCTCTTCTACTTCATCTCCTTTCTCTTCCATTACATCTACTACTTCCTCTTCAGGTACCTCTTCATCTAAGGTTTCAACTTCTGAAGCCTTTTCAGTCTTCTTACCGTCACAATTAAATAGAAATACTGCTAAAAACGGTATTAGTATAATTAACTTGTTCATGGTTATTTCTTTTTTGGTACACTATTTTATACCCTTGCTATCAAAAATTGTTACATTTATATAGCTATAGCACTATAAACCAAAAGGATAAGAAATCTGGATAAATTGAAAAGGATACTATTCCAAGCTACTGATTTGAGCTTACAAAATGATCAAAATTGAGGTAAAAACTTGCTCTTCAAAAACTCAATAATGCTTGGTGAGCTTTATAACTGATACTGATTTAAATGATTTTAATACATCTCCATCTGATAATGCATAATATTGCATTCTTCAAACTGCTCTCCTACTTTTTCAAAACCAAATCTAGAATAGAGCGAAATTGCAGGAATCTGAGCATGCATATACATTTTTTTACCGCTGGCTTCGGGGTGTACTCTAACGTTATCAATCACAGCTTTTACTAAAGCTTGACCTACTCCTTTACCCCTATGAGATTTCAGTACAGCAAATCTTTCTAGTTTAGCCCCATTTTCGGTAAATCGCCATCTTGCAGTTCCACAAGGATTCCCATTTTCATCTATAGCAATAAAGTGCGTAGAAATTTCTTCAAATTCATCATATTCCTCCTCAGGAGCAACTTTCTGTTCTTTAACAAATACCTCTTCCCTTATGGCAAATATTTGTTTGAGTTCGTCTTGGGTTTCAACTACTTTAACTGAAATCATTTTTGTTCTTTTTCATTCAAGGCATCATTTTTATCGTAGGCTTCAATGATTTGTTTTACTAACCTATGTCTCACTACATCTTCTCCTTTTAAATGTACGATACCAATTCCTTTAATGTCTTTTAATATTTGAGTAGATTCAATTAAGCCCGACTTTTGTCTTTTCGGCAAATCAACCTGACTCATATCTCCTGTAATAATTGCTTTGGAATGAGGCCCCATTCTTGTTAGGAACATCTTAATTTGCATAGGAGTCGTATTCTGTGCTTCATCCAAAAGAATAAAAGCATTGTGCAAAGTCCTACCTCTCATATAAGCCAATGGAGCAATTTCTATCACCCTATTTTCCTGATAATATTTTAATTTTTCAGCAGGAACCATATCATCCAATGCATCATAAATTGGACGTAAATAAGGATCGATTTTTTCTTTTAAATCACCAGGCAAAAAACCTAAATTCTCCCCTGCTTCCACAGCTGGGCGGGTAATGATGATTTTTCGAACTTCTTTATTTTTCAAAGCTTGCACTGCCATGGCAACAGAAACATAGGTTTTACCTGTACCTGCTGGGCCTATAGCAAAAACCAAATCATTTCTTCTTACTGCTTCAACCAGTTTTATTTGATTGGGAGTTTTAGCTTTTATTGCATATCCTTTAGTACCAAAAACCAAGGTTTCATCTGCATTTATATCCAGTTTTTTCTGGCTCTCTTCATGCTCCTCATTCAAATAGGTTTTCACACTTTCCTCTGTGATTTTTCCAAATTTGTGGTAATGCGTTACCAGTGAATGCACAATCTGATTGATGCGAATAATTTCGGGAGTGCTTCCTTGTATTCTTATTTCATTTCCTCTAGAGATAATTTTAGATTTAGGAAAAGCTGAAGAAAGCTCGTTGATATTACGATTTTCTACACCTAAAAAATCCACTAAGGATACATTTTCTAAAGTAATAACTTTTTCTACCAAATGATTTTCTTATTTATGATGTCTCAATATGTTAGTACTGAAATTTATGTAATTTTGTTTTTAACAAATTTAACAATAATTCAATTTTTTGTATGCCTTTAATCACTTTTCTATCAGATTTCGGTTGGCGCGACCATTATGTGGCAGCGGTAAAAGCCAAAATACTGAGTGAAGATGCAAATCTTCAAGTGATTGACATATCTCACAACATTACTAAGCATGATATCATTCATGCTGCTTATGTTTTAAAATCAGTTTATAAAGATTTCCCTGAAGGCAGTGTTCATTTAGTAGCTGTGAATTCCCGTTCTGAGCCTAATGAAGCTATGATTGCCATTGAAATCAAAAATCATTTTTTCCTGGGAAGTAATAATGGATTATTAAGCTTAATTAGGGAAAAAGACCCCGATAAAATTATAAAAATTTCTTCTGAAGAAGAAATCAAAGGGAATTTCCCAGTTAAGGATATTTTAGCATCGACTGCTGTAAAAATACTTAAATCCGGTACATTAAACGAAATAGGAGAATCTTTAGCTGCTGAAGATTTTAAGAAATTTATCACTCCTAAAGTTAAAGCCACTAGAGAAATTATTCAAGGACATGTAGTGCATATTGATGACTATGGTAATCTCATAACAGATATACTTAAATACGATTATGATATTTTAAGTAAAGGAAAAAGTGTCCAGATTAAATTTAGAAATTATTCTTTAACTGGTGTTCAAAAACATTATCACGAAAGTCAGGGTGGAGAAGCTTTTGCTATTTTCAATGATCAGGGTGTCTTGGAAATTGGGATTAAACAAGGAAGTGCTGCAGAATTGCTGGGTATGGAATATAATAGTATGGTGAGTGTGAAGTTTGGGGAGTATTAAAAAGTTGGAAGTGGGAAGTTGGAAGCTCGAAGTTTGATGGATGATGGGTGTAGGATGATTTGGTCAGTACCGCAAATCAGACCGGAAACAGTCTCCCAATCCATAAGGGGGGACTCCAATGCTATTAAGTTAAGCTTTAAAACCTTAACTTTTAATACTATCCTAATTTCCTTTGTGTTCTATTGTTTCTATTGTGGTAAAAATTTGCTGAGGCTGGTACATATTAACATAGATTTTTTTCAACCACAATAGATACAAAAGAAAACAAAAGGTTTTTCGCTAAAGCGAAATACTGAAATCCTCTTACCTTAATAACATTAAGGGGGGGGCAGTATTGGAACCAGAGAAGTTTGATTGTCCTAGGTCAATACCCAAATAGAGTAATAGTCATCTCGATACCCGATAATATCAAAAAGCTATAGGAGCCGCAAGCAATTTATCAGGAATACCAAATGCATCAGTAAATCCAATGGCATCTTGCCTGGTTTCCCAACAAAGTTGATTGACCGTTTTACGGATGGCTTTGGTTTTTACGCCTTCCATATAGCCTTGCTCCAAATACCAGCCTCTGTTTTGCTCAATAGTATGAAGTGCATATAATTGACATAATTGCTGCAATGATTTTCTACAAGCTTCATTTTGAGTGGTTTCCACAGCCAATTGAAATTGCTCTAATATTTTTCTTTCGATATAAGATCTTCCCACATTTATTAAATGATGCTGAGCAACATTTACTGCATCAAAAGAGTCCATCCCATCATCAACCAATCTTTTAATTCGCTGTCCGGCAGAAGCCACTATTGCTCTTTCTCTGTATTTGAAAGCATTAATATGAAAATCAAAATCCAACAAATGCTTTTCATCTGTACTTCGGACAGTAATCGGATTCTTTTCCGTAAATGAAGTTTTTGCTTGCTTGCTGAGGTAATTAAAAATGGTAGTGAAATTCATATCTCCCATCTCATTCTTGAATTCTGTTAATCTACTTTTAGCAACTAACTGCATCAAAACGGTATTATCCCCTTCAAAAGTGGTATAAACATCCGTGTCATTTTTCAAAGCATCAATTCTATTCTCTGATAAATATCCTTTTCCTCCACATGCTTCTCTGCATTCTTGAAGTGCTTCAGTGGTAAACCAAGTACCGTAAGCCTTCATTCCAGCAGCTAATGCCTCAATTTCTTGTCCTTCTTCCTCGGATTTAGTTAGAAAGCGGTTGGTCAAATATTTCAAAGCAAAATGCATTGCGTAGCTTTTGGCTACTAGAGGCATCAATCTCCTTTGATGCATTCTGTAATTCATAATCGGTACTTCTCCGCCACCTTCCGGCCCAAATTGCTTGCGTTGGTTGGCATATCGAATAGCAATGGTCAAACCTGATTTTGCCGCAGATAAGCCAGAACGAGGAATTCCGATTCTACCACCAACCAAAGTTCCTAGCATAGTAAAAAACCGCTTATTATCAGATGAAATAGAACTTTGGAATTTACCATCATCATCTACTGAGGCAAATTTATCCAGCATATCCTCTTTTGGGATTTCTACTTTATTAAAAGCAATTAATCCATTATCCACACCATTTAAGCCCATTTTAGGGCCGCAATCTTCTATTTCTACGCCAGGGTGTAATTCGCCTGCTTTATTTCTCAATGGCACCACAAAAGTGTTGACTCCATAATCTTCACCATCTATTATTAATTTTGCGAATACCGTTGCTTTCTGACCATGTAATGCGGCATTTCCAATATATTCTTTTCGAGCATCTCGGTGAGGTGTATGAATGGTGAAAGTTTTGTCTTGATGATTGTAAGTGGCTGTAGTTTCTAAACCTCTAACATTAGAACCATGGTGGGTTTCTGTCATGGCAAAACAACCAGGTAATTCCAATGTTCCAATGTCTTTCAAATATTTTTGATGATGCTTTTCAGTTCCTAAAAAATAGATGCTCATTCCCCAAAGCCCGAACTGCACACCGAATTTTATGACCATACTCAAATCATGATAACTCAAGGTTTCCATAATGGTGAAATAGCCTTCCATATCATCTCTTCCACCATATTCACGCTGAAAAGCCCATGAACCATAGCCTTCTTTGGCTAATAATTTACACCATTCTAAAACTTGTGCTCTTTGGTCTGCTATTTTCTCATGATGATGGTAAGAAAACTCTGGCTTGCATAAAGTATCTTTTACTTTTTGAATCAATTCGATTTTTGATCCATCCAAAATCTCCTGCATTAGTTTTGGATCAAATGAAGATTTTGACTTCTGCTCTGAAGTGATGGTAGAATGGCTACCCTCAAATCGATAAGCCGCTTCATTATAAATTAAGCCTAATTCTTGCTCAGCCTTTTGAAATGCTTTTTTATCTTCTTCAGTAATTTTTAAATCATGTCCATTTTGATGAGTTTTTACTAGTTCCAAACCTAGGGTGGTAAGATTTTTTAAATTTTTAGGCTTTATAAACTGGATATGATTCCTCCAGTCTTTGAGCTCTTGTGCTGAAGGTTTTTGATTTGGATTTAAATAGTGTTCCAACAACTCAACTTCTTCCTTCTCCAACCATGATTGAGAATCAATCAGTTTTTTCATGATTCCGATATCATGCTTTGTAAGATTTAAATCCTCCCAAAGCGTATAATATAGTGGTAAGAATATATAAAGGTTAGGATTTCGCGAAAATTGATTGGAATTCAGCATATGCTCTATTTATTGAATTAAATTCATAGAGTAAACGCATGAACAGGGTCATAGTTTAGAAGTTGAGTGATGGGTGCGGGATGACAGACGTTGGATGTTTGTTAAGGCCACTCTTACAGAACTTAGATTAAGCTAACAGATTGATGTTGCCATATGTTGGCTTCGATGGAGCCATAAATGTGAGGGTTTTAATATTTCATACTTAGCCTACCATCAAATAAATTTTAGGAAGAATATATACAATCACTTATTGCTAAGTCTAAATTTACTAACCATGACATTGATTGAGAAAAAGGCTGTAAATGCAATTGCAATTAACACTACATAATAACTCACAAAACCCATATTATATCCTACCTCTCCGCCAATCTCATAAGCAGTTTCGAGCTGAAAACCGATAATTATAGAATATATAAAAGTTAATAAATAAGCTATTCCTATAAAGCTAAATAAAATCCTGAGGAAATCTTTAATATTAAGGTTGATCATAAAGATTGTTTTAGTGGTTCAAAACTCTAAATAATTAAAATTATACATTAATTACAACTATAGTTCCAAATAATATATTGTGCTTTTCTTAAAATTAAAAACCAAACATTCGTCTACTCTACCAATAATACTAAAATAAGAGATCGTCCGGAGACTTATTCTAAAGCTAAGCTAAATCCTAAATTTCACATTTAAATTGAATTAAATATCAATTCTTTAGAAACTAGAATCTCTACTCACAATACTGATTCAAATAATAATTCACACTATCATCGCCCATGTTCTTAGCTCTTTTCCAATCCTCGCAAGCTTTCAAATCATCTTCTAATTGATAGTAAATATTTCCTCTCAACTTGTAATAAGAAGCATCTTCAGAATTCAATTCGATTGCTTTATTTAAATCCTTCAAAGCAGGCTGATAATTTTCTAATACAGCTTTTACATTTCCTCTGTAATAATAAGCTGAGGCATCTTCAGGATCTAATTGAACCACTTTGTCATAATCTTGCAATGCTCCTTCCCAATCTTCAGTTTCTTCTCGCAGAATAGCTCTATTGTAATAAGCATCAGTATTTTCAGGTTCTAATGTAATCGCTTTAGAATAATCCTCCGCTGCATAGCGTACTTCACCTAAGTACAAATAACACTGCGCCCGGTATAAATAAATACTTGCATTAGAAGGGTCTGCTTCAGCAGCACGATTGAAATCATCTAATGCGGCTTGATAATCCTCTACTCCCAAATAGGATCTACCTCTTTTAAAGTAGGAATCCGATTTTATAACCTCCCCTTGAATTGCTCTTTCAAAATAGGAAATAGCCCCTACCCAATCTTCCAAAGCATAATATGACTCAGCTTTAATATAAAATGCATTAGGATTAGCTTCATCCAAATCTTCCAATTTATCTACATCCTCGATTACGCCAGCATAATTTTTCATTTCATATCTTGCTGATGCTCTATTCTCGTATGCTCTTGCATATTCACTATCAGTTGAAATTGCTTTATCATAATCTTCAATTGCTTGCTCTATATTACCGCTCAGCTGTTTGGCTTTACCTCTATTATTAAAGTAAACCGCTTCTTCAATTCCACCCGCAATGGCAATATTGTAATCATTAATGGCTCCTGACAAATCATCCAAGCGGAACTTTGTGTTTCCACGTAAAGCAAAAGCTTCATAAAGCTCTTTGTCAGCTGCAATAGCTAAATTGAAGTCCTCCAAAGCATCCTTCCAATTACTCAATGCATAATGTGTTTTAGCTCTTAAGAAATAAAGTTGTTCAGCTTTGCTACCATATTCTTCTGCTTTATTAAAATCGGATAATGCCAATTCGTATTCTTCTTTCTGAAAATTAATTTGACCTCGGTGAAAATATGTTTCAGGGTGATTGTCTCCAAAAGTAACAGCCTGATTCAGATCAGAATATGCATTATCTAATTGTCCCAAATTATAATATGCATTCCCTCTACCGTAGAAAACATTTGGAGATTGATTTCCTGTTTGAAAGGCTTGATCCATATATTCGATAGTTTGCTCAAAATTATCCAAACTATAATAGCTTAAGCCCATTTTCACAAAAGTATCATTGTCGGTTTGAGCCAATGCAACTGCTCTCACATAATCATTCAATGCTTCTTGATAGGCCTCTAATTCATAATAAGCATTTCCTCTATTTAAAATAGCCTGCCCATAATTTTCATCTATTGAAAGTGATTGATTATAATCTTGAATGGCAAGTTCAAACTGGTCTAAATTAGCTTTTGCTTTTCCTCTGTTATTATAAATCACTTCATCTTTTTGACCTAATGCAATGGCCTCATCATAGGATTTAATAGCATCTTTGAATCTATCTTCACGAAATAAGGTATTGGCATAATGATAATGAGTTTTAGGATTTTGTGTTCCAAAACCAATTGCTCTTTGCAGAAACTTACTAGCTTCTTCATATTTCTTGCCTTCATAAAGTGCATTTCCTAAATTCTCAATTACTATTTTATCAGAAACTCCTTTATCAACTGCTTTAGACAATTGCTCAGCCGATTGTTTGAAACTCTCCAATTCAAAAAAAGCATTTCCCACTTTGGCATATAAAGCACCCTCACTTATTCCGCCCTCTTCAGCTTTTTGAAAATCACTTACAGCCTGACGGTATTCCTCTTTATCATACAAAATATTTCCCTTGAAATAATAAAGCTCTGCATTCTTGACTCCTCCGCTGATGGCAGATTCCATATTTTGTAGCGCCTTATCAAACTGTTGGGTTTTGTAATATGCCAAACCGAGCATTTCCGCCACCTCAGGACTTTTCTTTTCTGTTTTTACTAAATCAGCGATGGCAGCTGAATAATTTTCTTGTTTATAATGTGCAGACCCTCTATTCAATAAAGCTTGGTCATAATCCGGTTTTTCAGCTAAAGCAAGATTATAATCGGCTATGGCTGCAGAGATTTTATCCTGTAAAAATTTAGCTTTTCCTCTGTTATTATAAATAACCGCATCTTTTGCACCTAAACTGATAGCTTTATCATAAGACTCAACTGCCTTGATTAAATTTTGAGAACGAAAATACAAATCTCCTAAAGTAGCATAAACCTCAATGCTTTTGCTTCCTTTTTCCGATGCTTTTGATAGGTCTGCAATAGCTGGTTCGGCAGATTTCAATTCATTATTCGCAAGACCTCTTTTTTCAAACAAAATAAGACTGTTTTCTCCTTGTTCTTCAGCTTTGGTAAGTGCATCTACTGCATTTTTGAAATTCCCTTGTTCAAATAACGACTGCCCCAAAGCAAAATAAACTGATTGATTAATAATTCCTCCTTGAATTGCCGAATTCAGAGCTCTTGAAGCCTCCTCATAATTCTCTACCTTAAAATATGATTGTCCAATTAATTCATAATTCTCGCCTGTGCGGTCTCCTGCCTGGAATGCTTGTTTTAGGTTTTCAATAGCTGAATTATAATCATCTTTATGGTAATAGGCTTTACCTAAAGCGGAATACAAGCCTGCTTCTCTCACCCCTCCATCCTTAGCTTTTTGTAAAGAAGAAATGGCTGCATCCCAATTTTTATCCGTTATAGCTAAATACCCTTTATACAAAAATAATTTTTCACCAGAAGCACCAGCAGACATAGCTCTTTCGATATTAATTTTAGCCTCCTGAGTGTTTCCAGTCTCATACAGAAGAATTGCATATTGTTCAAAAACATCAGGACTTTTAGCTCCTGTTGCTATAGCTTTTTTGAAATAAGTAATGGCACCTTCATTCCTATTCAACTTTTGACTTGCAATAGCTGCATTTTTATAAAGATTGCTATCACTAACCTGAAATGAAATAGCTCTTTCCAAATTTTGAAGTGCTTCTTCATAAGTTCCTTTTTCAAATTGTGCCGTTCCTAAAAGTTGGAATATTTCACCATCATTAGCTCCTCTCTGAACCGCAGCATTGAAATCAACAATAGCTTTATCACTATTCTTTTCTTTCAAATGTGCAACCCCTCTTTTTCTATAAACTTCAGCTTCATTTTTACCTCCATTGATTGCTTTATCAAAATTGGTGATGGCAGATGAATAGTTTTCAGTGTTAAAGTAAGCTTCGGCTAATTGTAGAAAAACATCAGCATCATTGGTACCTGCTTGAATTGCTTTTTCAAAATCTTTAATGGAGTTTTCCCAATCTTCAGTTTTATAATAAGCGGCTCCCCTATTTTCCAAAGCTGTCTGATAATTTGCTTTTAGACCCAATGAGGTTGTATAATCTTTAATTGCAGCTTCATATTTTTCAGTTAAGAATTTGGCTTTTCCTCTATTATTGAAAAGTACTTCCGATTCGTAGCCTAATTTTTCTGCTTGGTCATAAGCTGTAATGGCTTTTGCAAAATCATCATTTTTAAAATGCGCATTTCCTAAATAATAGCTTACTTGAGGATCTTCATATTTCAACTCAACTGCTTTTTCCAAATCAGGAATTGCTTGACCCAACTGATCTAATTCATAATGCGAAATTCCTTTGTAAGCATGCCATTTAGCTTCATTTACTTTTTCATCTTGGCTTTGAGCAAAATCATTGATTGCTTCCGTATATTTCTTCTGTTCGAAATAAGCAAATGCTCTAATAGAATAAGCTCTTGGACTAGATTTTATTTTAAATGCATTTGTTAAGTTACTGATGGTTTTATCATAATTTTTAGCTTCAAAAGCAGAGAATCCAGCCATTTTCCATGCAAATTCATCTTTTGGATTTTGATTAGCGAATTCTTCAAAGGCATTTAAAGCATTGTTCCACTCTTCATTTGCATAAGCATTTAAGGCTGACAATAAATGTCCATTTACATTAATCCTTTGAGCAAAATTTGAGAATCCGTTAGTGATAGGATTGGCTTTTTCTAAACGGCCTAAATCAATAATTACTGCACCATTTACACCATTAGCTTCATTCAAAATAATACCTAGCATATCATTTCCAGATAACACAACCGCACCTATTGCTGATTTTTTTAAGTTATCAGGAATTACAGCAAACGTTCCAAAGCCTTCTATTTCTTTTGATTTAGCAATTTTCACATCACTACTTTCTGTCTTCTGTATATCTGTTGATTGCAATAAAGTAAAGGAACCTGCCTCCTCAAATTTCCCTGCTTTTATGGAAGCCTTTTGAAATTTGGTGCTCAGATTATTATCCACAGCAAATTTCACTAAACCAGTAGCGGGATCATGTGCATTGAAAGTAGAAATATTATGGACAGAGCTGTCTTGGGTAAAGACTTTAGCACTAGTGGCGCCTATAAACAAATTCTGATGGGTAGCCCCCGTTCCCTGACCATCCAAAATAATAGCTGTTCCTTTTTGCAAAGGCTGTCCTGCATTATCATAAGTCTGTACAAAATACAAACTCTGCTCAGCTTGTGAAAAAGCTACAAGCGAGCTTATTGAAAAAATAATGGTAAGTATATTTCTGTATATTTTCAGCATAAATCAAAGATTTAAAAAGATTGACGAAAATTATTGAATTTTTGGCGCTTATGGAAGAAAATAACCGCTTTAGTTATTCATCTTGGTAAAAGAAGTTCAGTTGAGTATATTGGTTGCAAAATTTAAGTAACGGATAAAAATAGAAATATGAAAAAGACTTCCCAATACTACTTAGCCATTTTGTTCATCTTTATCATTACGGCATGCGATCCCACCACAAGAAAATCCCCAGAAGAGCGAGACATTAAAACAGAAGAAAAAGAAATAATAAAACAAGGACCGATAAGCCTTGTAATTCATGGAGGAGCAGGAACTATTGAACGCAAAAACATGACTGAAGAGCAAGATGCTGAATACAGAGCTAAACTGACGGAGGCATTAGAAGCCGGATATGCAAAATTAGAATCTGGCGCACCTGCAATGGATGCAGTGATCGCAGCCATTCAAATTATGGAGGAATCTCCACTTTTTAACGCTGGAGTTGGAGCCGTTTTCACAAATGAAGGTAAAAATGAGTTAGATGCAGCCGTTATGGATGGCAAAACAAGAAATGCAGGTGCAGTAGCTGGTGTTTCCACTATCAAAAGTCCAATTTTAGCTGCACTTTCAGTAATGGATGACAGTCCGCATGTGATGATGTCGGGCAAAGGAGCTGAGAAATTTGCAGCAGAACAAGGTTTGGAATTAGTTGATCCTGAATACTTCTTTACACAAAGTAGATATGATGCTTTACAGAGAGTGAAGAAAAGAGAAGAAGAAAAAGATAGGAGTGCTGCATTAATGGATTTCCCTGATAGCAAATTTGGAACAGTTGGTTGTGTTGCTTTAGATAAAGATGGAAACATAGCCGCTGGAACTTCAACTGGCGGAATGACCAATAAGAGATATGGAAGAATTGGAGATGCACCCATTATTGCAGCAGGAACTTATGCTGATAATGCAACTTGTGGTGTTTCAGCTACAGGTCACGGTGAATATTTTATCCGCTCAGTTGTAGCTTATGATGTAGCCGCCAAAATGAAATATGCAGGCATGAGCTTAGATGCCGCAGCTAATAAAATTGTTTATGAAGAATTAGTTGACTTTGGCGGTTCAGGTGGCTTTATAGCCTTAGATAGAGCTGGAAATATCTCTATGCCTTTTAATACTTCCGGAATGTACAGAGGTTATATGAATGAAAAAGACTCACCTAAAGTTTTTATTTATAAAGATGAAAAATAAGATTTGAGAAAATTTTATTTCAATGTAGAGCCATGCTTTTTATTTAAGTATGGCTTTTTTTTACCTTATAAATTAAAAAATAAAATTATATTCATCTAATTTGAATACACAAGTACATTGCATCACAAAAAAAAATCCTGTTGAACTAATGTTTAGTATATTTAAACAATAATTAAACAAAAATGCATTTTTCAAAGATTTTACCCCTTTTTCTTGGCAAGTTGCGCAAACTGAATTATGTTCATGCTTTGAAATTGAAAATCAATAAAAATTAAAATTAATCGCTTTAATTCAATTGAATGCACATTATTCAGTTTCAATTATTTAAAATGACGTAGGAAATATATTAAATAAAACTAACGCATTTTAAATCTTCCGAACTAGATATTTTTATTCGAAATGCATTATTCTAATATTCAAGTTTTAAATTAATTGAAATTATCCAAGTTAAATACATTCGTCTAAAACATGGGGATTATATAAGATATTTGGTTGAATTTAAGCTACCTTGTAGTATTAACGAATATTTATGAACAAGAATACAGTAAAATTTAACGCTAACGACAATCCTGAATTTGTGAGCACACTCAGAAAAAGAGTGGGTGAATACTTTAAGGAAAACAATATTTCCAAATTTGCCAATAATGCCATGAGAATAAAGACAGTTTTCATGCTCTTGTTGTACTTTACACCATTAGCATTTTTACTAAGCGGTGTTGTCAGCAGCTTTGCATTAGCATTACCGCTTTATATCATAATGGGTTTTGGTATGGCAGGTATTGGATTATGTGTGATGCACGATGCCAATCATGGGGTTTATTCCAAAAACAATAAAGTAAACAGAGCTTTAGGCTTTACCGCCAATTTCCTCGGTGCTTATCACATTAACTGGAAAATCCAGCATAATGTATTGCATCATTCCTTTACGAATATTGATGAATATGATGAAGATATTGATAAAAAGGGAATCATTAGATTTTCTCCTCATCAAGAGCGTAAAGGCATTTTTAAATTTCAAGCTTACTATGCTCCAATCCTTTATGGATTAATGACATTCTATTGGGTGATTGCTAAAGACATAGACCAATTGATCCGCTACAATAAAAGAGGTTTGTTAAAAGGGCAAGGATTAACTTTCAAAAAAAGTTTAGGTCTAATGTTATTCAATAAAGCATGGTATGTTGCACTTACATTAGTAGCGCCTATTTTAATTACTGGAATTGTATGGTGGCAAGTGGCATTGGCATTTCTATTAATGCAATTTATTAGTGGACTTCTATTGGCTTTAGTTTTTCAATCTGCTCATGTGATTACTGAAACAGATTTCTATAAAGTGGATGAAAATGGAAGTGTTGAAAACAACTGGGCAATTCACCAAATGCGTACCACTTCAAATTTTGCAAATTCTTCAAGGTGGTTTTCATGGATAGTAGGTGGTTTAAATTACCAAGTAGAACACCATCTATTCCCTAATATTTGTCATATTCATTATCGAAAGATTGCGCCTATAGTAAAACGGACGGCAGAAGAATATGGAGTTCCTTATCACCATCATAAATCCTTTGGTCAAGCGTTGAAAAGTCACTTTACGCTATTGAATCAATTAGGGACAGGAAGTTATGATCAAAAGGTAAAAGAAATGAAAACTGAACCTATTTCTGCGGTAGCTTAACCAAGAAAAAATATAATTAAAGTATATCTGAAATCCGTGATTTTAAGAAAGGCAAAACCTCTTCTTTGAACCACGGATTTTTACTTTGCCAGATATTATTTCTTGGTGATGGATGTGGTAACGGTAAAAATTCAGAACTATAATCCCTGAAAGATTGGACAGTTTGAGTCAGCGATTTCTTAGCCGCTTTTCCTAAATAGTAACGCTGAGCATATTGACCCAACAATATAGTTAACTCTGCATCTTGCATCATTTGAAAAAGCTTTTCATGCCAAAGTGGGGCACAAATCTTCATGGGTGGTAAATCACCAGATTTCCCTGTTCCTGGATAGCAAAATCCCATAGGGATTAAAGCGAAAATATTTTCATTGTAAAAAATCTCTTTCTCCACTCCAAGCCAACCCCTTAAATTATCACCACTTTTATCATTCCAAGGAACTCCAGATTGATGTACAGCAATACCCGGAGCTTGTCCAATAATTGCAATCTTACTATGGATTGATGCTTGAACTATAGGATTAGCTCCTAAGGGAAGCTTATTTACACATTCAGTACAATTTCTTATCTCATGAAGTAAATCATGCATAGATCAATTTATATCTCTCTTAGCAATCAAAATATAATTTAAACCGATACTTATGATTAACCAAGCTATTGCTATTAATGCGCTACTTACTTTTATAAAGTCCTGAATCTCCATAAATACGTAGCGATGAAATGGTATTTCAATCAGGTTATTTACTGCATTAATTGGAAACAATGTGATTAACCAATGATCATCGAATTTATAATTTAAAATCCCTACCAGAGCAGGTTCCAAAAAGATAGCATAAAAACATAATCCGATAATGGCAAAACCCGCCTTTTTAAATAGTACAGAAATTAGCATTGCTAAATTCAAGAAAGTAAGCAATTCCAGAAAATGAGCTAAGAGGAATTCCATATCCATCATATACAAACTAAAACTAAAGCCTGAGCCATAGAAAAGACCCATAAGCGTTCCAGAAAGCCAAATCACTAGCATGTTGAAAAGACTAAAAGCAACAATCATGGTTTGTTTAGCTATCAGGAATTCGGTTGGGGACATTCCATCAATAATATTTTGCCGAATTGTTCGATAAGAATATTCATTTGTAACCGAAATGATGACTATAAATGCCAAGAAGAATTTTAAATACGATGCTAAATAAGTAAGATTCTGCCAGACATCAGGGAAATTATAGAAAGGAATGATATCTGGACTTATTCCTTCAAACTCGGCACCTGCACTCGCCATCCATGATAAAAGTATTTTCACACTACTTAATATCAAAAGCAATAGTATAAAATACAGTGAAGCTAATCGAATGAATGTTTTATAATTCTTAAGCTTTAACCATTCTATTTGTAAATATTTTATAATCATGATTTAGCAGATAAAAGTTGTAAAAATTGCTTTTCTAGGGATTTATTAATGTATGCTAGATGAGTAAGCACTACCCCTTTTTCAATTAAAAATTGATGGAATTCTTGAATAGGCGTTTCTTTGGATAATTGCACTTCCAATCTTCCTAAATTATTGATTTTCATATCCACAAAAGAAGGAAAACCTGCTACCACGGACTTTAGATTTTCTAAATCTTCTGACAACAATTCTACCCCCTCATTGCCCATTAAGCTTTCTGCTACTGTCCCTTGAAATATCTTCTCTCCTTGCTTTAAAACAGCAAAATGGGTACATACTTTTTGCACTTCATCCAATAAATGACTTGCTAAAATGATGGTTTTTCCTTGCTGGGCAATGTTAATGATTAACTCTCTGATTTCCGCAATTCCTTGAGGATCCAAACCATTTGTGGGTTCATCCAAAATCAGCACCTCAGGATCTGAAAGCAAGGCAGAAGCAATAGCTAGGCGCTGTTTCATCCCTAATGAATAAGTTTTGAAGGGAGATTTTGCTCTTTGAGCCAATCCCACTTGTTCCAAAACCTCCATAATTCTGCTTTCAGCTACTTCCTTTATTTTGCAGACTATTCTTAAATTTTGAATACCTGAGAGATAAGGATAAAATGTAGGACTTTCTAAAATGGCTCCCAATCTTCTTCTTTGAGCTGCAGTTGGTTCTTCTCCAAACCACCTGTATTCGCCTGAATCCTTCTGAACAACCCCTAATAAAATCCCAAGAGTGGTACTTTTCCCACTCCCGTTGGGGCCTAGCAATCCAAAAACAGTTCCTTTTTCAACTTTTAACTCAAGATCATTAATCGCCTGAATATTTCCATATCTTTTATTCAGTCCTGATATCTCTAATATATTTTCTGCCATAAAAAATTATTCTTGAATGCTGTCAGATATTACTTCAGTTGAATCTCCCTTAATTTCTTCTCGCATTTTTTGCCACTTTTCTCTTTGCTTCTTTTTATCTTCTTTATCCTGGATAAAATCACCAATTGGACCTAAATCCAAATCAGCTTTCATAAGAGCTGGAACTTGCGAAATATCAAAATTCCCTTCAAGAAAACCAACAAAAAGGCCATCCTTAGTATCAGCAGAAGCATAAAGAATATCTTCTCTGCCCTCAGGAGCTTTTATTTCTAAATCTACATTATCTATTCTTGCGGTAAAAATAGATTCCCATGAAGTGAAATCTTGCTTACTTTTCCATTCTGCATAATCTTCCTTTTTGGTCTCTCCATCCCATTTTATTTGCAAAACATGGAGTTTTTTAATGTCTTTAGTAGCTTCAGCAAAATTCGGATCATTATTAGTATTGATCATCTTTAAATTACTTGGATAAAGATTAATATTTAAGGAATGAATATCTTTTTCCTGAAGACTTTTAAGTGGGTCTTCAATTTTTTGCTCACAAGCAGAAAATATAAATAGAGTGAATATGGTTAGAATTAATAGTCGCATAATTTCAGTAGTTTAAATGAAAAAAAGCAAGGTAAGCTCATGCTTGACCTTGCTAAAATTAGTTTTATTTTTCGAAATTATTTCTGTTCATCCTCCATGTTTTCAAGCTGCTCCAGGTTTTCCATCCCTGAAATATTAAGCCCCTTAGCCATTTTAGACATTTGCTTTAAGTCAATTTCACCGAAAATACTAGCCGCTACAAAACTGCTGTCACTTCCTACTAGCATTACCAACTCATTCACTAAGCCACCTTTTTCTTGAATTAAGAATCGGATATCAGAATCACCATCTCTTACCGTCATCAATTCATCGTAGCCTTTCAAAAATGCTGCATTTGCTTCTGAAAATAAAGCAGCACCGTTACTAGTTTTACTATTGGCAATTAATTTAATTCCTTTCAAACCTGAAACTGCTTTTTTCATGGCTTCCTCCTCTTCTCCCTCCACTTCAAAATTGGAGAATAATTCAATCATTCGTTGATTCACTGAAACTATTGTAAATGTCTCATCACTTGAGTATTTATTATAAAATTTCATGAATTCACTATTTTGTGCTTGTGCTGCTATGCTTAATAAAGCTAATACAACTATTAATCCTATCTTTTTCATTTCTATTTGAGTTTTAAGTTTTAAGTAATATGTAATAAGTAATAAGTGTTAGGCACTTAAATACGTTAGATAATATCAATATTCTAGATTCTAGACTCCAGATTCTTGATCCTAACTAATCATCCGTCTTGCCCTTCCTTCTTCTCTTTTCTATCGGGTTGAAAAGTATTTTTCACTTTCTCTTGCGCTGTATTAATCATTTCAAGAGAGCTTAAATGCTTTTTGCCATGATTCATCATGGAAGCCATCAACTCTAAAGTCGCTTTTGCTTCTCTGTAGGCTTTTTCTTCCTGTTTTGCCAATTGCTTTTGTTCTTGCTGTTCTGGCATCCACCATGCGAAGAATCCTAATGCGAAGACCACCAAAATGGAAGCTGCAACTTTCATCCAGTTCCAACTATCTACTGGTTTTGACTTCTTCTGAATTGTTGCCATGATTTTATCATCAAAGCTGTCGTCCAACCTTAAGTTTTGCTTTGTTTCTTCATGGCTTTCAAACCACTCCGCCATTTGCTTCAGCTCCCCTTTAAGGCTATCTTTATTGGCCTTCAGTTCACTTTTAAACTGCATTTCTTCTACCTGGCTGAGTTCACCCAACCAGTATTTTTCAAGCCATTGTTCGAGTTTTTCTAATGCCATGGTCATTTATTTTTTGCATGCTTTCTTTCAAAAATTTTCTAGAGCGGAAAAGGTCAGATTTCACTTGTGCTTCGGATATCTCCAAAGTTTCTGCTATTTCTTGATAACTATTTCCTTCTACCTCTCTTAAAATGAATACTGTTTTTTGCTTTTCGCTCAACTGCTCCATCACTTCCTGCATAATTTTCCATTGGTCTTGCCAAAGAGAAATTGTGCTGGGATCTTGCCCAAAAGTCTTCTCTAATTTGAGCGAATCCTGATGCTTTTGGACTGTCTTTTTCTTCCTTAATCTATCTAAGCAAATGTTCTTTACAATTTGCATGCCCCAAGCTTCTGGGTTTTCCACCGAATCCCAATCACCTCTCTTATCCCAAATCTTGATCAAAGCTTCTTGAGTCGCATCCTTAGCCTCCTCCTCATCTTTCAAAAAGAAGAAGCCAAAGCGGAAGAGCTTATTTTTCTGGCTCAGGTAGATATTTTTAAAGTAGTTTTCTTCGCTCATTACAATAGGTAGATGCACAACTGAAGTGAAAGTTACAGAGAATTTAAATTTATTTTTAAGAAATAGGGTTTTAATGATCTATTTGACTGATAATCATCAGATTACAAATATTTTTTTTTAAATTCAATCCAGATTTAATTAGTCTTATTTTCTAAATATTATTTAAGTGCTAAGATTTAACTTACTTTCTTTTAGGTTTAAGTCGACACTTGAAACTGTAGCGATTTCAGCAAAGCTGAATTAATTAACCACGACTTGTCCCGTATTTATCGGGAAAGGAACAATAGAACACAAAGGAAAATAACCGAGGTTATTTTTAATATGAACATTCTATTTTTAGGTTAAAAGTCAAGTTCTCTATTATTTACAAGTTAAAATTGACAATTTTTGAGGCTTTTGACTACAAAATAGTGCTGATTTAGTTTTATATTTATATAAAACCTCTTGTGTTCTTTTGTTTCTATTGTGGTTAAATAAAAAAAACAGCTTTAGCTGTTAATTTAATATGGTAATAATAGAGCAAAGAAGTATCTTAACAACTTTACCATTAAATCGCCATTATGAAAATCCTATTTAGTCTAACGATATTCTTATTCTTTTTCAGTTCTTTTTCTATCGCCCAAGAAGAAAAAGCCAATCATCTCCTTTTCTGGGAAAAATTAGAACAACACTGCGGAAAAGCTTATGCCGGAAAAGTTGTAACTGCTCCTGTCCCAAAGGATTTTCAGCAGCAAGAATTACGAATGCATTTTATTTCCTGTGGTGAAGGTCAAATTAGAATTCCTTTTGTAGTGGGTGAAAACCGTTCTCGAACATGGATTTTTACTTTAAATGATAACAGCATCCAATTAAAACATGATCACCGACATGAAGATGGTAGTCCTGATGATATCACCATGTATGGAGGAACAAGCCCAAATACAGGATTTGACAGCTTGCAATATTTTCCTGCTGATCAAGAAACCACAGAGTTAATCCCTTTTGCCGCTGGAAATGTTTGGTGGGTTAGTATTTCTGATTCTACTTTTACTTATAATTTAAGAAGAGTAAGCAGCGACAAACCTATTAGAGTGGAATTTGATTTAACCACTGAAGTAGAAGCACCTGCTGCTCCTTGGGGTTGGCGAGAAGAATAGAATGTCGCCTGCTTTACAATTAAAATCTCCATTTGTTGTAACTATAAGATTAAACAAGTAGTCTTTAGTATTATCGATTAAACTTAAAATAGATAATATAAAGACATGGATGATAATCAAGCATTATTAAAACCAATAAAATTAGGAGATTTAACTTTAAAAAATAGAGTCATCATGGCTCCGATGACGAGAAGTCGTGCTGATAATCCTGGTAAAGTACCTACAGCAGATTTACAAGGAAAATATTATCAGCAAAGAGCTTCTGCTGGACTAATCATTACCGAAGGTTCCCAAGTTTCTGAAAAGGCAGTGGGTTATGTGAACACACCAGGGATTCACACTAAAGAACAAACTGAAGGCTGGAAAGAAGTGACTAAAATGGTGCATGATGAAGGCGGAAAAATATTCATCCAACTGTGGCATGTAGGAAGAATATCGCACCCAGATTTTCATAATGGAGATTTACCGCATGCTCCTTCTGCTTTAAACCCAGAGGCTAAAGCTTATACTCCTGATGGATTTAAAGATACAGTTACTCCAAAGGAGATGACTGTAGAGGATATCAAACAAACCATTCAGGACTTCAAAAATGCAGCAAAAAATGCTTGGGAAGCAGGTTTTGATGGAGTAGAAATCCATTCTTCCAATGGTTATTTATTGCACCAATTCTTTAGCTCTACTTCCAATAAAAGAACAGATATTTATGGTGGTTACAAA
Organism: Marivirga salinae; assembly: GCF_030503855.1. Taxonomy (NCBI): domain Bacteria; kingdom Pseudomonadati; phylum Bacteroidota; class Cytophagia; order Cytophagales; family Marivirgaceae; genus Marivirga; species Marivirga salinarum. The sequence goes on along the minus strand of NZ_CP129971.1, from coordinate 1,837,797 downwards.
CAAAATAGAGCCAGAATTCTCTTTGAAATCATAGATGAAATCAAAACTGTAATGCCTGAAAATAGAATTGGATTGAGATTAAATCCTTCCTTGCATGGAATATTTGGTATGACCTTAAATGAGGAAACTATTCCAACATTTGATCATATCATTGAAAAACTGAATAATTATGATTTGGCTTATTTACATCTTTCAGAACCATTCAATGATGTATCTGATGTGGAGCATGCCGAAACAGAAATAGCCAAAAGATATCGGCCAGTCTATGAAGGTAATTTGATGATTAACGCTCATTTTGATCAACAGAAAGGCAATAAAGTAATTGAAGATGGAGATGCGGATATGGTAGCTTATGGAAAACCATATGTTTCCAATCCTGATTTGGTGGAGCGATTTGCTGCCCATGCAGAATTAGCAGAATGGGATAGCGATACTTTTTACACACCAGGGCATAAAGGCTATACGGATTATCCGAAAATGGAGAAGGAAGTGAAAGTTTAATTTTTAATAGTTTATATTGGTTGAGCCACCCTGATGAAAGTTAGGGTGGTTTTTTTAATTCAAAATAGATTTAAAGAAATGTAATAAACCCTAAAATAGTCACTTTTTAGGATTACGAGAGTGATATTATTTCCAAATTATGATATCTAAATTCTTCATAAAGCAGTTATATTTAATCAATGAGAGCATCTATATTAAATTTAAAATCATTCAGCCTTGTTTCATTATCAAAGACCACAAATAAAGTATCATTTGTTGCTCTATCATTTCTTGTCAAATCAGGAAAATTAAAATCTATATTTTCATTACACATTAAAAGTGAAAAGTCAGTTTCAGTTCTTTTTACACCTTCCTTTTCATAATAAAGAGATAGTACATAGTAAATTCTTTTATCTACAGTGTACTCTCTACTACTTAAGTTTTTAATATCTCTAAATCCTATTGAATAATCAATAGATTGTTGACTAAAAAAGTTTCTTTCATCTGAATCTGGTATTTCATTTATTCCGCAATCTGTTACTAATGAAATTAAGTTGAAGTTATAGTTATCATTGATATCAAAAAAGTACTCCATATTTACTTTACCATATTCAAGACTTTTAGAACTTTTTAAATTTCTGAAAACATTTGCTGGTGACAATGTTGCACCTTCTATAAACGCTTTATTTTCATTCAAGAATGTTAAAGCATTTGCTTCGCTTGTACTTAATTTTTCTTCCTTACCACAATTAAATAGTAATAAAGATAGCATTAGTAAAACTATATTTTTCATAAGTATTGGTTTTTAGTACAAAAAGATTAATGCTTTTTAAGCTGGGAATAGAAAAGGTTAATGCAATTTAAATAGACCAAAAAGATATTTAAAAAAATGAAACTTTCAATTAATTCTAAATGAAGAACAATTATTCATTAATTTAGCGTTTATTTTATATAAACACAATGTTCGAACAAATTTTCAAAATTATAGACAACTTCGTTTACAAACATTCAGAGAGTGATATATTTTATATTAGGTAAACTTCATTATTATTGTTCCTGAGATAAGTAAGGATTATTACTTATCAAAATAGCCCTTTATATAAATAGCATCCCATATTTTATTCCCGTAATTATCATAATAATAATTTCCGTTTTCATCATGTTTTGTGATTGCAAGATGTAATACAACAATTTCATTATTTGATTTAAAATGATTTGCAGCTTTAGATTCGAAGTGTTTTAAATAATCAGAATTTGATATTCGTTCATCATAACTTTCAGTAAATTTGTGTGCTTCAATATTTTTATAAACCACAAGTGATTCTATTAATTTTGTGTCTATATTTGGAGTTTTAGAAAAAAGCTTGATTATAAGTACTTTTTGTAGTGTTTATTTCATTAGTAAATACCCTTTGATAGAATTAATCACTTGATTAAACAGACTAAAATCAGAAATTCTTGAGATTTTTTTTCTAACGATTGATTCCTCTAAAACACAAATTTTATTACAATAGATGAAATTGTTATCCTTTTTCAAGGGTATTGAAAGGAATTCATTGTCCATTTTTATTTTAATACCACTGGATTTATCTTGAGTTGAAATCATCACTGTCAGGATATCATTAGGTTGATTAATTGCATCAGAGTCTGCAATAACCAATACTGGCCTTACTTTATTGCCAGATTGATTTGTGAATGGGAAAGGAACTAATAAAATATCTCCTGATTGGTACAATTGATTAAATATTATTCTTCTAAATAACTATTCCAATAATCATCATCTTCTTTTTCCCATAACTCATTAAATGAAGTTTGAGACAAGGTTGATAAATTCTTTGTGTCTAAATTATCATTGATTTCTGAAGCTTTTGACAACTCTTTTATTTCGGAATCAATAGAAAAAAAGAAAGTCCTTTTGCTTGAAAACTCTCCTCTATTCTGGACAAATTTAATTACGTTGAAATTGCTTATATCTTCTATTTCAGAAGAATCATAATCTCTATTGGAAAATATATTTTTCTGGACTTTATATTCTACTGAAGAATCTGATACTATGTTATTTGCTTGAGGTATCATTGTTTAATAGTTTTTCTAGTTCATCTATTTTCTTGCCCAACCAATCATGAAAACTTTTTGCAGTGTTTATATCCATGATTACACCAGACTGAACATCTCTTACACTTATGAAATTCCCATTTTCAATATCTTCTTTTAAAGGCTTGCCACTTTCGTCTAAGGTTAATTCGATATTATCAGGTAAGGGAACCCTTTCCAAGTAAAAATTCATGCAAATATTTCCAGTGCTGGAAATACCACCAAAGGCTCCTGTAGAAACATTAGCTTGGTAGGTATTGGTCTTATTATACTTTATTTTTGCTTTTTTCTCCAATTTTTACGGGTTGAATAAGAATGTTAATTAAATAAATAATATTCAAACAGCATAATTATAATGCTAAATCTTCTAAAATCAGACTTTCTATGATATGTTATTATAGAAAAAATGAAATGCCCCCCTTCGCTAAAGCTGCGAGGGGCGGTTGTGGAGTTGGAGGGATTCGAACCCTCGTCCGGATAAGGAAACGATGCATCTTCTACATGCTTAGTTACTAATTAGGTTTTCGAGCCTGTTATGGAAAGTAACAGTCCTGTTGCAGGCCTTAGCTATTTGAGTTTCGCAATGGCTTAATAGCATCACCACGCTAGTTTCTCCTGTCGACACTCCTTGACCGCTCCCGGAAAAACGAAGGAACGAGGAATGTGGCTGGGGAATCCTTTTGGGGACTCAACCCTTAAAGCTTTATCTTAATAAATTAAGATTATGCAGCCATGGCGTAATTAGATTCGCCAATTATAGTTCGAATGAATTACTTAAGGATGTACATTCTCCACCCTGCATGCTGATACATAATTCACACTTACCGTCAATACCGGTCAACCCCATGTCAATTTATTACCCTTCCTTTTGAAGGACTGCAAAAATACGATTTAATTAATTAATATCATCATATTAGTCCTTTATACACGATTTATTTCACAAATGGATACGTTAAATTTCATCATCTCCATAACACTCTTTAAATCAGTCATATAAAATTTCTTTGAGATTTTTTACAACCCAAGGTTTACAAATCCAATCATTCTTCCTACCTTTGCATCGGCAAATCGGCACGACCAGCTCCTGCTGAACTCCCCCAGGACCGGAAGGTAGCAAGGGTAGGCGGTCGTAGCGGTGCGATGTTGGTTTGCCATTTTTCTTTCCTTTCTATTATTTTACAATCCTTTTTGAATTTAACTACAGTTTTTTAAGTAAAAACACCTAAAAAGAAGGAGGATTCCTATTATTTTTTCTCGTTTCCTTCAACACTAATAAAAAATTCAGGAATGCAGTGTTATATACTCGTTTATAAGGTTAACAACAAAGAAACCTATATTCAATTTCCAGATTAATATCTTACCTTTGCACAAGATTAATTGAACTCAAAAAATATCTTTACTAATGAAATTTTTTATTGATACCGCCAATTTAGACGAAATCAGAGAAGCCTATGACATGGGCGTTTTGGATGGCGTAACCACCAATCCTAGCTTAATGGCTAAAGAAGGCATCACTGGAGATGCTAAAATCAAAGCTCACTACAAAGCTATTTGCGATATTGTTGACAATAACGTAAGTGCTGAAGTAATTGCTACCGATTATGAAACCATGTTGAAAGAAGGCAGAGAATTAGCTGCAATCGATGACAAAATCGTAGTAAAAGTACCGATGATTAAAGATGGAATTAAAGCTATCAAGCAATTCTCTTCGGAAGGTATCAGAACAAACTGCACATTAGTTTTCTCCGCTGGTCAGGCACTGTTAGCTGCTAAAGCAGGAGCTTCTTACGTTTCTCCATTTATCGGACGTTTAGATGATATTTCTACTGACGGATTAAGCTTAATAGAAGACATTATCCGTATTTATGATAATTATGCGTATGAAACTGAGGTTTTAGCCGCTTCTGTTCGTCACACCATGCATTTATTAGAATGTGCAAATATGGGAGCTGATGTAGCTACTTGCCCATTGAAAGTAATCACAGCATTATTAAAACATCCATTAACTGATTCTGGTTTAGCTCAATTCTTAGCAGATCATAAGAAAGGAAATCAATAATAGTTTTAAGTTATCAGTTTTAAGTAATAAGTTGGATTTAAGATAGTAAACAGTATGTTGACAATTGACAACAATAAGCCTTTAGCTTATTTCAGTTGACAAAAATCTCTAATCGTTCACATGACTTCTATTATCTTAAATCTTTTTTCTGATGTCTTGAATCTTGATTCTAGACTCTAGATTCTCAAAAATATGTATATTATAAAAGTAAAAGGCAAAGCAAAAATTCCGGATTACATCCAACTTAGGGATGATGATTTTGTATTAATTGCTTATTTTAGAGCCGACCGTCCATTGAAAAATTTAGATAAATATGGATTGGAAGGCAAGGAAGATGCCTTGCAAGAAGTTATAAATCAGTTACCTTTCGGTAAAATTCAAGCTTTGGATATTTAAAAGCACTTTTTGGTGTAATTAAATTTTAGAATCTATATAATTAAAGATGTCATCATTTTCCAACGAACCCGTAATCCGTATTGAAAACGCCACTATCTTTCAAGAAGATAAAGCCATCTTAAGTGATATCTCTTTGAGTATTGGTAAAGGTGAATTTGTTTACCTTATTGGTAGAACGGGAAGTGGAAAAAGCTCTTTAATGAAAACGCTATATGCCGATTTGGATCTGCGACTAGGACAAATGGAAGTAGCAGGATTTAAAATTAACGGCATCAAATCAAAACAAATAGCTCAGCTTCGCAGAAAAATAAGTGTGATTTTCCAAGATTTCCAATTACTGGCCGACCGCACCGTTGCAGAAAACCTTTATTTCGTAATGAAAGCCACAGGATGGAAAGAAAAATCTAAAATGAAAACCCGCATGGCTGATGTGCTGATGCGAGTAGGATTAGGCGCAGTTGACAATAAAATGCCTCATCAACTCTCAGGAGGAGAACAACAAAGAGTAGTAATTGCAAGAGCACTAATAAATGAACCTGTACTTTTGATAGCGGATGAGCCCACAGGAAATTTAGATCCAGAGGTTTCTGAAGGCATTTTCAAATTATTTACTGACATCAACAAAAGTGGTACTGCAATATTGATGGGAACACATGACCATAGTTTTTTAGACACTCACCCTTCGAGAGTATTAAAATGCCAGCAAGGCAAATTACTAGATTCTAAAAAAGAAGATTTTGATTTTAAAAGTAACTATTAAGTTCGGATTCTGATTATACTCTCGCCTAGCTTTAAAAATATCCATTTTTATCTCATCCATTATAACTTTTTGTTTGCTGCTCCATAATATATTTTTAATTATATTTTCAGTTCAAAAATTATAAAATATTAGTCTTACAAAATACACTTCTTATCGAAAAGCACCATTTTTCTAATACTCATTTTTAGGTATTTTACAGTTTAGCATTTCCATACTTAACTGGCAATCATTATCTTACATATAGAATAATTTATCAAAATTATATATGTAATGAAAAAGGTTTACCTAACACTCGCTTTCTTTTTAATCGGATTTATTTTAACAGCACAAAAACTTCCCTTTCAAGGATATTTAGAAGAATCAGGAGTACCATTAAACGGTACTAGAACATTTGATTTTGCTTTACCTGATTACGGTTGGACAGAAACAAAAACCGATATCCCCATTGAAAATGGGATATATAATGTTGTTTTGGGAGATGAAACACCTTTACCCAGCATGATTTTTAGTGATACAACAGAAACCCCTCTTGAAATTACTGTGGATGGGGTATCAATTGGTATCGCTACACTATATAAGCCTTTAGTCAATATCAACTCATTGTTGACGACAAATGGAAATCTAGAGATAAAAGGACCTAATGACAGTTTAAATCTTAGAATCGGCTCTTTCAATCCCTATTATGGAAGTGTGAATATTTATGATTCATTGGGTGCACCACAAGGATTTTTAGCTGCGGACCCACTTGGTGGACGTCTGCAACTAAACCAGAGAAATGGCTCAGGAGCGCTCACAAGTGCAATAGTTGCTAGAACCAACGGTAGCAAAAGTTATTCCCAATATTATGGTTTAAATCCATCAGGAACTGGAATTGCCAGACTTATGGAAAATTATATAACAGAAAGAGAAATAGCAGGCGGACCAGTAATGAGTGGTGGATATTTGAGATCTGGTTCAGATTGGTATGATAACGAGGGTACTCTATTAGCAGCAATTGGTAATGCCAGAGAAGAAGGTGGAGGCGATCCTACGGGTAAGTCTGGCTTTCTGTCTTTATGGGGTACTAATAGTTTTAATGTTGAATTAACTGGGAAAAGGTGGGAAAATAATGACTTACCTATCTTTAGTTTATTTGGAAATAATGATGATGGAGGAGGATGGTGGATAAGAAATGCTGCAATTGAAGTGAAACAAGGACCTGGCACTACAAACTTTGCTGACCTGATTTTAAATTTCACCAATAATGGAGGGGAAAATAATGAAAGCGTATTGATTTCTTCAAATTTCCTAGGTTCATCTGCTGGTGGCTTAGAATTAAGGGATAGTGTTGGTTCTACAACTGCAATATTAGAGGCAAGAGGCAATGGAAATTCAGGTCAATTAAAGTTAAGAGGAACTACTGGACTTGACATCGTTGCAGTTCAAAACAGAGGTGGAAATAGTGGACAAGCTGTATTTTATGGTTCTGATAATGGTTTAAAAGCAGAAATTGGTTCCTTTGGCGATAATTCAGGTTTCCTAATTACATACGGTCCAAATGGTAATAAAAATGTTCAATTAGATAGAGATCCTGGAAATAATGATTTAGGTCAGTTCACTTTATTTGGAACAGACGGCATTTCACCAAGAGTATTCGCTACAACAGGCACCGATGGAACTAACGAATGGGGATCCATAACATTAGATAGTCCAACTGAACAAATTATATTGAATGGGCAAACAAGCACAATTACAGCTACTACAATTACTGCATCTTCGGATAGAAGATTGAAAAAAAATATAACCAATTTAGAAAACTCTCTTGAAAACACTTTAAAATTAAGAGGTACTTCGTATTTCTGGAAAAACGAAAATGGTTCTAAAAAGAGACAAATTGGTGTAATCGCCCAAGAAGTGGAAAAAGTTTATCCTGAATTTGTTCATACCAATGATGAAGGATTCAAATCAGTAAACTATGCTCAAATGACAGCTGTTTTAATAGAAGCCATTAAGGAATTAAATGCTAAAGTGGAGAATTTAGAAAAGGAAAATGACACATTAACTACTGCACTTAACGAAACAAAAGAATTGTCAAAGAAAATTGATAAGCTGGAAAAATTATTATTGGAAGGCCAAAAAGTAGCTTCAAAGTAAAAAAAGTTTTTTCATCATTTGAATACCTAGCTTATGAAACCATTTATAATTTATCTTTTAGCCTTTTTACTTTTAGGGAGCTCTTCTTTATTAGCTCAGCAACAAGTAAGGTATAATTACGGAAATATTGCTGCCAAAATAGAGAATGGTAATATAAGTTTGCAAGTATCTTCTTCTACTTACAATACTCAAAATCTACAAACTGGTAGCTATAAATCAAAACAAGGCTTCTTATCTATTTTGTCAAATAGCAACTTTGCCGATTCCTTAGCACTTGTTGATTTATATAACGCAACCAATCCTGGGGATACCGCTTGGATTAATGCTGATGGGTGGCTTTCCTCACCGTTGGACCAATGGAATGGAGTTTCTTTGGGCCCTGATGGTCGAGTTGTGGAAGTTTGGTTGGCTGATAATAATCTGACGGGAACACTTCCTGAAAGCTTGAAAAACCTAGACTCTCTTAAAAGGTTTTACTTTTGGAATAACCCTGAGCTTTCGGGTAATTTATTCGATTTCCTTATTAATTATCCTGCTTTAGAGCGAGTATCAGCTCATGATTGTAATTTCACAGGCACAATTTTACCTGATGTTTTCCATCCTGGATTACTGGAAATTAGAGTATTTAATAATCAGTTGACTGGTGAAATTCCAATTGAAATAAGTAACTCACCTTTAATGGATCAATTTAACGTATCCGGGAATCTGTTAACTGGCACCATACCTACATCAATAGGTGAATTAAAAAATGTAATAGAATTAAATTTATCAGGGAATGAAATTACAGGCGGTTTACCTCTGGAAATAGGATTAATGGACAGTCTTAAATTCCTATTTCTAGAAAATATGAACCTAGAAGGTGAAGTACCTATTGAAATTCTAAATTGTCCTTCTTTAATAGAGTTTTGGTTCAGTGGAAATAATTTTTCCGGAACATTACCCGATATGCTGAATATGCCAAACTTTAGAGCATTGCAAGCTGGAGGGAATCCAAATCTCTTGGTAGATTTACCAAATAATATAGGAGAACTTACACAATTGGAGTTTCTTTCCATATGGAATACTAGAGCAAATGGAGGCGAATTTCCAGAGGGGATTTATAATCTAACCAATCTCTATGGGCTTGATTTATCAGACCAATTGTTTACTGGTGTGATAGATGAAAGAATTGGGAATTTGACTAATCTCAATTCACTATATCTACGTAACAATCTTTTTGTAGATGCTTTCCCAATTGAAATAACTTCGGCTCAGAATTTAACCACATTTGACATCAGTTATAATAATTTTGATTTCTTACCAGATATCAGCACATTGCCAAATTTACAAATGGTAAATCTGGCTTTTAATCAATTACAATTCGAAAGCTTATTACCTTATTTAGGGGTAAGTGACTTTACTTATAGGCCCCAACGAAATATTGGGGCTCCCTCAGATATTGAAGTCGCAATTGGAGCCTCTCAAAATATAAGTTCAGATTTTGTTCAAGTTGATAATGCGAATTATCAATGGATTTTAAATGGTGATTCATTGACAAATGCCAATTCACTTTCCTTAACAATCAATAATTTTACAACTGCAAAATCTGGTCAATATTATTTGAAAGCCACCCATCCTGATTTAGCTGATTTAATTTTAAATTCAGCACCAATTAATTTGAAAATTGCTGGCGGTAAAACTAATTGGTATGTGGATAATAGACCCGGAACTATTGCTGATTTCCGTTCATTAAATCAAGCTGCAGCAGCAACAAAAGCTGGTGACACTCTTTATATTGCTGGCTCAGAAACACAATATCTTGGTGCAATATTCAATAGCCCAAGAGTACTTTTGGGGCCTGGCTATTTTCTAGAAGAAAACACAGGCAATCAATTCAATACATTAGATGCAAATGTCGGCAACATTTATTTCAATGCTTTGGCAGATAATAGTAAAGTTTATGGAGTAGCAGCAAATATTATAGGAATGAATTTCCAATCCTCTTCAGCTACTGACACCTTACAGAATGTTATAATAAGAGGTAACAAAATAAATAATCTTGTACTTAGTGATAAGCACAACCAAATAGATATCATTGGAAATTTTATTAATATACTTGAATTTTCATCTACAACTGCAACTAATCCTAGAACCTATGACAACATCCTAATAAATAATAACATAATTGATTCTATTCAAACATTTTTCGATGTTATTAATGTATCCAAAAACAGTCTGAATAATGTAACGGTAAATAATAATAATATTGGTGTTGTTTCAAATTCTATAAATGATCTAGTATTTAACAATAACATTATTGAAACTCAAGGCGGTAACAACACATACTCTAACACCTTAACCTATGATGTAGCATTATTTACTAATAATTCAGGTACTTTGAGTATAGACAATGATTTTATACCAATTGATGAAAGTTTAGCCCAAGGTGCTTTTTCGGGAGATTCTCCATACATACTTAGTGGTTTACCACCCGTACCATCAATCTACAATATCGAAATTGGCCCGAGACTTTCCGCAAAACTTAGTGTAAAATCTAACAATAGTAACAATCTTAACCGAATAAGATATCTGTATAGAAGAAACAACCAATCCTCTTCTCCATTTAATGTTCGTGGTTTCAATCAAGTTAGTGATTTAGAAGTAGAATTTTTACCCAATAGATCTGTAATAGAACCTAATCTTACCTATGATTTAGTTTTTCAAGCAATAGATCAATCTGGCAAAAGAAGTCATAGAACCTACATTCCGTATGAAGCCATAGCCGCTAACCTTTCTGGAAGTGTAGTGGATATTGATAATGTAAATGTAAATGAAGGGAATGTTAGATTGTTTGCTATAAATCCATTTGCCAATAAATATGATACTGCTGCAGTACAGCCATTAGCAGGTAGTAATACATTCAATTTTGAAAATCTAATTTTAGGAGATTATATCATCTTAGCAGACCCTGATGAAAATCAATATCCTAATTTGATTCCAACATACTTAGGAAATACATTGGACTGGCAAGTAGCAGACACTCTATTTTTACAAGAAAACACGACTGGAATAACAATAGAAGTAGAGAAAGAACCCGAGCCATTAACAGAACCTGGCTCTGAAATTTCTGGTTTTATTGAAGAAGAATATGATGAAGCAGATTCTTCCTTAAGAGTTTTACCCAGAAGAAAAGTCAGTGGTGCAGGTGTAAGTGTAAGAACACTTTCCGGATCTTCCAGAGCTACAAATAGCCTAAGGTTATTAGATGAAGATTATGAAATAGTAGCTTATGTTAAGACAGATGAGAACGGAGAATTTTCTTTTCCAAATCTACCATCGGGAGATTATAAAATTAGAATAGAATATCCTGGTGTTCAAGTTGATGAAACTTCAGATATTGACTTTAATTTAAGTGGTGAACAAGGCGAGGTGGTAAGTGTTGAGGCTTTAGTTGAAGACGGTTTAATTAAAGTGACAGAAACTGGAAGAGTGACTGCTAATGAACCAAACAAAATGATCAGATTTAGTTTTTATCCCAATCCAGCAAAAAACGTAATCAATTTGAAATTGGAGAATGCCATCAATGCAAATGAACTAACTATTTATGATTTGAAGGGAGTTGTACATGAAAAAATAAGATTAAAAAATGGTCAGTCTAAAATTGATGTACACAATTTAGCAACAGGTACATATATCATTCGCTTACAAGATAATGATGGCAACTATATCATGTCAAAAATGATTAAGAATTAGACAATTCACCTGCTCATTCTTCATTTGAAATTGAAGGATGAGCAGTTTTAAAACACAAATGAAAAAGGAAACAAATCAGTAGGCTTTTCAATCAGTATAAATTTACCTTCCGAATCCGTAAATAGTAATTCAAAACCTTGCTGATGTCTTTTTTCAAATTCTAACATCACTTGTCTACATCCTCCACATGGTGGGGCACTTGCCAATTGATCAGAATCTCTTTTACTAGCTGCTATTGCTATTCTTTTGAATTTTTGTTTAGGTGCTTGTATTCCTGCTCTATACATAGCTGTTCTTTCAGCACATAAACCAGCTGGAAAAGATGCATTTTCCTGATTGGTTCCAGTTATAATCTGTCCATCTTCTAATTGGATTGCTGCCCCAACAGTAAAATTTGAATAAGGAGAATGAGAATGTTGTCTAGCTTCCAAAGCTGATTTCCATAGATCTTGATATTCAGATGAGAGCTCATCTATGGAGTCGTATTTTTTATATTCTATTTGAATTAAATCCTTTTTCACAGTTAAAGTAAATTTTAATGGAGCACAATATACTATATATTACAATTTATGTTTAGTTAATGGATACAATAATTTAAAAGATTAACGTTTTTAAGGCATGATTAAAAAGTGTTTAGTATTTATAACTGCCGTTCTACTTTTAGCTTCTTGCCAAAAGCAACCGGTCAGTCAATCTCAGCCTAGCTATAGCCAACAGAATCCTTCAAGCCTTAATCCTGAAGCAAATAAAAATTATGGAAAAAGACCCCAAGCAAGACAGGAAACTTGGTTTTTCGGCTTATTTAAAAAGAAGCAAAAATTAAACTGGGGAGATCAACTCATAGTGGAATATGAAGAGCGAATGGAGCAAAACGCTAAAGAAAAACGAAAAAAAGCCAAGGAAATGGAGAAGCCTCAGTATTCGGATTGGACTTATTTCGGGCATAAAAGGAAACCAAAGAAGCGATCACCTGATAAAATGAAATATTGCGATGAATGTGGCATCAGACATTAATTTGAGCATATAACAACAAAAAGGCTTCTGATTTTATAGATTTGGTTATATCTTTGAGAAACTATATTTGAATGAAGCGCAGATTTTTTCCTTTTGATAAAAACTACTTATTAGAAAATGCTCAAATGGAGCTTAAGGATTCTTTATTGAATCAAATGGTTGAAATTGTCAAAGACATATATCTTTTGCGCTACAATCCTTTGGGACTGAAAGACAAATCTATTGAAAAAATACTTTCTACTACAGATTACAATCTTGAAGAACTTTCCACATTTTATGATGAATTAGCAGGTTTATACCGATATAAATTCAGTTCTAACCAATTAGAATTATTATTTGATGGTAGGGATCACCAAGAAAAATATCAAGATGATTGGGCTAATGCACTAAAAAAATGGATAGTTGATTTCTCTAGATCAAAAAACTTTTTGAAAGCAGTTTTGGAAACTGCTATTTTCTATCCAGACGACAAGCAATCTCAAAGGGCTTATTCTAGATTAAAAAATTATATCTCTGATCATTTTGGAATCAAAATCTATAAGCACAAAGGAATTGTTCCGATGAAAATCGCTAATTAAGAACCTTTACAAATTTCTGGGCCAGAAGAAGTACCAATTCTATCTGTACCTGCTTCAATCAATTCTAAAGCTTGATCATAAGTCTTTATTCCTCCACTTGCTTTAATACCTACATGATCTGGTAGTACAGAGCGCATTAACTTTATATGCGCTACTTTTGCCCCTTCTGGAGCAAAGCCTGTAGAGGTTTTTACATAATCTGCACCAGCATCAGCACATATTTTACAAGCATCCATAATTTCTTGTTCCGAAAGATAAGCTGTTTCAATAATTACCTTTAAAATTTTACCGTTCTCATGGGCTAATTTCCCCATTTTAGCAACCTCAATTTTTGGCCACATCATCTCAGATTTTACCGAGGATATATTTAATACCATGTCCAATTCATCCGCTCCATCTTTGATAGCCTGAACTGCTTCTGCTTCCTTAGCTTGGCTCATCTGATATCCTAATGGAAAACCAATTACTGTAATTAATTGAATACCTGACTTACCTATATCTCTTTTTGCTTTTTTCACCCAAAATGGGGGAACACAAATTCCAAAAATATTGTTTTCTTGAGCCTGCTTTAATAACAATTCAATATCATTTGAAGTTATTGTCGCTTTTAGATTAGTATGCTCAATGTAATTTTGTATATTTCTCATATTTATTATTTAATTTTTGACTATGATTAAAAAGTGTATATACTATGCTTTTTTAACTTTACTTATATTAACTGCTGAAATTAAAAAAGTTTCAGGGCAAAATTTAAAATTTGGCTTCGAAATAAATGACGATAAAAAAAGTACCAGCATTCCTTTTGATATAAATAGTAATTTAATCATTGTCGATGTTCTTTTTGAAGGAGTTATACCATTAAAATTTATAGTGGATACTGGAGTAACCAATACTGTTTTAATTGACAAAACATATAGCGACATACTTAACATTGAACCTGACAGAAAATTAGTGCTAATTGGAGCTGCTGGCATTAAAGAAGTAGAAGCCTATATCGCTAATAAAACCAATATAAAAGTCGGGAAAATTACTGGTAACAATATTCCACTACTAATATTAAAAGAGGACTATTTAAATCTTCAAAAAAACTTGGGTATAAAAATTCACGGAATTTTAGGCTATGATTTCTTTAAAAATTTTATTGTTAAAGTAGATTATAGAAATGAGGTAATGAAATTTTATCTTCCTGAATCTTTCAACCGGCCTATGTTTTTTTATAGATCTATAGAGATGAAAATCGAACAAAGCAAGCCATATATTTATCAAAAAATTAAATTAAATGACTCAACAGAAATTTTAAGTAAACTAATGATTGATACTGGGGCATCTCATCCCTTAATGCTTCATAAAAATAGTAGTAAGGATATTCAACTTCCCGAGAAAAATGTAAGAGACGTATTAGGAGCAGGCATTGCCGGTTCTATTGAAGGACATGCCGCAAGAATTCCACAACTGTCTTTAGATAAATATATTTTAGAAGATGTTGTGGCCAATTATCCTGATTCAGGAGCATATGAAGATATCATTAAAATTACGGGGAGGAACGGTACAATTGGAGGAGGTGTATTAAAACATTTTAAACTATTTTTTGATTATGGTAATGATAAATTATATATCAGGCGGAACAGTCTGAAAACCGCCAAATTCAAACATGATATGAGTGGTATGACTGTAGTAGCCAAAGGAGAATATTATTTAGAACCCTATTACGAAATTGAAAAAGTAAGAGAAAATACACCAGCTTATGATGCCGGATTAAGAAAGGAAGATAAAATTATAAGTTTAAATGGTAATTCAGGCAAAGGGCTTAGCTTAGAATTGATAAATAGAAAGCTAAGAAAAAAAGAAGGAAAAAAAATCAAAATTAAAGTGAAAAGAGGTGAAAAAATACTAGCCTTCACTTTCTATTTAGAGGCTTTTATATAAACATTCTTTTAATATTTCTTTTACCTGAGTAATACTTGATTCTAAAAAACTGTTGCGTTTTCTTAAATCTTAACGCATTTCTTAAGGAATTATATATTCTTGTCTCATCTAATCCATCTTTCATCAAATACTCTTGAACGCCTGAAGTTAATTCTTGATAATTATTTGATTTTAATAGCGTAATTGAAATAGCTTCCTTACTCAACTCATTAATACTATTGACAATTGCTTTCAATGGACTTAATCCAATATTATCATCTAACAGTATACAATTAGGGTGTATTGAATTGATTTTTCTTATCATATCTTCCTGAGAAAAAGCTGTTTCAATATGCTTTATCTTATCCTTTAAGGCATGTAGTTTTTCATAAATTATGCTCATTTCAATGGGGTTATTACCCACCAAAAGCACACAAATATCATTATTTATGGATGCACTATTCCCCGTATTTTTAAATTTAAAACTTTTCATGCCTATTTGTTTAATACAACATATTATAAGATATATTAAATATAATGAAGTACATTTATATTCACTAGAAAAATTCTATCACAACACCTATTTAATCGATAAACGAAACTTACAACTTTTCAGACTTTGAATGGTTTCAATCATATGAAGATATTATTGACAGGAGCAAATGGATACATAGGCAGAAGACTATTGCCTGTTTTGGTAATGCAAGGGCATGATGTTATCTGCTTAGTCAGAGATAAAAGAAGAATAGAACTTGAAGAAAAAATCATCGACAAAGTTCAATTTTATGAAGCGGATCTTCTAAAACCAGAGCAACTTCAAGACCTACCCAAAGATATAGAAGCCTCTTTTTATTTAGTCCATTCGCTGGGCAGCTCATCAAGTAGCTTTCAGCAAATGGAAAAGAATACTTCTCAAAATTTTGTTGAAGCAATCAACAAAACAGAGTGCAAACATATTATTTACTTAAGTGGTATTTCAAATGATGACACCCTTTCAAAACATTTATCGTCTCGAAAAAATGCTGAAACTATTTTATCACAAGCTAAGGCTTCTTTAACAGTATTGCGTGCAGCCATTATTATTGGGTCAGGTGGAGCTTCTTTTGAGATTATCCGTGATTTGGTAGAAAAATTACCTATTATGGTGGCACCTAAATGGTTGAGAACTCGCTGTCAACCCATTGCAATTAGAAATGTGATTAATTATCTTTCTGGCATTATCGGGAAAGAAGAATCTTATGGAAAAACCTATGATATAGGCGGTCCAGACATCCTCACTTATAAAGAAATGCTTTTAATCTTTGCACAAGTCAGAGGATTAAAAAGATATATTATAACTCTTCCTGTTTTAACTCCTCGCCTAAGTTCTTATTGGCTTCATTTTGTTACAGCTACTAGCTATAAAATTGCAAGTAGTTTGGTTGACAGCATGAAAAATGAGGTTATAGTAGAAAATAAAGGAATAGAAGACATTGTTCCCCAAGAACTTATTACTTACAGCGAAGCAGTGAAAATGGCATTTGATAGAATTGCTCAAAATGAAGTAGTTTCTAGTTGGAAAGATGCTTTTGCCAGTTCAAAAATCAATACTGAATTAATGGAATTTGTCCAAGTCCCTACTTATGGATGCTATATGGATAAAAGAACTGCCATATTTGAAAGAAATCGATCTGAAGTATTGCAAAATATATGGAAAATTGGTGGCGATCGCGGATGGTATTATTGGAATTTTTTATGGAAGCTAAGAGGCTATATGGATAAAGCCGTTGGTGGAGTTGGATTAAGGAGAGGAAGAAGAAGTCATGATCAATTAGTTGCAGGTGATTCATTAGACTTTTGGCGAGTATTAGTAGCCGATAAAAAAGAAGGGCGATTGCTCTTATTTGCTGAAATGAAATTACCTGGAGAAGCTTGGCTAGAATTTAAGATATCCAAAAATGAAGAAGGCAAAAATAAAATAACACAAACTGCAACTTTCCGACCCCACGGATTATTTGGTAGGCTATATTGGTATAGTATTTTTGTATTTCATGAATTCATCTTTGAAGGAATGATGAATAAAATTATCAGCCATCAAGAAAGTGAAAAAGAATCAGCCCTAACTGGATAATCTAGCTCTACATTTTCTACGATCAATTTTTCAATAATTTTTTCTGTTTCATTTGGAAAGTCTATTGGAGTGATTTCTTTTTGGTCGATAAATTTATTCAAAGTTTTTAAATGTCTGAGATGAAGAGAATTTAATACTGTAACCCCTAATTTTTCAAGGGCAACTGCATTGCATTGCTGCTCATATTGCCCCTTCATAGGGATGACCAATAATTTTTTATTTAGAAATAAAGCTTCAGAAGGTCCTTCAAAACCTGCACCACATATTAGACCGGTACAAGAACTCAAACTCTTTAAATATAGCTTATTATCTATGGGGATAATCTCTACATTTTTTTCCATTCTTCTTTTAAAACTATGTTTTGAAAACACCTTGAAATCAGTATCTAGATTAGATAAAACATGAATTATTCTTTCATCACTATAGGCAGGCAAATAGACCGTGTAATAATTTTCTTCTTTAGTTTCTAGTGCCCGTACTTCTTCCCGAATGATAGGAGAATTAATTCTATCAGCATAAGTCCTAAAATGAAAGCCATAAGCATTTTTTACAGGAGCATAATATTTCAAAATCAAATAACCTATCCAATCTATCTTATTCGGTTTAGGAGAAAAAGGATGAATCACCGCTGATTGATGGCTTAATCCAACACACTTTTTCGCTTTTAGTAAACATGTCCAAGCAGAAACCGGCTCAAAATCATTAATAACTAAATCATATTGTCTGACATTTAGAGACCAGATTTCACTTACAAGTCTAAAAAACTTCATGCTCTTAATAGTTTTTAAAAAATCTACGCCTCCCCTTTTTCCGAATATAAAACTTAAACCATGCAATTGGTATCGAATTGAAAAGCCTAAATCGACATCTGCCTGTGTCCCACTTAACAAAACATCAAGTTCACCATATTGCTGTAAAACAGGAATAATATCTCTAGCTCGACTAATATGTCCGTTACCCGTGCCTTGTATAGCATATAAGATCTTCATAGTAATTTTTTATGAAAGATAGGCTTGCAAAATGAACTGATTATAAAGCAAAAATCATGAAATCATGAACATTTAGAATTCACTTTAAGACACTAAAAATAGAATACCTCACATCTTAATACTTTTGTATATGAAACTTTTTATATACATTTAAGTATCTTATATTCTATATTTAATTTTTTAATACTTAATTTTGAGTATTGAAAATTTTAAGTGAAAACTATTCAAATCACCATATCAACCTTCTTTTTCATCTGTCTCTTTAATGTGGCTTTCATACCCCAGCTATGTCTGGATGCTGTTGAGGATTTTCAAGATAAAGAAGTTAGCAATAATATATTAGGTGAAGAATCAACAAGTGGTCTGAATATTTTTGAAGAAGAAAGCAAAGAGTCCTCAAAAGAAAATAATGAAGATGAAAACAATCATCTGAATGTAAAATCATTAGGTTTATATCGAGCCTCTATTTATAACATTTTACATGAATCATTGGTAAATAACATCTTTCACTCCAATCTTTACCAATCCATTCCCATATTAAAAATCACGCCCCCACCGAAAGTTTAATCAGATTGATCAACATATTTTATTGTGTTAAGTACTCTTAACTCTTATAAAATAATTCTGCAAATATTTTATTACAAAGAAATCAATAATTGATTAAACAATGAGTGAATCAAAATTTTCAAAATTTACAGGAATAACTTTTAAACATTTTAAAAACGATTCCTTATCCAGTTTGGTGGTATTTTTAGTAGCAATGCCTCTATGTTTAGGTATTGCACTAGCCTCAGGAGCACCTCTTTTCTCAGGTTTAGTAACGGGTATAATAGGTGGTTTGGTAGTTGCCTTACTAAGTGGTAGCCAATTAGCCGTCTCAGGCCCTGCAGCAGGACTGGCTGTAATCGTTTATAACGGCATAGAAGAAATAGGTTTTTTTGAAGGCTTTTTGGTAGCAGTAGTTTTAGCCGGTATTATCCAATTAATTTTAGGTTTTCTTAAGGCTGGTACGATAGGTAACTATTTCCCTTCTTCAGTAATAAAGGGAATGCTGGCTGCCATAGGTATACTACTAATTATCAAGCAAATACCACATATATTTGGATATGATAAAGATTATTTAGGCGATTTGGACTTTTGGCAAAGTAATAATGAAAATGCTCTCAGCGCATTAGTTTCGGCTTTCGAAAACATTGATCCAACTGCCTTTATCATATCGATAGTATCATTAATAATTCTGATAGGTTGGAATTACATTAAAAACAATAGTATTAAATCAATCCCTGCTCCATTAGTAGTAGTATTTGTTGGTGTTGCGATAAACGCCATTTTTATGGCTTTGGATAACGGAATGGCACTAGCTCAAAAACATTTAGTGACTATTCCAGTCCTAGGTGAAGACACTTCATTTGAAAATCTTTTTGTATTTCCTGATTGGTCAATCTTAACAGAACCGGTAGTTTATACTGTTGCCATCACTATTGCTATCGTAGCCAGTTTGGAAACTTTGCTGAGTATTGATGCAGTAGATAAATTAGATCCACAGAAAAGAAGAACACCTTTAAACAGGGAAATGAAAGCACAAGGTGTGGGTAATATCGTGGCAGGATTAATTGGAGGTCTACCTATGACAGCCGTGATTATACGTGGTACAGTAAACATCAATTCGGGAGCTAAAACTAAATTATCGGCTTGGCTACATGGTATACTATTACTAGTTGCGATCCTTCTTATCCCAACTATTATCAATATGATTCCATACGCAAGTTTAGCCGCCATACTATTGGTTACTGGTTACAAATTGGCTAACATTAATTTGATGAAAGCTATGTATAAAGTTGGACCTAGCCAGTTTTACCCATTTATTATCACCATTGTAGCCATCGTATTTACAGATCTATTAATCGGAATTGTCATTGGTCTATTAGCCGGATTCCTTAACATTTTGCTGAAGAACATGAAAAACACTTATTCATTTGATAAGGATGCTCATAAAAAAGGAGAGCCAATTCGATTAGTTTTATCTGATGAAGTATCTTTTTTAAATAAGGCAAGTATGGTAAAAACTTTGGACGAAATACCAGAGAATTCTAAAGTGATAATTGATGCTAGAAAATCAAAATTCATTGATTTTGATGTTGTAGAGGCAATTGAATTATATTCCAATGAAGGTGCTAAATATAAAAATGTAGAAGTGGAATTATTAGGCTTCGAAGAATTTCACAAAAAATACAGTTTAAAATAGATCATTAATTAAGATTAATATAAAAAATTATGAAGACACAAACGGAAAAAAGTCAAGCGGCACTTAACCCGCAAAAAGCACTTTCTCTTTTAGAAGAAGGAAATAAACGTTTTGTAGAAAATTTAAAAGCCGACCGTAACCATTTAGACCAAGTAAATGAAACCAGAGATGGGCAATATCCTTTTGCGATAGTCCTTAGCTGTATTGATTCTCGCGTTCCTGCTGAGCTTATTTTTGATCAGGGATTAGGAGATATTTTTAGCGTAAGAATTGCTGGAAATTTCGTGAATGAGGATATTTTAGGCAGCATGGAATTTGCCTGCAAAGTAGCCGGATCAAAACTAATTGTAGTATTGGGCCACACTAGTTGTGGAGCAGTAAAAGGCGCTTGCGACAATGTAGAGTTAGGAAACCTTACCGGTATGTTGAAAAAACTACAACCTGCAAAAGATGCTGTAACAACAGATGGTGAGCGAAGCTCCAAAAATGATGAATTTGTGCAAAAAGTAGCTGACAAAAATGTAGAGCTTACCATTCAGCAGATCAAAGAAAAAAGCCCTGTATTAAAAGAAATGCTTGATGATGGATCTATTGGGGTTGCGGGCGGCATGTATGATGTTGCCAGCGGTGAAGTAGAATTTTATCACAAACCTTAAACTTCAAAAAACAGAAAAGTAAAAGGCTGGATATAATTTATTCAGCCTTTTCTATTGCCATCCCTGCTCACCTTTTAAAGGAACAAAACTAAAATTTGAAAATACTTCTTTTACAATTTTCTTCTCAGATTCTTTAGTTAAACGAAGCATCTGTTGCGTTTGACTATCCCCTACTGGAATTACGAGACATCCTCCGATATTTAATTGTTCAACTAATGCGGAAGGCACACTTGGTGCTCCTGCCGTTACAATGATCTTGTCATAGGGTGCATGTGCAGGAATTCCTTTAGAACCATCTCCACTAAAGAAATGAGGTTTATAGCCTAACTTAGGTAAAAATCTTCGGGTACGTTCGTATAAATCCTTTTGATATTCTATTGTATAAACTTTAGCTCCAAGTTCACAAAGCACACAAGCTTGATAACCGGAACCCGTTCCAATTTCCAATATTTTGTCCCCTGGTTTTACTTGCAATAATTCAGACTGGAAAGCTACAGTATAAGGTTGAGAAATAGTTTGACCGTGTCCGATTGGAAAAGCTTTATCCTGATAAGCATGTTCTAAAAAGGCATTTTCAAAAAACACATGTCTGGGGATTTTCCCCATAGCCGATAAAACCCTTTCATCCTCAATACCTTTTTCGCGCAGTTTCTGAATCAATTTTCTGCGCATTCCTTGATGTTTATAACTGTCCTCCATTATAAATCAAACTTATGAAAAATTCAGGATAGGAGGAGAAAAAAAGATAAATAATAAACTGATATAAAGGCAAAAACCTTTCCGATTTTGAAAACCTGAAAGGTTTAATGAAATATGTGCTTATGGTTGGTATACCACCAACCATAAGCACCAATCCCTATTCTAAGGAATGCTTATCGGCTCTTTCTGTAACCTATCTTCAATCACTTTCTCAATATGAGGAAGAGAGCTGTATAATTGCTCATAATCATCAATGATAAAGTATTTAGTCTGGAACTTATCTTTTCTATAGCTGCTATCTATGATCGCTTCCACATTATAATCAAAATGCTCTGGTTCATCAGAAATAGAGAATTTAGTTTCTCCAGGAGAAGAAATAATTCCAGCGCCATAAATTCTTAAATCTCCTTCTTCTCTGATTAAACCAAACTCGATCGTAAACCAGTAAATTCGACTTAAAAGATGAATTGCCCAGTCATTATCCAAATGCTTCAACCCAATTTTTGCTAATCCTTGTAAGAAATCAACAAATGGCTGATTTGCAAGCAAAGGAATATGACCAAATACATCATGAAACATATCTGGTTCTTCTAGGTAATCTAACTGCTCACGAGTCCTTAACCAGGTAGTGGCAGGGAAAATCCTGTTGCTTAACAGCTCAAAGAATTTATCATCATCTACAATACCTGGTACAGCAGCCACCTGCCAGCCAGTTAATTCCTTCAGGTGTTTATTTGTTTCTACAAAATTAGGAATAGCCTTTTCGGTAAAATGAATTTTATCAATTCCGTCCACAAATTCTTTGGTGGCTACTTTTTTAATGTTTTCAAATTGTCTTCTGAAAAGTATCCCCCAAACATCTTGGTCTTCGGCTGTGTAATTTTCATAAATCTGTTGCATGGTATTAATAATTAATTTTTAATGTTAAAGTTTAAAATTTGGGCATAAAAAAAGCCCGATTCCATTGGAACCGGGCTTGGTATATTTTCTATTCGAAATATGTCTTACAAAATATGCATAACACTACCATTACCGATTCCTGTCGGGGCTTGATAATAGTAATAATATGTGTTTTGCGTGAAATTCATTTTGACAAATGTAAAACGTCTTATTTTATAATCAAAGAAAAAATAAATTAAACGTAATTATTTAACATAACAGGCATTACCAATAACAAGATGTCTTCATTCTCATCCATATCAGACGGGAACAGTAAACCAGCTTTATTAGGTGCTGACATGTCGATGCTCACTTCTTTGCTATCTAAGTTATTCAACATTTCTACTAAGAACTTAGCATTGAAGCCGATTTCTATATCATCTCCTTGGTGCTCGCAAGCCATGATTTCATTTGCTTCATTTGAGAAATCTAAATCTTCAGCAAAGATTTGCAATTCACTACCATTGATTTTCAAACGAACTTGGTGAGTCGTTTTATTAGCATAAATGCTGATCCTTTTCAAAGAGGACATAAACTCCTGACGGTTGATGGTCAGTTTGATATTATTTTCTGCAGGAATAACATTTTCATAATCAGGGAAACGCTCATCTACCAATCGGCAAATCAATTTGATATTATTGAATTTGAAATAAGCATTAGACATATTAAATTCCACTGCTACGTTCACATTCTCTGCAGGCAAGCTGTTTTTCAATAATGATAAAGCTTTTCTAGGAATGATAATACCTGTTCCTGAATCAGATGCTACATCTACCCTTCTGTAACGAATCAAACGGTTACCGTCAGTTGCTACGAAAGTCGTATTGGTTTCATCAAATTTAACGTAAACACCACCCATAGCTGGACGTAATTCGTCATTACTGGTAGCATAGATGGTATGGTTAATAGCAGTGGCTAAAACATCTGCTGAAATATCTACTGTATCAGGATTTTCAACTTCCTGTACTTTAGGGAAATCCGTTGCATTCTCCCCCGCTAATTTATAGCGACCATTATCAGAGCTAATTTCTATGCTGTAAGTTTCCTCATCAATAGAGAAAGTCACAGGTTGCTCTGGAAGGTTTTTCAAAGTATCCATCAAAATCCTAGCTGGAACGGCTATGCTTCCGTTTTCAGATGATTCTACATCAATCTCGGTAATCATGGAAGTTTGTAAATCCGAAGCCGTGATAGTCAAAAGACCATCTTGAATCTCAAATAAGAAATTCTCTAAAATAGGCACCATGGGATTGGTTGAAATCACCCCATTGATGGATGAAATTTGCTTTAATAATGCAGATGAGGATACTAAAAATTTCATAGTTTTTTATTTAGGGCTCGCTTTTAAAATTGATCAAAAGCTTAGCTATAAACTTCTTGATTTTGTATTACCAACAAAGTTAAAAATTAATTTGCAAATCTATACTTTATAGCGCATTAAGCAATAAAAAATTCTTAAATGGCAGGCAAAAGTTGAAAAATGAGTTTTTGAGGGGGTGATGGATATGGGTAGTTGAAAATATTGGCTCCACAACTTAAAACCTAAAACTTATTACTTAAAACTCCCTACAACTTCTCCAACTCTATCCAAATCTTCTCCATTCTTTCATTTCTTATTGCTGCCCATTCTTTGCCATTGATATGGACTAAGTAAGCATTGAATTCGGGGTTTTTAAACAGCTCCAGTCTTAAACTTTTATCTTTGTCTAAGCCTTCAATTTCAATGGTGCCGGCTTTATCAAAACTTTCTTTTTTCTGTAAAGCTAAATGGTTTTCAGGTAGAAATTGATCTACGAAGAAATAATTAAAGCGCTCTACGAAATTCATGACTTCTGCCGTATCTGCCTGCTGGTTTTGGATGCGCATTAATCGGTTATCATACTTGAATTCTACTGCTTTTTTATCTGGTTTATCAATTTTTAAACTGACCATATCTTGCCAAATACCATCAAAAATCACTCGGTCACGCCAATCATTTTCAGGAACTTCAAAAATCCCTGCTACATAGCTTTGATAACCTGGCAATTGAACCAAATAAACATCCTCTCCCTTTACGAAATAAGAGCGCATGGCTTGAAAATCACCGCCTACTGTGTAGGAATTCAACAAGCTTTCATTCCCATAAATATTGACCTGCACTCCAGAGTCCAATACATTTTGTTTAATCTTAGCTGAATTCTCCCCTACTATCGGTCTTTGAATACTGACTTGCTCCAATAATTTGAAAAACACTTGCTGCATGGAAGCATCCAAAAGATATTCTTGATTTACAGTCCAGGAATTGCCATTTTTCTTTAAAGTATTATTGAAGTCCTGTCCATTTAACTCAATTCGGGAAATTGTTTGATTGGCATTTTCAACAGCAAACAAATCCTTTTCAAAAGAAGTAGATTTTCTTTCATAAGGATTATAGCTGTAGGCAACAATAGTCAGCAGAACTAAAATGATCCAAACAGATAATAAGACGATATTTTTCTTTGATTGAGACTTAGCCATTAAATTTTGAATATTTTCTCTTCCTCCAATAATATCTTAAAATGCCAAAAAGTACAATCAAAACAATTGGTAAAGCTACGTTTACAAATTGCAACCATACTTTATCTTCCGATACTTTCACTTTATCTAAAGGACGAATCTTTAAATCCTTATTCCTAGAAATAATCAATCCATCTTCATCCAATAAATAATTTAACATATTGAGAATCAATTGATCGTTAGCGAAATTAGATGGATGTTTTGCATAAGGATCTACTCCCAAAGGAAAAGGCTGATTATTTTTACGATCAATTTCACTCAACAGTAAATCACCATCCGAAGCGACTATGATTGAATTTTCCTTACTTTTATTCTTTGTGCTGGAATTCTCTCTCCCTTCAGGAGGTAAACGATTTTGATAAGCAGAAGTGAATTTACCTTCAAGCAAATAGGTAACTGGTACATTTTTCAAATTGAAGTTTTCTGGTTTAATATCTTCCCTTAAGTTTTCAAAACTAATGTGAATGGGGCCTTTCATTTTTCGCGTATAATCGGAAGTAAAAATCAATGGCGTTTTCTTAATCCCGCTTGCGGTTACTGTATCAATTGAACTCACAAATTTGCCATAAACCGCATTCATATTTCTTACAATCGGATGATCAGCATATTTATTCAAAATGATATAATAGGGCCAAGGCAGTAATTGAATTTGTGGATCTTTGCCCAAATTTCCAGTTACGATTGGGAAATTCCCACTATTAACATCTTGCAATACATCTTTATTTACTCGAACACCATATTTGAATAATAAATCATCAAGCCCGGTTTCAATAGGTAAAGCCATAGCGCCATAATCCTTAATGGAATCCACATCCATCATCAAGCCATCCAAGAAAAACAAGCTTTTTCCTCCATTCATGATAAATTGGTCAATATCATAAAGCTCGGAATTGTTAAAACCCTTAGTTGGTTTTAAAAATATGGTAGCATCAAAATTGGACAGCCTTTCAGTATTTTGAACAGGAATTAAATCGTATTTTGAAGAAACCGCATCATTCAATCCTTTCAACACATCTCCTGAAGGCACTCCTTTCCCTTGAAACAAAGCCACACTCTGTCGATCAGGATTTGCAAGGCTTTTAATAGTACTGGCTAATTCATACTCCAAATTCTCTATTGATTGGGTGATGGCTTGGCTAGCCCCTGCTGCATTATTTCCATTTAATAGAATAACAGGCAAACTCCTTCCACCATAAGAAATTTCGGCTCCAGGGAAAATCAATTTTTGGGATTTCCTACCCTCCTCACTGTCAAAAACGGTGGTCGGCTGAATCCCTTTATCTACTAAATATCTATAAAATTCATTTCGTGCATTTGCTGAACTGGCTTCATCTGGATTGATGAAACTATATTGCATATTTCCGTAAGCATAAGTTTTAAATTGCTCTAATGTCTGCTTAATGGAAGTTTGTAAACGACTAAACTCCGCATTTATATCTCCCGCCAAATAAACCTCCACATAAACCGGTTCTTCTAGGTTTTGAAGCATAGAAATAGTCGCTTCATTCATAGAATAGCGCTTTTCTTCTGTCAAATCCCAACGGAAAATCTGATGGCGCATGGCAAGGTTTACCAATATCACCAAAGTGAGCAGGATCAAAAACTTGAGCGTATATTCTGTTGACTTACTCTTTAAGAATTCCATTTTCTCAATTTTAAAACCCAAAAAGTAGCTCCTAAAAATAATGCTGTAATAGAAAGAAAATACAGCACATCTCGAAAATCAATGACTCCTTTCCCTAATGAATCATAATGGGCTAGCATGCCTATTTTTTCAATTTGAATACTAGCATTAGTTAAAAATGGCAAATCCGCTAAGGAAGAGAATCCCATAAAGAAGATAAAGCTGATGAAAACCGCTATGATAAAAGCCACAATCTGATTTTCAGATAAGGAAGAGGCAAAAATTCCGATGCCCGTATAGGCAGAAACCAAAAACAGCAAGCCTACATAAGCTCCCATTATCCCTGCTGAATCAATATTTCCAACGGGATTGCTGAGGTAAGACAAAGAGAAATAATAAACTAAAGTGGGAATCAATGAAATCACCACTAGCACCAAACCTGCTAAATATTTACCCAATAATAATTTAAGCTCTGTAATGGGTTTGGTCATCAGCAATTCAAAAGTGCCGCTTTTGGATTCTTCAGCCAAGGCTTTCATGGTAATGGCTGGAATTAAAAACATTAAGACATAAGGTGCCAAATTGAAGAAAATGCCCATATCGGCATAACCATACTCAAAGATGGCAGTATCAGGAAAAACCCAAACCAACAATCCCATGCTGACCAAAAAAACACCCATGACCAGATAGGCAATGAGTGAATTTAAAAAGCTGTTGATTTCTTTTGTAAAAATACTCCACATAGGCTCAGTTATTTTGGGTGAGTTTGTGAAACACTTCTTCCATATTGCCTTTTTCTAATGAAATTCCGACTAAATCCACATCGTTTTGGGTGACCCAATTCAGAATTTCCTTTCTGATATCTTTTGTGGTTTCCAATAAATATTCTGTTTCAGTCACCAACTTTAAAGTATTGACTTCTTGATGGGTAGTCCAAAATGATAAATCCGCCTGTTTTTCGAGTTCTATTTTAATGGTAAACTTCTCTTTTTCCTCTGTTAATTCATTTACCGACTGATCTGCAACCAATCTACCTTCCTTGATGATGATAGCTCGATTACAAAGTGCTTGCACTTCCTGCATGATGTGAGTGCTCAACAAAACCGTTTTATCTTGACTAATGGATAAAATTAGATTTCGTATTTCAATGATTTGATTGGGATCCAAACCTGTAGTAGGTTCATCTAAAATTAAAACAGAAGGATCATGCACCAAAGCTTGAGCAAGTCCGACTCTTTGTCGATACCCTTTGGATAAAGCTCCAATTTGCTTGTTCTGCTCCTTTTGAAGTCCGCATAATTCCACCAAATCAGCCACTCTATTTTTCAATCCTCTGCCAGACATCCCGTAAATTCCTCCGCAAAAGCGTAAAAACTCATGCACGTACATATCCAAATACAAAGGATTATGCTCAGGAAGATATCCGATATGCTTTTTGATTTCTAAAGGTTGTTGCCCAACATCTATTCCATCTACCTCCACAATTCCGGCATCAGCAGGCAAGGTACCTGTGATCATTTTCATGGTAGTGGATTTCCCCGCTCCATTTGGCCCCAAAAAGCCTACAATATTTCCTTTCTTGATCTCAAAAGAAATATCATTGACAGCAGTCTGCTCTCCATATTTTTTAATAAGACCCTTAACAAGAATGGACATTCAGAATTTTATGGTTTGTTGTGATTGATGAACGCAAAAATAGTATTTTAATTATGAAAAATTCAACTTTCCAACAGAGTCTTCCTTCTTGAAAGGCATCAAAGATGCGCCTTCTTAAAGAATCTCGCCAAGGCGCGAAGTTTTCGCTAAGGAAAATAATAATCCATTTAAGGATTCTAATGTGTCATTTACTCATTTCTTGTGTTACATGGTTTTTGAGTATTGGCAAGAATAGTTTTAACAGCCTATTACTGTCCATTGTGTTCTTGGTGTAAAACTCAGTGTAACTTCGTGGTTAACCCTTCAAAGACTTTGGCTTTTAAAGTTTCAATCACTCCAAAACCAAAGGCTCAAAACTAAAACAGATAATGAAAATAATGAGACAAATCCAGCCTAATACTTTTCTTCCTGTGCTAAGTGGGGTGTCATCAGGGGCGACTGGATGTTTAACACCGATCAATCTTCCTAACAGAAATACAAAGAGTAAATAACCTGAAAAACCTGTAACAGAAGGAAATATATAGGATGTTAAATATTGTGCGACAAACATGCCCACTGCTAACATTAAGGTTGTGGATTGTTGAAATCCTAAGCCTTTGAAAGAGAAATATAAAAAGCCTACATACATGGTACTGTATAAAGCAAAATCACCTAAATCTATTCCAGCAGTGATCAATCCTAAGCCTGCTACAAATGTGAAAATCATATAGAGGGTAAAGGCGATGATTTGATGATTTTTGGCTCCAAATAAGCCATAAATCACATGCCCTCCATCCAGCTGACCAATAGGAATTAAATTTAAAGCTGTAAAGAATAGTGCTAAAAAGCCTGCAAACAAATAAGGATAATGAATAATTTCTCTGTGATTGGGCAATCGCTCAGGGTCAGCTACATTATTCTCAAACCAACTAAACAGTAGACTATTCCCTAAACTTATACTCATTATTTCTTCATCATCATAAACATGGTCGGCATAATCCATTCCATATTGCTCGTATTCAGGGTGAATCTCAAATATATATTCAGGTTCAGGTAAATTAGTAAATCCATAAAACAAAACACCTAATGCCACTACAAAACCAGCTATTGGCCCCGCAATGCCAATATCAAAAAACTGCTTTCTGGATTTAATAGGCCCAACGATCTGAATTAATGCCCCTAATGTACCGAAAGAAACAGAACCCATAAATCCCAACCAAAGCGGAATATAATTAGGAAGTGTAACTTCTACTTTATGGTATTTAGCCATAAAAAAGTGACCAAATTCGTGTACAGTTAGAATGAATAAAAATGGAATTGAATAATGCATCCCTGCAAGGAAATCGGCCCAAGAATAATCGGGAGAATAGAAAATAATACGATTGGTAACCCATTCCGAACCTGCTAGTGTTGTAGTAATGAAGGTTAATACAAAGAGAATAATTTTCTTTGCATAGTAACGGGTATTTTTCTCAATCATATTTTAGATAATTTATCCTCTACTAAATTTATAAAACCATTATTTCTAGGAATGTGTAGTGTTTGAATTCCTAGTTCAGATGCAGAATCCAAATTTAATTGGGAGTCATCCATAAACAGGGCTTTGCCAGCTTCTGTTTGGGACAGGCCTAAAACATTTTGATAGATTTCTTGATCAGGCTTTCTTTGATTCAATTCGTGAGAAAAATACACTTCATGAAAGAGATCATTTAAA